>NZ_JBSEDL010000002.1:0-448989 GCF_053570515.1 Rhodophyticola sp. SM2404
CGTTGCGCGAAGCACAAATCATCATCGAAAGCTGGAGGAAACACTACAACACCAAGCGACCACACAGTGCATTGGGCTACCGCCCACCAGCGCCCGAAGCCATCATCCCGATGGACCAAAGGCCGATCATGCACTAACTTTCAAATTGGACCACTCATGTGGGGCTGCTCACACTTCTTCAGCTCTGTCATAGACGGTATAGGCGCATTTCTCGGTCAGCAATTCGTCAACCGGATGCTGACAAATAGCATCCGCATCGGCCATAAAACCCCCGTATTCATAGAGGATTTCATAGCGCATCAAATCCTGCACACCCGCATATTCCCCCCGCGAGAAATACTCATGGATCAGTTTTCGCGTGCGGAACGGAAAGCGCATCAAGAAGTCATTGTCATAGATGCGATATTCCCATGAGGGATGCATCTCCGGCCAAGACCGCATCCAGTCTTTGGGCATAGGTTTCGGGCCAATCCAGATATGGCCCATGATTTTAGGGATGCGAACCGCCATTCAAGCGTGCCTGTCTTGCTTTTTTCTTGCCCATAAGGGACCACAGAAGAAGGGTGGAGACAACATCGGGCATTTGCAATGAGGGCAAATTCACCTTGCCCGTTGCGCCTATGCCAGACATCCTTGCTCAAAACGAACAAAGACCTTTGAGGCCCGATGGCAAACGCCCCGCATACCGCAACCATTGTCACCATGATGAAGGATGAAGGCCCCTATTTGCTGGAATGGGTGGCGTTCCATCGGCTTATCGGGTTTGACAATATCTGCGTCTATTTCAACGATTGCTCAGATGGCACATCGCAGATGCTTGCGCGTCTTGAGGAAATGGGCGAGTTGCGCGCTTTCCCCAATATGGTGCCTGAGGGAAAGAAACCCCAGCCCAACGCCCTGACCCTCGCCGAGAAAAACCCAGCCATCACCCAAAGCGATTGGGTGC
Organism: Rhodophyticola sp. SM2404; assembly: GCF_053570515.1. Taxonomy (NCBI): domain Bacteria; kingdom Pseudomonadati; phylum Pseudomonadota; class Alphaproteobacteria; order Rhodobacterales; family Roseobacteraceae; genus Rhodophyticola; species Rhodophyticola sp. SM2404. The sequence continues at coordinate 947 of NZ_JBSEDL010000002.1, forward strand.
TTGTGATGGATGCCGATGAATTCCTGCATATCAAAAGGGGCGATGGCCACCTGCGCGACCTGTTGGAGGCTTTGCCTGAGGGCACGGATGCCCTTGCCCTGACATGGCGGATCATGGGCTCAAACGGGCTTGAGGCATGGAACCCAGGCCTTGTGACCGCGCAGTATGCACGCGGTGCGCGCGATGATTTCCGCAAAGGTTGGGGCGTGAAAACCCTGTTCCGCCCTTTTGAGAATATGAAATTCGGCATCCACCGCCCCAGCATCAAGCAGCGTAAAACCTCCCCCCAGCGGGAGGCCGCTTTGCTGGACCAGCTATGGGTCAATGGCTCAGGCCGCCCGCTGACCAAGCGCTTCAAGGCCGAGGCTTGGCGTTCCTCGACGCATACGGTCGGGTATGATCTGGCCGAGGTGAAACATTTCGCGACTCGCAGTCTTGAGAATTTCCTGCTGCGCGATCTCCGAGGGAATGTGAATAATAAGACGGGCAAATATGACCCTGCCTATTTCGCGATCTTTGATCGGAATGAGGCCCCCCAAGACGGGCTGAAACAGCATCTGAAAGCGCTCAAGGACAAGCGCGATGCCTATCTTGCTGACCCCCTGCTTGCCGAGTTGCAAACCCGTGCAGAGGCGTTTCATCAGGCGCGCTTGGATGGGCTCAAAGCCCGCGCAGATTATGACGCGCGGCTGCAAGCCCTGCGCGCCGCGGGCGCTGTGCCCTATGAGGCGCTGACTCAGGTACTCTATACCCAATCCCTACCGCCCGAGGCCAAGAAACAGGTGGCAGGCTTGCAGGCCAAGGGTGTGCCCGACAGCCATATCGCGCAAATGATCGCGCAATCGCCCCTGATCAAACAGATCGAACGCACCACGGATGAAGCGGATGCCGCCGAATACGCCGCCATGGGCATTTCCGTGACCTAGACCTCGCGCCTTGGGCGTTTACCCTCAGATAGTGGCTCTATATCGACTCAATTAGCTTTGGATTTGGGCAAGAACGGGATCGGCAGGATGGGGACGCCATCCTCGATCAAGGCTTTGGCTTCTTCAGGCTTGGCCTCGCCGTGAATTTGGCGCTCAGGTGCATCGCCTAGATGGATCTTGCGCGCCTCATCGGCAAATTTGCCCCCCACATAGGTGGAGTTCTTTTCCAGATTTTCGCGCATGTCCTTTAAGGCCTGTTCCGCAGGATGCGACGGCTCGGCCAAGGTTGGCGCGTCTTTGCCCGCGTCCCCCTTGCGGGACAGATTGGGGGCCATGATCGCTTTGGTGACATCACTATCCCCGCAGATCGCACAGGCAACCAGCCCCTTACCCGCCAACCCCTCAAAGGCCTCGGCGGATTGGAACCAGCTTTCAAAGCTGTGATCTTGGGAACATTTCAATCGGTATCTGATCATGAGAGCCGATACTTATAGTCTTACCCCGCAGATTCAAGCGGCAGATAGATCAGCACCCCCTGTCGAAAGGGTGTCACTTGGTCTTGTGAAAACCCGAAGGGTCAAAATTTTCCACGAGGCGTTTGAGGCTTTTCTCACGCACCTTTTTGGCCGCTTTCGCAGGTTTGAACCATTTGCGTTTACGCGTGCCCGCCTCGGGAAAAACATCCTCAAGGGTTTTTACGCGGATCGGGAAAACTGTGACCACACAGGCCAGCGCCGACCCGTCATCAAGCACTTTATTATAGGAATAGAGCCCGATGCACAGATCAATAACCCTGCCTTTTACCCCAGCCTCTTCCCATGCCTCAACGGCTGCAGCCTCCGCAGGGGTCTTGCCATTCATCGGCCAGCCCTTGGGCACAATCCAGCGTTCCGTTTCCCGAGAGGAGACCAGCAAGACCTCGACCGCACCCGATTTCTTCACGCGATAGCATAAGGCCGCGCATTGAATACGCGGGTCGCGCTTTGCAGCGCTGCCCAGTTTTAATGGGGCCTGATGGGTCAATAAACTGCTCATTTGAGCCTATAATCGCATGATTTGGTGGGAATATACAAACCTCCCACCAAATTATGCGATTCTATGTAACGAGACTATCAATATCACGCCGCTTGACCGCATCTTGTCGCGACATAGGTTAAAAACTGATCGGAGACCGCCCAATGCCCCATCTTTTTCGCATATCCATTGCCTCTTTTTTGTTCAGCCTCGTGCCGATCATGGGTTTTGCGGCGGATGATTTCCGCTTTGCCTCTATTGATGGCGGGGAATATGCTCTCTCGGATTGGCGGGGGCAGCCTGTTTTGGTGGTAAACACGGCGTCGCTCTGCGCCTTCACCCCGCAATATGACGAATTACAGGCCCTGCATGATGCTTATGGCCCACGCGGGCTTGTCGTTTTGGCGGTGCCCTCGGATGATTTCGCGCAGGAATTGGCCACAGAGGAAGATGTCGCCGAATTCTGCGAATTGAATTTCAACCTGACCCTGCCAATGACCGAAATCACCCGTATCCGCGCGCCTGATGCGCATCCGTTTTTTGCATGGCTTGATCAAGATCACGACTTCCGCCCGCGCTGGAATTTCAACAAGGTTTTGTTGGATGGCGAGGGGCAGGTTATGGATACATGGGGCAGCAGAACCAGCCCGATGAGCGGGCAGATCACCGGCGCAATCGAGGCGATGCTGGCGCAGTGACTGCGCTGACCAAACCCCTTTTTCTCGGATCGGAGATTTACCGCGGCTCCAGCTATGGGGCATGGCATCCTTTGCGGGTGCCGCGTGTGTCCACGGTAATGGACCTGTCCCGTGCCATGGGGTGGTTGCCGCGCGAACAGTTCCGCACCAGCCCCCGCGCAAAAGCCAAAGCGTTGTCGATCTGGCACAGCCCTGACTATCTGCGCGCCTTGCAAGACTGTGAGGCAACGCAGCATGCCAGCGAGGAAACACAGAGACGGCACGGGCTGGGAACGGTATCCAACCCGATCTTCCCCGAGATGTTCCGCAGGCCCGCAACAGGGGCTGGCGGTGCGCTTTTGGCAGGCGAGCTGCTGGCCAAAGGCGGGATGATCTACCACCCGGGCGGAGGCACGCATCACGCGCTGCCCGACCGTGCCAACGGGTTTTGCTATCTCAATGATCCTGTCCTTGCGATCCTGTCACTGCGCCGCGCGGGTGCAACACGGATCGTCTATCTCGATATCGACGCGCATCATTGCGACGGTGTGGAGCATGGATTGGCGGGTGACCCCGATTGCCTTTTGATCTCGATTCACGAGGAAAGGCGGTGGCCATTTACGGGCAAGCTGGAGGAAGATGGCGGCGGCAATTGCCTGAACCTGCCAGTGCCGCGCGGCTTTAATGACAGCGAGATGGCGATGATCACGCAGGAGCTGATCCTGCCTGCCATTGACGGCTTTGCCCCTGACGCGATTGTTTTGCAATGCGGGGCCGATGCCGTTGAGGAAGACCCTCTCTCGCGGCTGACATTGTCCAATAACGCGCATTGGGCCGTCCTGCGCGCCCTTATGGGCTTGGGCTGCCCAAGGCTGCTGGTGCTTGGCGGCGGCGGGTATAACCCGTGGTCGGTCGGCAGGCTTTGGACGGGGATTTGGGCCAATATGAATGGCTTCGACATCCCCGAGCGCCTCCCCCCTGAGGGAGAGGCCGTGCTGCGCGATTTGGTTTGGGAAAAATCGCGCGCAGGCAAAGCCCCGCCCGAGCATTGGTTCACCACCTTGCGCGATGCACCCCGCAACGGGCCAATCCGCGACGAGGTCAGAGCGCGCGTGGGTATTTTGAAAGCGCGTGTCGCCGCGTAAAAAGCTTAATCCGACAAAAAAAGTCAGAATTGACATTCAAAGCGAGATTCGGCAAAGCTGAGCTCACTCCTACCAATTCAACACGAGACCTAGTGTAGATGTCATATCCGTCCTCCACCGTTCATCCCGAAGGCGCACCCCACCCCCATTCCCGCCTGCCAATACATGAGGCACATGCCCTGACCGGCGAAGACGGCACGGCGCTGATCACGCTGGATGACAAGACCTATACCCTGCGCATCACGCGGGCTGGCAAGTTGATCCTGACGAAGTGAAAGCGGGTGCGGGGCAGCTTGGGCCTGTTACGTTAAACGTCCGTAAAAGGTCATCCGCGCATTGGGTGACAGCTCCACCCCAGCCTCGGAATTATAGGCCAGAACCGCCAGCATGCGGGTGGTATCGCTTTCATTGGGCGAAACACGGTGGATTGAGTTTCGCCCGCGAAACAACACCAGATCGCCCGGTTCCATCTGTAGGACCTGCGGCGTGACCTTGCCATCAAGTAGGGCCGCGACGCCCTCATAATTCATCTCGCCCGCATCGGCATCCCGCAGATCCTTGATGTACTCGAAACGGCTTCCCGCTTCGGGCTTCTGGATAAGCAATGTCGTGGCGAAGGAAGAATTGTCGAAATGCCAGCCAAGCTCCTGCCCACGATTGGCGTAATGGATGTTGATGGAAGACAGCGGGTCGGCATAGGGATGCACTTCGCTTTGAGCGGTGGCAGCACATATGAACTGCCGAAAGACGCTGTCATCATAGAGGCGGCGCAAGGGCGAAGTTGCATCCAGAACATCATCGCAGATGCAGCCTTTAGAGGAGACAACCTTGCGATTGGCGGGATGCTCAGGCGCAAAGCTCGCATCATCAGGTGTGAGATAAACCGAGTGATCCTGCGCGCAGAAATAGGCCCGATCTTGGCTTGCCTCGGCCTCCTTTCGCATCTCGGCCAGCGCGTCAGGGCGGATGAATCCTTGCAGCACCAAGACCCCGTCACGATCCAGCGCTGTATTGCATCTGGCCCCGAACTCCACCCGCCCGATCGGGTGGCGCTCCATATCCACAATATTTTCCAAAGCCATGCTGCCGATCCCGAACCAAGTGACGCTAAGGATGCGCGCGCCCGCGCCCTCATCCGACACCTCACAGCAAAAAGGGCGGCCCCGCAAGGCCGCCCCGTTTACGATACGTCTGCCTGCGGGTCTTAGTCGACCTTGGGCAGAAGGCTGTCGATGGATGCTTTCGCATCGCCATAGAACATCCGCGTATTCTCTTTATAGAAAAGCGGGTTCTCGATGCCAGAATACCCCGTGCCCTGACCACGCTTGGATACAAAGACCTGCTTCGCCTTCCAGCATTCCAGAACCGGCATGCCCGCGATGGGGGAATTCGGGTCCTCTTGGGCGGCGGGGTTCACGATGTCATTGGAGCCGATAACAATGGCCACATCCGTCGAGGGGAAGTCATCATTGATCTCGTCCATTTCCAGCACGATGTCATAAGGCACTTTCGCCTCGGCCAGCAGAACATTCATATGGCCAGGCAAACGGCCCGCCACAGGATGGATCGCAAAGCGGACGTTTTTGCCAGCCGCACGCAGCTTGCGCGTCAATTCCGACACAGATTGCTGCGCCTGTGCGACCGCCATGCCATAGCCCGGAATGATGACGATGCTATCGGCCTCGTTCAACGCGGCGGCAACGCCGTCCACATCAATTGCCACCTGCTCTCCCTCAATCTCTTGCGCGGGGCCGGATGTGGTGCCGAACCCGCCCAAGATGACGCTGACAAAGGAGCGGTTCATCGCCTTACACATGATATAGGACAAGATCGCGCCCGAGGAGCCAACCAAAGCACCAACAACGATCAACAGATCATTGCCAAGCGAGAAGCCGATCGCAGCCGCCGCCCATCCCGAATAGGAATTCAGCATGGACACAACCACGGGCATATCCGCCCCGCCGATCCCCATGATCAGATGGTAGCCGATGAACAGACCTGCCAAAGCCAACAGGATCAGCGCCCAAGTGCCGCCATTGGCAAGATAGATCACCAACAAAAGCGCAGACAGAGCAGCCGCGCCTGCATTCAGGAAATGACCGCCAGGCAGTTTCTTTGCGCCCGTATCAATCGAGAACGGCAGAAGCGAGGAGCTGCCCGACAGTTTGGCATAAGCAATGACCGAGCCCGTAAAGGTCACAGCACCGATCCAGATACCAAGCACCAGCTCGACCCGCAAAATGCCGATCTCGACGCTGCTTTTCTTGGCAATGAGCTGCCCGAAAGCCGAAAGCCCATCCATCAATCCAGCATGTTGTGCGGCCTGATCAGCGGCATGACCCGCAACAGGGAAGGCCAGCTCGGCTTCGTTGAAGATCGATGTAATCAGCTCGATCTGCATATGCGCGTTGAAGCCCACAAAGACAGCCGCAAGACCGACAAGGCTATGCATGATCGCCACAAGCTCAGGCATCTGGGTCATCTCGACCTTGGTGGCCAATTGATAACCAACGCCTGCGCCCAAGGCGATCAGAACCAATGACAAAAGCCAAAGCCCCGAACCCGGTCCAACGATTGTGGCAAAGACAGCAATTGCCATGCCAGTGATGCCATACCAAACCGCTCGCTTGGCACTTTCTTGGCCCGAGAGCCCGCCCAGTGACAGGATGAACAAGATTGCGGCAACAACATAGGCCGCGATGGTAAATGCGTTTTCCATTTCGCCTGCCCCCTTAAGATTTCTGGAACATGGCGAGCATGCGCCGAGTGACAAGGAAGCCGCCGAAGATATTCACGGCCGCCATGAAGATGCCAAGTGCAGCAAGGATCGTGACCAAGGCGCTGGAGGATCCGATCTGGATCAGCGCACCAAGGATAATGATCGAGGAAATCGCATTGGTCACAGCCATCAAAGGGGTGTGCAGCGAATGCGCCACATTCCAGATGACCTGAAACCCGATAAAGACCGACAACACAAAGACAATAAAGTGCTGCATGAAGCTTGCAGGCATGCCTGGGATCAAGCCGACACCCAGCACCAAAGCCGCACCAACGGCCAAAAGGCCAACCTGATTGCGGGTTTGGGTCTTGAAGGCTTCAGTTTCAGCGGCGCGCTTTTCTTCAGCCGTCAACTCTTTGGCTTTTTCTTTTTTAGGAGCTGCGGCAATCGCGGCCACTTTGGGTGGCGGCGGCGGGAAGGTGATTTCACTGCCAAAGACCGCAGTCGCCCCGCGGATCACATCATCCTCCATATTGTGATTGACCTGACCATCCTTCTCAGGGGTCAAATCCGTCATCATGTGGCGGATATTGTTGGAATAAAGCGTCGAGGATTGCGCGGCCATGCGGCTCGGGAAATCGGTATAGCCGACGATGACCACACCATTATCCGAGACAACCCGCTCATCCATTTGTGTCAGCTCGCAATTGCCACCGCGCTCGGCGGCCAAATCGACAATCACCGAGCCCGGCTTCATCATCTCGACCATGTCCTTGGTCCAGAGCACAGGCGCATCGCGTCCGGGGATCAGGGCCGTGGTGATGACAATGTCGATCTCGGGGGCAAGCTCGCGGAATTTCTCAAGCTGCTTTTCACGGAATTCAGGGCTGGAAGGGGCCGCATAGCCACCAGTCGCTGCACTGTCCTGACTGTCTTCGAAATCAAGGAAGACAAACTCGGCCCCCATCGATTCAATCTGCTCGGCCACTTCGGGACGCACATCAAAAGCATAGGTGATCGCGCCAAGGCTGGTCGCCGTTCCGATCGCGGCAAGCCCTGCAACACCAGCGCCCACGACCAAAACCTTGGCGGGGGGCACTTTACCGGCAGCGGTCACCTGTCCGGTGAAGAAACGGCCGAAATTATTGCCCGCTTCGATCACCGCGCGGTAGCCCGCGATATTGGCCATCGAGGAAAGCGCATCCATTTTCTGCGCGCGGCTGATACGCGGCACCATATCCATCGCGATCACATTCGCGCCCTTGGATTTGGCAAGCTCCATCAGCTCTTCATTCTGACCAGGATAAAAGAAGGAGATCAGAAGCTGGCCTTCCTTGAAGCGCTTGATCTCTGCCTCCAGCGGCGGGCGCACCTTGGCGACCACATCAACCGCTTTCCACAGCGCCGCTGCCGTCTTCACGACCTGCACACCAGCCGCCTTATAGGCCGCATCCGAGAAACCTGCCGCGACACCAGCGCCAGTTTCGACAACGCAGTCATAGCCCAGTTTTTGCAGCTGAGCTGCACTCTCAGGCGTCATCGCTACCCGCGATTCGCCCGGTTCAATCTCTTTAGGAGCGCCAATTTTCACGCGAAATCCCTCTTAATTATCCCTCGGAATGTCCCATACCAAGCTCGAGCGCGCTTCACAACGCGGCTCGCGACAATTTATTGCGTGCACAATGGTATACCGCGCAACTTATGCAATCCCCTCGTCCAGCAGCCTTTCTACAACCGAACTCTAGCAGACGCAAATACACCCTTGTCGCGCCTTTCCAGACCGCTAGGCTTTGCGAAGCACCAAGGGAGGGTAGCGGAATGGAGCATCAAGGGCGTCATGCGCTTGTGACAGGCGGCGGCACGGGCATTGGCTTGGCCATCGCACATGCTCTCGCCGAGCAAGGGGCCAATGTCACCATCACCGGCCGCGACGAGGCTCGCTTGCGCGATATCGCCCAAGACAATCCCCGCCTCCACCCGCTTGCAATGGATGTCACAGATGAGAGCAATCTGCGCGCTGGTATCAAATCGGCCTGTGAGGCGCGCGGCCCCATCTCAATTTGCGTGGCCAATGCAGGGCTGGCCGAGCCCATGGCATGGTCCAAGATCGATATGACCCATTGGCGGCGCATCATGGCCACCAATCTCGACGGTTGCTTCCTCACGATCCAAGCCTGCATGGAAAGCTTGGCCCGCGATGATTGGGGACGTGTCATCGCCATCAGCTCCATCGCAGGCGTGCGCGGGCTGAAAGGTGCCGTTGCCTACACAGCCTCGAAACACGCCGTTATCGGCCTGATCCGCGGCCTCTCGGAGGAATATATGGGCAGCAAAATGACCTTTAACGCGCTTTGCCCCGGCTATGTGGATACCCCTATCGTGACCCGCAACGCTGCAGAGATTTCGCAACGGCAAGGTATCTCGAATGAAGACGCCCGCGCCTATCTGGCAAAAGGCAATCGGCATAGAACCCTGCTTGAGGTGGATGAGATTGCAGCCAGCGCGCTCTGGCTCTGCTCGGATGCCGCGCGCTCGGTGAATGGTCAGACGATCCAGATCGCGGGCGGGCAAGTGTCCTGAAGGAACAGATTTCATCTTTCCAAAAATACGAAATCCACGCTCAACACATACGCAGGGTTTTGATAATGAGCACCCAACGGGGGCTTTGCCCCCGCACCCCCAAAGTATTTGGAAAGCAAAGAATATCATGAGTGATTTTGCAGCCACCCGCGAGATGTTCCATCTGCCCAACGGGATGATCTATCTCGATGGCAATTCTCTGGGCCCCTTGCCCAAAGCCGCGACCGAGCGGGTGGGCGCGTCTATGGACGCCGAATGGGGGGACATGCTGATTACGGGTTGGAACAAGGCGGGTTGGATGGATTTGCCGCAGCGGCTCGGCGATCGCATTGCGGGTTTGATTGGCGCCGAGGCTGGATCGGTTGTTGTGGGCGATACGCTGTCGCTCAGGGTTTATCAGGCATTGGGGGCGGCATTGGCGATGACCCCGCGCCGCGTTGTGTTGTCGGATCGGGGGAATTTTCCATCCGATCTCTATATGGCGCAAGGATTGTTGCAGAGCTTGGGCGGGGATTACGCGCTTCGTGTGGTGGAGCCGGAAGAGGTTGAGAGCGCGCTTGGTGACGATGTGGCTGTATTGATGCTCACGGAGGTGGATTACCGCACGGGCCGCAAACATGACATGGCACGGCTTACACGATTGGCGCAGGCGCGTGGCATCGTCACGATTTGGGATTTGGCGCATTCCGCAGGGGCCATCGAGGTTGATCTTGCAGGTGCTGGTGCCGACTTCGCTGTGGGGTGCAGTTATAAATACCTCAATGGCGGGCCAGGTGCGCCCGCCTTCATCTATGTTGCCCCCCGCCATAGTGACACGGCCCATACTGTCTTGAACGGCTGGTTAGGTCATGAAGCCCCGTTCGCCTTTGATCCCGACTACCGCCCCGGGGGCGGCATTGCGCGGATGCGGATCGGGACGCCCGCGATTTTGCAAATGCGCGCTTTGGAAGCGGCGCTTGATATCTGGGATAGGGTCGAGATGGCCGATATCCGTGCCGCATCCATCGCATTGACCGAACGTTTCATCGCGGGGGTTGAAGCGGCCTGTCCTGATCTTGTGCTGGCCTCGCCCCGTGATCCCGACCTGCGCGGCAGTCAGGTCTCGTTTCGGTTCGAGCATGGCTATGCCGCGATGCAAGCGCTGATTGCGCGCGGGGTTGTTGGTGATTTTCGCGCGCCAGATATCATGCGTTTTGGCTTCACGCCCCTGTTCATCGGGGACGCAGAGGTTGATGCCGCCGTCAGCCATATCAGTGATATCATGCAAAACCGTCTTTGGGATCGCCCTGAATTTCACGCAAGGCAGGCGGTCACCTGACCCTGTTTAAGGCGCGGAATGGCCAGCCTCCCAGCTGTACAGCCGGGTCAGCATGCCAATGCATGCCGCCAAGTTACGGTTTTATATAGCATTTTTGGTTTACTTGCGGAATTTTCAGGGTATCTCATGAGGCAGGAAAGATTTGGAAAAACAAAATTATGCCGCCGATTGAAGACCATCCGTTAAGGTATGCGCTGGCCAATGAGCTTCACGCGCGCCCGTTTCCTTCGCTCAAAGGTCTGGGGCAGGCCCTTTTTGTGGCCTTCAAACAGCCAAAGGATGCCGCTCAGCGCGACCGTGATCTTGACCGCGCGCATTTGCTGCAATTGCTGGATCGCTTCGGGGTCCAGCATCCGCAACCCGATGCCACGCATTATTTCGGCAATTTGGGAAAATTCAGCCTGAAATGGGAAATGCATACGGAGTTCGTGTCCTACACAGCCTTTATGGAAAACGGGACGCAGCGCGATTTTGACCCAGCCAATTGGGACATATTCCCTGAAGACTGGCTGGAAGCCGCACCCGGTCAGCGCATCACCTCGGCCCATATCAAAATCACGGCTGCACCGAAAAAAAGCGCCGATATCGAAGAGATGCTGTCGGAATGGTTCGTGCCTGAAAGCCTTGCAGTCAGCCATGTGCTGGATGACACGGCGATACTGGCAGGTGATTTCAGGATTGATAGCGCAGGCCATATGCGCTTTGCCCTGTTCACCCATAGCGATACAGGCGAGCGCCGCAAAGGCCGCATTGTCCAACGCATTTGCGAGATCGAGACCTATAAAGCCATGTCCATGTTGGGCCTGCCACGCGCGCGCGAAATCGGGCGGCGTATGGGCGAGATTGACGAGGATCTCACGCAACTGGTCAGCGATATGACGGGCGATCTGTCCAAGCCTGATGAAACCCTCAGCCAGCTTTTATCCATCGCGGCCGAGCTGGAAAAAATCCAGACCGAAACCGCCTTTCGTTTTGGCGCAACGGGCGCCTATGAAGCCTTGGTGAACCAGCGGATCGAAGTGCTGCGCGAGCAGCGTTTTCTGGGGCGGCAAACCTTTGGCGAATTCATGATGCGCCGCTTTGACCCTGCGATGCGCACGATCAAATCCACCGAGCGGCGGTTGCAGCAAATGACCGAACGCGCCATTCGCGCGGGCGATCTGCTCAGAACACGGGTTGATGTGGACCGTTCCGCCCAGAACCAGCAATTGCTGGCAAGCATGGATGAACGCGCAGCCCTGCAATTGCGATTGCAAAAGACGGTTGAGGGCCTCTCGGTCGTGGCGATCAGCTATTACGCGGTCAATCTTGTGGTTTATATCCTCGCGCCAATGGCCGAGGCGGCGGGCCTGTCCAAGACACTGGTCACGGGCATGGCCGTCATCCCTGTTGTGCTGTTTGTCTGGCTGATCGTGCGGCGTATTCGCAAAGGCATGGAGTAGCCTGCGACAGGCCTTGCAGCGCTGTCTCAGGCCCACTAGGTTTCCGCCATGACAACGACCACGCCTCCACTTATCGATCCCTTTGCACGCGCGATTTCCTATCTGCGTGTCTCGGTCACTGATCGCTGCGATTTCCGCTGTGTGTATTGCATGTCCGAGAACATGACATTCCTGCCCAAGAAGGAGCTTCTGACGCTGGAGGAGCTGGACCGCATGTGTTCCACCTTCATCAATATGGGCGTCAAAAAGCTGCGGATCACGGGGGGTGAGCCTTTGGTGCGCCGCGATATCATGACCTTCTTCGAGGCCATGGGCGAGCATGTGAAATCAGGCGCTTTGGAGGAGTTGACGCTGACCACCAATGGCAGCCAGCTTGGCCGCTTTGCCGAGCAGCTTTACGCGGCGGGTGTGCGGCGGGTGAATGTCTCGCTTGATACATTGGATGACACGAAATTCGCCGAGATCACCCGCTGGGGGCGGCTGCCCCAAGTGCTGGAGGGGATCAAGGCTGCCAAGGCGGCAGGTCTCAAGATCAAGATCAATGCGGTTGCCCTGAAGGGGTTCAACGAAGACGAGCTGTTCACCCTGCAAGAGTGGTGCGCGCGCGAGAAGATGGACCTGACCTTCATCGAAGTGATGCCAATGGGGGATTTGGGCAATGAGGACCGTCTTGATCAATATTGGTCACTCAATGATCTGCGCGCGCGACTGGCCAAGAAATTCACCCTGATCGATCTGGCCGAGCGCACAGGCGGGCCTGCGCGGTATGTCCAGCTTCAAGAAAGCGGGCAAAAGATCGGCTTTATAACGCCGCTGTCGCATAATTTCTGCGAAAGCTGCAATCGTGTGCGCCTGACTTGCACCGGCCAGCTTTATATGTGCCTCGGCCAAGAGGATATGGCCGATCTGCGCGCGCCATTGCGTGCCTCAAGCGACAATGCAGTGCTTGAGACCGCGATCCGTGATGCGATCACCCGCAAGCCCAAAGGCCATGATTTCGACTATTCCCGCCAGACGGTGGATGGTCAGGTCTCACGGCATATGAGCCATACGGGCGGCTAGCACCCTATTCAGGTTTACGCGCGACCAAATCAATCAGGGCCGAGCGTCCTGAATGGCCACGGCCTTCTTGAACCTCGCGCTCATAAGCGGCCAAGCGTTCAATCGTCCATCCATCAAAAGCCTGCGCAAGCATCTGGGGCGTATACATATTGGCCGCCGAGGGTGGGCCGCCTGTGCCAAGCTCAATCTGCTCAGGCGTATAGCCATGCATAACAATCCGTCCCCCCGGACGGACGGCCTGTTTAAGCGTCTCGAATTGACGGGCGCGGCCATCGGGCCCTACGAATTGAATAAAGATCGCCACGACCATATCGAACTGGCGCGACCAGTCCCATGCCTCCCAATCCGAGACATGGGCGCTAAGCGACACCCCAAGCTCAGCGGCCAGCCCATTGGCGCGGGCGACAGCGGTGGATGACAGATCAAAGCTGGTAACATCAAGCCCCTGACCCGCGATCCAGACACTGTTGCGCCCTTCGCCATCGGCCACGCAAAGCGCGCTTTCGGCGCCTTGTGTCAGCCACGGGTTTTCAGCAAGGAATGCGGCTGGCGCGCGCCCGAACAGGAACCCATCCTCAGCGGCGTAACGATCTTCCCACATCTTAATGTCCTTTACGCAGCTGGCAGGCGTTTCTCGACAATCTCGGCCCACCATGAACAGCCCGCAGGGATCGCTTCATCATTGAAATTGTATTTTGGGTGATGAACCATCGCCGTGTCGCCATTGCCCACAAGGATATAGGCACCCGGGCGCGCATTGGCCAGAAAGGCGAAATCCTCGCCGCCCATGACCAAGGGGGCATCTTCGCAACTGCCTGATACCGATTTGGCGATCTCGGCTGCGAATTCTGTTTGGGCGTCGGCATTGACCATCACAGGATAGCCGCGGCGGTAATCCACCTCAACCTTGCCGCCCATCATCGCGGCTGTGCCCTCGGCAATTTCCGTAAGGCGCTTTTCGGCCATATCCTGAACATCGGGGTCCATGGTGCGCACGGTGCCTTTGAGATGCACAGTCTCGGGGATCACATTATGCGCCATCGAGCCTGTGGCAAAGCCTGTGACCGAAACAACAAGCTGTTTCACAGGGTCCAGATTGCGGCTGGCGATGGACTGAAGCGCGATCACGATATGGGAGGCCACAACCGTGGTATCGATCGTCTCTTGCGGCTTGGCGGCATGGCCACCCAGACCCGTCACATAGATATCGAATTGATCAGCCGCTGCGAAAAACGGGCCTGAACGGATCGCGAATTGCCCCGTGGGCAGACCAGGCCAATTGTGCATGCCGTATACTTCATCAATCTTGAAGGTCTCCATCATACCGTCTTCGACCATCTCGCGACCGCCCCCGCCGCCCTCTTCGGCAGGCTGGAAGATCACGGCGACCCTGCCATCAAAATTGCGCGTCTCGGCCAGATATTTCGCAGCCCCCAGCAACATGGCCGTATGCCCGTCATGGCCGCAGGCATGCATCGCGCCATCCGTCTTGGAGGCATAATCCAGACCCGTTTCCTCATGGATCGGCAATGCATCCATATCGGCGCGCAGACCGATGGTTTTGCCCGATGTGTTGGTCTTGCCATTGATGATGGCCACAACGCCTGTCCGCCCGATCCCTGTCACGATCTCATCACAGCCAAAGGCCTTGAGCTTGTCTGCCACAATGGCCGAGGTGCGATGTGTCTCGAATAGGATTTCGGGGTTTTCATGCAAATCGCGGCGCCATTCGGTGATCTCGGGCAACAATTCGGCAAAGCGGTTCTTGACGGGCATGGGGTCTCTCCTGTCGGTGGGAAGGGTCAGGCCGATGGCATCCGGCGTTCCACCAATTCGGCGAAAAAGCTGGACCCATAGGGGATGATATCATCATTGAAATTATATTTCGGGTGGTGGCACATGGCGCTATCCCCATTGCCAAGAAAGAGATACGCGCCGGGACGCTCTTGCAACATATATGAGAAATCCTCGGATGGCATGATCGGCAGGGAATTGCCATCGACATGCTGCATGACCGCGCGGGCGGCATCGACGGCACGCTCAACGCCTTCGGGTGTGTTGACTGTCACGGGATAGCCCGGCATCCAGATCACCTCGGCCTGCGCACCAAAGGCGCTGGCCGTATCCTCGGCCACACGGCGCACGCGCGCCTCGGCCACGGCGCGATCCCCCTCGTCAAGGCAGCGCACGGTGCCTTCCATCACAGCCGTGTGCGCAATGACATTCGAGGCCCCTGAATCTGTGCTGAAGGTGCCAACCGTCAGCACGACCGAGCGGAGCGGGTCGATATTGCGCGACACGATGGAATGGAGGCTGACCACAATTTGTGCAGCAACAAGCGTGGTATCAACTGTGCGATGCGGCTCGGCGGCATGGCCGCCCACACCCGTCACCTTGATTTCGAACTCATCCGAGGACGCAAGAAGCGGGCCAGGGCAGGTCACCATGGTGCCAACCGGAATTCCCGGTTCGTTATGCAGCCCATAGACCTCCTGCACGCCGAAACGGTCCATCAAGCCGTCATCTATCATCGCCTTGGCCCCTGCCCCGCCTTCTTCGGCAGGTTGGAAAATCAGCACAACCGAGCCATCGAAATTGCGGGTCTCGGCCATGTATTTGGCAGCCCCTAGCAACATGGAGGTATGACCGTCATGGCCGCATGCATGCATCGAGCCTTCGATCAGGGAGGCATATTCAAGGCCTGTTTCCTCATGAATGGGCAGCGCATCCATATCTGCGCGCAGGCCAACCACGCGGCCAGACCCTTTGGATTTGCCATGGATCACACCCACCACACCCGTGCGCCCGATGCCTTCCACAACCTCGTCACAGCCAAAGGCGCGCAGCTTTTCAGCCACGAAAGCTGCCGTTTTATGGACCTCATACATCAGCTCGGGGTTGCGGTGCAGATGCTGGCGCCACTCGGTGATCTCGGAGGCCATTTCGGCAAGGCGGTTTTTGACGGGCATCTTGTGTCACTGCTCCTTCAGGCGAGTGTGTCCAGTAATCGGTCCATGAATTGCTGACCAAGCGCGAATTGCTCAAGGCTGAGATATTCGTTGGGTTGATGGGCTTGGGCAATATTTCCAGGACCACAGATAATAGAAGAATAGCCCGCTGCCTGAAATTGACCCGCCTCTGTCCCGTAACTGACTACATTTCGGGCATTCAGACCTGTGAGCTGACGCACGAGACCTTCGGCCTCACCATCTTCTTCGGCCACCAATCCGGGCACTTCCCAGCGTTCATCCACAACAATCTCGGCCTCGGGGCGGATGGCCTTCATACCCGCCTCGATCCGCGCGATCTCGGCACGAATTTTGACGCGCCACTCTTCCAGCGGCTCATTCGGGATGCAGCGCGCGGATAGGACGAATTGGCAATCCTTGGCCGTGATATTATGCGCTGTGCCGCCTTCAATCATCCCGACATGCAGCGTGGTCCAAGGCGGCTCATAGCCATTTTCAGGATCGGCCTTTGCCTGATTTTCATCATTCATGCGATTGGCCCAATCAATCAGCTTGGCCCCCTCCATGATCGCAGAGACGCCAGTATGCTGCAGCGAGGAATGCACCTCGAAACCCTTGAAATGCAGATCAAACCCAAGGCCACCCTTATGGCCTGTCACAATCCCCATTTCCGTCGGCTCTCCGATTATGGCCAGTGCAGCGCGCGGGATGCGGCCCTGCATATGTTCGATCATCGGTGGCGCGCCTGTGCAGCCGATTTCCTCGTCCCGCGACAGGCATAGCTGAATGGGCCGCGACACGCCGCGTGATTTCGCCTCGACGGCGGCCCAGATCGCAAAGGCATCAAACCCCTTCATATCGCAGGTGCCACGCCCATAAAGCTTGCCGTCTTTTTCCGTAACGGCGAAAGGGTCCGTGACCCAAGCCTGCCCATCCACGGGCACAACATCGGTATGCCCCGATAGAATAACGCCCCCGTCAATCTCGGGTCCGATATGGGCATAAAGGCTCGCCTTGTTACCTTCGAGGTTATAGTCGCGCTGGCAATGGATGCCATGCGTGCCAAGATAATCCTCAACCCAATCGATCAAAGGCAGGTTGCTGTCGCGGCTGACGGTGGGGAAAGATACAAGTTTTTCAAGCAGTTCCCGCGCGGATAGAACGGTGGCCATTGGCGTCTCCGATGATGCGTTACGCTGACCCTGTGCCTGAATTGATCAACCGTCAAGTATATGCGCGTAGAATTTGAGCATTTGATCAAAAACAGAACAGGCTGCTAATCATTCTGTATTGCCGGATCGAATTTCCGTGATAGCGTGAAGGGCATAATGATCCGCATCCGACTGAGATGACGGACATGCAACAGGGTAAGGAGCGTCGTTTGATGCTTGATCGAGGCACCGCCTCAGTCCTTGATGTCAAGGGCCTGAACACCGTTTTCAAAACGCGACGTGGAGAAGTCCACGCGGTCAATGATGTGAGCTTCCACCTCAAACCTGGGGAGCTTTTGGGGGTGGTGGGCGAATCTGGTTCGGGCAAATCCGTGACCATGATGTCGCTGATCAAGCTGCTCCCAACACCCCCCGCAGAAATCCGAAATGGTGAGGTAATCTTTGAAGGCAAAGACCTTCTGACCGCCACGGATGACGAATTGCGCGCCATTCGCGGCGCGAGAATCGGCTTTGTATTCCAAGACCCGATGACCTCGCTCAACCCTGTGTTCAATGTGGGCTTTCAGGTGATGGAGCCGCTGCGCAAGCATATGGGGCTGAATAAATCAGCCGCCCGCATTCGCGCGATTGAGCTGCTGGAATTGGTCGGTATTCCCGATGCGGATCGCAGGCTGGCGGATTACCCGCATCAATTCTCGGGCGGTATGCGCCAACGCGTGATGATCGCGATTGCCTTGGCCTGCGACCCCAAAGTTTTGATCGCAGATGAGCCGACAACGGCGCTGGATGTGACGATTCAGGCGCAAATTCTGGAACTGGTCAAAGACCTGCGCCAGAAACTTGGCATGGCGATTGTCTGGATCACCCATGATCTGGGCGTGATCGCGGGCATCGCGGATCGCGTCATGGTGATGTATGGCGGGCAGGTCGTTGAACAGGGCCCTGTGAAAGAGCTGTTTGCCAACCCGCAACATCCCTACACCAGAATGCTGCTCGAGACCGTACCAAGCGTGAGCGGGGACCGCGCTGATCGCCTGCAGGTGATCCAAGGCCAGCCACCGATCTTGAGTGCTGCCCCCTCCAGCTGCCCGTTCCGTGACCGCTGCCCGAATGCATTTGATCGCTGCGCCACCGAAAACCCAAAACGCATCGATGTCGGCCCTGAGCATGACGCGGCCTGTTTCTGGGATGCCGCAAAGGGGGCGCCGCGCAATGTTTGATTTCACCGATGCCAAAAAGCTGGTCGAGGTCAAAGACCTCAAGATGTATTTCCCGATCCATACGGGCATCTTCCGCAAGCATACGGGCGATGTGAAAGCCGTGGATGGGGTGAGCTTCGATATTTATGAGGGCGAAACCCTCGGGTTGGTGGGCGAATCTGGGTGTGGGAAATCCACCTGTGGCCGCGCCGTCCTGCGGTTGTATGAGCCGACCGATGGCTCGATCATGGTGGATGGCGTGCAAATCGCGAATGCGCCTTTTGATGATCTGCGCAAGATGCGCCCCACCATGCAGATGGTGTTCCAAGACCCGCAGGCCAGCCTCAATCCGCGCATGACATTGGCGGGCATTATTGGCGAGCCGCTGATGGAGCATACCAAGCTCTCGGCAGATGAACGTCTTGAGCGGATTTACGAATTGATGGATGCGGTGGGTCTGAACCGCGATTTCGCAAACCGGTATCCACATGAGTTTTCGGGCGGCCAGCGCCAGCGCATCGGCATTGCCCGCGCCTTGGCGCTGAACCCGAAATTCATTGTCTGTGATGAGCCGATTGCGGCGCTTGATGTCTCTATCCAAGCACAGGTCGTGAACCTTCTGGAGGATTTGCAGGAACAGCTTGGCCTGACCTATCTGTTCATCAGCCATGACCTGTCGATGGTGCGCCATATCGCGGATCGGGTGGCGGTGATGTATCTGGGCAAAGTGGTGGAACTGGCCCCGCGCGACCCGCTCTATGAAGCGCCACTTCATCCCTATACCGAGGCGCTGCTATCAGCGGTGCCCGAGCCTGATCCCGCAAGCCATGAAAATGCGGAGCGGATCATTTTGCAAGGCGACGTGCCCTCGCCCGCGAACCCGCCCAAGGGCTGCAATTTTTGTACGCGCTGCCCCAAGGCCATGGATATCTGTCGCGAGATAGACCCCGAATTTCGTCAGGTGCAACCCGGCCGTTTTGTGGCCTGCCACCTGCATAACGACACAAAAATGACTGCTGAACAAACAGCAGCATCAAAGGTGTGAGCATCCAACAAGGAGAGTACCAAATGAAAATGAAGCATCTATTGGCCGGAACGGCAGCAGCGCTTGCGCTGGCACCGCTTGCGGCAATGGCCGATGGCCACATGACCCGCGGGTCATCAGGACATCTCAATATCATCTATTGGCAAGCCCCTTCTACGCTGAACCCCTATCTGTCGGGTGGCACCAAGGAAGTTGAATCAGCCTCGCTGGTTCTGGAATCGATGGCACGTTTCGACGAGTCCGGCACCATGGTGCCTTGGCTGGCTGCGGATATTCCGACCGTTGAAAATGGCGGCATTGCCGAAGACCTGACCTCCATCACATGGACAATCGCCGAAGGCGTTACATGGTCGGATGGCACCGCTTTGACGCCTGCCGACCTGATCTTCACATGGGAATACTGCACCCATCCTGAAGGCGGTTGTGCGCAGGCCAGCTATTTCGATGGTGTGACCAGTGTGGAAGCCATCGATGACAGCACGGTGCGTGTGAATTTCGAAAACCCCACGCCGTTCCCCTATACAGCCTTTGTCGGCTCCGAGAGCCCGATTATTCAGGCCGCACAATTCGCCGATTGTCTTGGCGCGCGTGCCCCTGAATGCACCGAGGCCAATTTCGGCCCGATCGGCACTGGTCCTTTCGTTGTCTCCGAGTTCCGACCAAATGACGTGATCGAACTGGTTGCAAATGATAATTTCCGTTTCCCTGATCGTCCCTATTTCGCATCTGTGACCTTCAAAGGTGGCGGCGATGCAGCAGCGGCGGCCCGTTCGGTTCTTGAAACCGGCGAGTTTGACTATGCGTGGAACCTCCAGATCGACCCGACCATTCTCTCCGAGATGGAAGCTGCAGGCCTTGGCACTGTTGTGACCGCCTTCGGCACCTCGGTCGAGCGTTTGCATCTCAACCAGACCAACCCTGACGCTGCTTTGGGCGATCTTCGCGCAACAGCGGAAGGTGGGCCACACCCCTTCCTGACCGACCCGATCATCGGGCAAGCCATGTCGATGGCCATCGACCGCGCGCTTCTGGTTGAAATCGGTTATGGTGCTGGTGGTCAGCCAACCTGTAACGTGCTTCCAGCGCCTGCGCTCTATGCTTCGACTGCAAATGACGCATGCCTCGTACAAGACATCGCTGGTGCCAATGCGCTTCTGGATGAAGCGGGTTACATGGATACCGATGGTGATGGCATCCGCGAAGCCAATGGCGTTCCAATCAGTGTTCTCTACCAGACCTCGACCAATGCCGTCCGTCAGGACACGCAAGCGCTGGTCAAGCAGTGGTGGTCGGAGATCGGTATTGATACCGAACTGCGCAATATCGACGCCTCGGTCTTCTTTGGGGGTGATCCTGCATCGCCTGACACGTTCCAGAAGTTCTTTGCCGATGTCGAGATGTACACCAACAACTTCGCTGGTGTGGACCCACAGGCCTATATGGCGAACTGGTCCTGCTCGGAATGGCCAAGCCCTGAAAGCCAGTGGCAGGGATCGAACATGCAGCGTTTCTGTGACCCTGCATATGACGCCCTGATCGTCGAGATGGCAGGCACTGCCGATCTCGAAGAGCGTGGCCGTCTGGCACGTGAGATGAACGACATGCTCGTTCAGTCCTACTCGATCATCCCATTGATCCACCGTGGTGGTGTATCCGCCCATGCCAATACACTGGCAGGTATCCGCATGTCCGATTGGGACAGCGAGCTGTGGAACATCATGGATTGGCATCGCACCGAGTAATCGCGCGATCCACGACCTTGGCACGTCCCTTCGGGGGCGTGCCGCCTTTCCCCCGATTTCCCGAA
Organism: Rhodophyticola sp. SM2404; assembly: GCF_053570515.1. Taxonomy (NCBI): domain Bacteria; kingdom Pseudomonadati; phylum Pseudomonadota; class Alphaproteobacteria; order Rhodobacterales; family Roseobacteraceae; genus Rhodophyticola; species Rhodophyticola sp. SM2404. The sequence goes on from NZ_JBSEDL010000002.1 coordinate 22,022, forward strand.
ATAGAAAACTGATGAACCGAGGCGCCGCCCTATGCTGACCTTTACAATCCGCCGATTGCTGCTGGCGATACCGACGCTTCTGTTCATCAGTTTCATCATCTTTCTGATCGTGAAACTGTCGCCCTCGGACCCGACCGCGGGTCTGCCAATGACGATCCCGCCCGAGGTCCGCGAACAAATCCGCGAAAGCCTCGGCGTGAATGACCCGCTATTCTTCCAGTATTTCAAATGGCTCAAACTCATGATGTGGGACGAGCCGCTGCATCTGATACAGGGCTGGACAGGGCTTGAGGTCGCCCCAGATGGCCCGCGCATCATCTCCTACCAGACGCGCAGCCCCGTGATGGAGCTGATCATGCAGCGCATGCCCCAGACGCTCTGGGTTGTGGGCACCTCCTATGTGGTCGGCATTCTGATCGCGCTGCCGATCGGCATCATCTCGGCCTATAAGCAATATTCGGTCTTCGATCAGGTCGGCACCTTCATCTCCATGCTTGGCTTTTCGGTTCCCACCTTTTTCACAGGCGTTTTGTTCATCGTGATTTTTGCGGTGCATCTTGGCTGGTTCCCCAGCGTCTATGACACCACCCATGAGGTGACGGATTGGGATAGTTTCATCGTCCAGATCAAACAGATCATCATGCCTGTGATGGTGTTGGGCCTTTATAATGCCAGCCAGATCAGCCGCTTCATGCGCGCCTCGATGCTTGATAACCTCAATCAGGATTATGTGCGCACCGCGCGCGCCAAGGGCCTGACCGAAAAGATCGTGGTTTTGGTCCATGTGTTGCGCAACTCGCTGATCCCCGTGATCACGGTGATCGCGCTGAATGTGCCATCCGTCTTTGGCGGCGCGATCATCACCGAGCAGGTCTTCAAGGTAAATGGCATTGGCCAATTGCTGATCATCGCCATTCAGGGCGGAGATATTCCCGTAGTTCAAACCGTGAGCTTTATCTTCGCTGTCCTGATCGTTCTCTTCAATCTTCTTGCCGATGTTCTCTACGGCGTTCTTGACCCGAGGATCCGCTATGACTGATACCGCAAAACCCGCAGTCGAGTTGGAAACCTACCGCGCGCCGCGCAACCAGTGGTGGGATGTCTGGGACCAGTTCAAGACCCATAAAGGCGCCTTGATGGGGCTGGCCTTTTTCATCTTCATTCTGCTCTTCGTGTTTCTGGGCCCGCTCGTCTGGACCATTGATGCGCAATATATCGATATCCGCGCCCGCAATTCGAGCCCCTCTTGGACCCATCCTTTGGGCACCGATCAATTGGGCCGTGATACATTCGCGCGGATGATGATGGGCGGGCAGACCTCGATCGCTGTGGGGTTGACCGCGATGTTGCTCTCGCTGCTGCTTGGCACGCTGATCGGCGTTTTGGCGGGCTATTTCCGCAAGCTTGATGGCATCTTGATGCGCACCACCGATCTCTTCCTTGCGCTGCCCTTGCTGCCGCTTCTGCTGGTGATCATCATGCTCTTCCGTGACCAGTTGCGCGCAGCCTTCGGGCCTGAGGGGGGCATCTTCATCCTGATCGTCTTCGTCATCGGGATCACAAGCTGGATGCAAACCGCCCGCGTTGTGCGCGGTGATGTGCTGGCCTTGAAAGAGCGTGAATTCGTGCTGGCTGCCAAAAGCATCGGCACGCCGTCACGTCGCATGATCACCCGCCATGTTCTGCCAAATGTGATGTCGCCGATCATGGTCTCGGCCACGCTTGGCATTGCCAATGCGATCATCACCGAAAGCGCCTTGTCCTTCCTTGGCCTCGGCTTCCCAAGCGATTTTCCAACTTGGGGCCGCTTGCTGTTTGATGCGACCGACTGGCTGCAACAAAACCCCGAACGGGTGATCTGGCCGGGCTTGGCAATCTCGCTGACGGTGTTGTCGGTGAATTATATCGGCGATGGTCTGCGCGACGCACTCGATCCGCGCATTCGGGGCCGCTGAGGCCCGATAAATCCGCCTAAAACCATTCAAACGCCCGGCCGAGCTTTGCCAGCGGGGCGTTTCTTTTCCTCAACATGGCCGCAATCTGCGCCATAATTCGTGCGAAATCCGCCTGAATTCCCTGCCAATTGGTTAACCCAACAGAGGCTTTAAGGAAGGCCCGATCCGAATCGGACGGGCCAAACAGGTGTGAAAGATGCGGCATGACAATGTGATACTGGACCTTGATGGTCCACGTGGTGTGCCCTTGCATATCGGCTCGACCATCTTTTTCCTTGCCGTCCTGCTGCTGCCGCTGATCCGGCAGAATGTGGGGCTGGTCGATGCTATGCTTTTCCTGATGCTGATCTTTGTCTCCGTCACCTTTGGCGGGCTGGCCAAGGCATGGGCCGCGCATGTGCAGGCCATTCCCGTTGAGCGCGTCCTGATCTATGGCGCGGGCAGCTATTGCGAACATGAACCCGTACCTGCCGAGGCCGAAGAATTCATCGTGATGATGGGGCCGTTAAGCTATCTGTCGCTTTGGGCTGCGGGAATGATCCTCGCCCCTATTCTGGCCCCCTTTGGCCTCGACCATGCTGTTGCGATGGCCGCCGAGGTGAATTTATTCCTGCTGCTGATCTCGTTGATGCCCGTGCGCCCCTTGGAAGGCGGCTATCTGTATGAGCTGCTTCTCAACCGCGTCACCGACCGCGACAGCGCACAGCGCATCGCAGGCGGGTTTGGCGTTGCCATGGCACTGCTTTGGGTGCCGATGATGCTGTTTTTATTCTCGCAAACAGGTTTCGCACTTCTGGTCATGCCACCGCTGCATGAGCATCTGATGATGGCCCGTGGCGAAGCGCCAAGACGCCCCTATCGACGCGTCTAAGCCACCCGCGCTAGAACAGGCTTCCCTGATCGCTGCCATCCGCTTTGCGGGGCGCCTCCTTTGCTGCCCGTTTGGGTGCTGCCGCACGCGCCGTGCTTGCCCCTGTGGGCGTGACAGACAAGCTGCCATCGGAAAACTCGATCTCCAGTGCGGGATGGCTTTCCGCCCCCGCCTTGCTGGTCAGCACCTCCTGCCCCGCACGGATCACCGCATATCCACGGTTAAGTGTTTCCCTATAGCCAAGCGTTTGGCGCAACCGCTCCAAAGCCTCCAGCTTGTCACGACGACTGGCCAAGGCACCCTGCGCCACATGTGCAAAACGCCCCGACTGCTCCTCCAGCCGTTGCCGCATCTGGGCAAGTCGTATCTCGATCCGCTCGGGCGAGAGGCGCTGCTCCAGACTATCCAGCTTGCTGCGGCCCTCCCGCGTGGTGCGGCGCAAAGCCGAAGGCGAAAGCCCCGCCCCTGTCCGCTCCAAGGCGATCCTCTTGACCGAAACCGCGCGGTCCAAGGCGGGCCGCAAATTGGCCGAGAACCTGTCCAATGTGATCCGGCGTGCTTGGGTGGCGCTGCGTAGCGCTGGCCCCAGCTTGTCGCCCGCGCGGTCCAGCCTTTGGCGCGGCGTTTCCAACAGCGCATCTGGCCGTGGCAAGCCGCGCGACAAATCTCCCAAACGTTGCGCCCGCATCTGCAAAGCCGCTTGCGCCGCCCGTCCCATCCGCGCGCCTTGGTCCTGCACCCAGTTGAGCATATCCATCCGAACAGGAACCGCCATCTCAGCCGCTGCCGTGGGCGTGGGCGCGCGCCTGTCCGAGGCAAAATCGATCAGGGTCGTGTCGGTCTCATGCCCCACCGCCGAGATCAGCGGGATAGCGCTTTCAGCCGCGGCCCGCACCACGATCTCCTCATTGAAGCCCCAAAGGTCCTCCAGACTGCCCCCGCCCCGCGCCACAATGATCAGATCGGGCCGCGGGATAGCACAACCTTGCGGCAATGCATTGAACCCGCGGATACCATTGGCCACTTCCCCTGCACATTTCTCACCCTGAACCGCCACAGGCCAGATCAGAACCTTGCGCGGGAAACGGTCGCGCAAACGATGCAGGATATCGCGGATCACCGCCCCTGACGGTGAGGTCACAACCCCGATCACCTCGGGCAGGAAAGGCAACGCCTGTTTGCGCTCTTCGGCGAAAAGCCCCTCCGCCGCCAAAGCCGCACGGCGCTTTTCCAGCATGGCCATCAAGGCCCCCGCGCCCGCAGGTCGGATATCCTCAATCACCATCTGGTAGCGCGACTGCCCTGGGAAGGTCGTCAATCGCCCTGTCGCAATAACCTCCATCCCCTCCTCGGGACGATGCTGCAACCGCGACGCCACGCCCTTCCAAACCACGGAGGCCAGAACCGCGCGGTCATCTTTCAGATCAAGATAAAGATGCCCCGAGGCAGGCCGCGACACCCGCCCGACCTCACCCCGCACCCTGACAAAGGAGAAGGACCCCTCGACAGTGCGCTTCACCGCGCCCGAGAGTTCCGAGACGGTAAATTCGGGCGCATTGCCCTCGGGTTCGTCATCAATCAGGTCAGACATCTCTGCGCGGTTCCGCTCAAGCTTGTGTTGTGTGCGCCCTGACCTTAGAACGCGGCGCAGAGAAGGCCAAGGTGGAGCGGCAAAGATGAATATTCTGATCCTCGGTGGTGGCGGACGGGAACATGCGCTCGCATGGGCCGTGCTGCAAAACCCCAAATGTGACAAGCTGATCGTGGCCCCCGGAAATGCCGGCATCGCCCAGATCGCCCAATGCGCCGATCTCGATATTCTCGATCCTGCCGCCGTCACCGATTTCGCCGCTGAAAACGCGATCGATTTCGTGATCGTGGGCCCCGAAGCGCCTCTGGTCGAAGGCATTGTCGATGCCTTGAGCGGTTCTGGCATTCTGGCCTTTGGCCCTTCGAAAGCCGCCGCCGAACTGGAAGCCTCCAAAGCCTTCACCAAGGAAATCTGCGACGCGGCCAAAGCCCCAACAGCCAACTACGCGCATTTCACTGATGCCGAGGCCGCCCGCGCCTATGTCCGCGCCCAAGGCGCGCCGATTGTGGTCAAGGCCGATGGTCTTGCCGCTGGCAAAGGCGTGATCGTGGCCATGGATGAAGACACGGCACTCGCGGCCATCGACGATATGTTCGGAGGCGAATTCGGGTCAGCTGGCGCCGAAGTCGTGATTGAAGAATTCATGGAGGGCGAGGAAGCCTCCTTCTTCGTACTGACCGATGGCACAACCGCCCTTCCGATTGGCACCGCCCAAGATCACAAACGCGCCTATGACAATGATGAAGGCCCCAATACGGGCGGCATGGGGGCCTATAGCCCCGCGCCCGTCTTGTCAGATGCCATCGCCAAAGCCGCCTTGGACGACATCGTACAACCTACAATCGACGAGATGGCGCGGCGCGGCACACCCTATCGCGGCGTTCTCTATGCGGGGCTGATGATCAAGGACGGCAAGCCGCGCCTTGTTGAATATAATGTCCGCTTTGGCGATCCTGAATGTCAGGTGCTGATGATGCGCCTTGGCGCACAAGCCCTCGATCTGATGCTGGCCTGTGCCGAAAACCGCTTGGCCGAGGCGCAAGTCAATTGGGCCGATGACCATGCCCTGACCATCGTGATGGCCGCCAAGGGCTATCCCGGCTCCTATGAAAAAGGCTCTGTGATCAAGGGGCTTGATACGCTTCCAGAAGATGCCAGCCATATGGTGTTTCATGCCGGCACGCGAAAATCCGATGGTGCGATCCAAGCGGTTGGCGGGCGCGTTCTCAATGTCACGGCGCGCGGCGCAAGCCTTAAAGAGGCGCGCGATCGTGCCTATAAAATGGTGGAAGAGATCGACTGGCCCGAGGGTTTTTGCCGCTCCGATATCGGATGGCGCGCCCTCTAAGCAGATAACCCCCGCGCGCGCCTGTCTTTCATCTTTCCAAAAATACGACCGCGCGGGAGCGCGAATATCACTGCGCCGCGTCCAGCACGCCACGCGCGATCTGATCGGCTTCGATGGATTCAAACAGGGCTTTGAAATTCCCCTCTCCGAAACCGTCATCGCCCTTGCGCTCGATAAACTCGAAAAAGATCGGCCCGATCACGGTCTTGGAGAAAATCTGCAACAATATCCGCGTCTCCCCGCCGCCCAACACGCCCTCACCATCAATCAAGACGCCATGTTTGCGCATCCGCTCCAGCGGCTCTTGATGACCGACCACACGGGTTTTGCTCAAATCATAATAGGCATCAGGCGGGGCGGGCATGAATTTGATCCCGTTCTCGGCAATCTGGTCTGTCGCGGCATAGATATTCTGCGCCCCGACTGCGATATGCTGGATGCCCTCGCCATTATAGCGTTTAAGATATTCGACAATCTGGCCTTTCTCGCCACGGTCCTCATTGATCGGGATGCGAATACGCCCGCAAGGCGAGGTCAGCGCACGGCTCAGCAAGCCCGTGAATTTACCCTCGATATCGAAGAAGCGGATTTCGCGGAAATTGAACAAATCCCCGTAGAAGTCGAACCAGACATCCATATTCCCTTTATGAACATTATGGGTGAGGTGATCGAGATAGTAGAACCCAACCCCCGCAGGATGGGCGTCATGCACCCAGTCGAACTCGGCATTATAGGGTGAGCTGTCCCAATATTGGTCGGTGAAGTAAATCAGACTTCCCCCGATTCCCTTGATCGCGGGCCAATCCACGGTTTTATCCGCGCCCTCATAGGGCTCGGCCCCTTTGGCAACCGCATGTTCAAAAGCATGCTGCGCATCCACGACGCGCCAAGCCATGGACGGGGCGCAGGGCCCGTGCTCTTGCACAAAACGCGCGGCAAAGCTGTCGGGATCGGCATTAATCACATAGGTGATATCGCCTTGCTGCCAAAGCTCGACCGCTTTGGTCTTATGGGTCGCCGTATGGATATAGCCCATCTTGGCAAAGAGGTCGCGCAGCACCTGCGGGTCGGGATGGGCAAATTCGACAAATTCGAACCCATCTGTCCCCGCAGGGTTCTCGGCGGTGATCGTGGCGCGCGGCGCGTCATGCGGGAAGGGGCCCATTGCGATAACTCCTCAAGGCTGTGTCCTGTTCAGTGTCAGCCTAACGCAAACCTGTCGCGGCGTTTGCGCGTTCTACTGGCCAGTTCCGCAAATTTATGCAATAATCACGCAATCAAATTTATATCTGCGCGAGTTTCCCGCATATGATCGACAAAACCGACCGAAAGCTCATCGCGCTTTTGCAGAAGGATGCAAATCTGACCGCGCAGGATTTGGGCGAGCGGCTCAACCTTTCGGCCAGTCAGGCAGGGCGCAGACGCCAGCGGCTTGAAAGCAGCGGGATCATGCAAGGCGCGCATGCCCGCGTGGATCCGACCGCTTTGGGGCTTGATGTGCAGGCCTTCATCCAAGTGCAGATGACGGGACATTCCAAAGAAAATGACGAAAGCTTTGCCCGCCTCGTGCGCAACACCCCCGCCATCACCGCCGCCTTCACCCTGACCGGAGAGGCAGATTACCTGCTGCGGGTCTGGTGCGGCGATCTTGCGGGATTGCACAATCTTATCCAAGGGATACTCTTGCCGCATCCGGCTGTTGCGCGGGTTCAATCCCAGATCGTGATGGATCAGATGAAACCGGACGCCCCTTTACCGATCTAGCCATCCGAAAGGTCCATGATGGAAGGTATTCTGCTTCAGGCAACGATCTATCTCGCAGCGATGGTGATCGCGGTGCCGCTATCGGTGCGGCTCGGGCTTGGATCGGTGCTGGGATATCTCTTGGCGGGTATCCTGATCGGCCCGTTTCTTGGTTTGGTCTCCGAGACGGAAGACCTGCAACATTATGCCGAATTTGGCGTGGTGATGATGCTGTTTCTCATCGGGCTGGAGCTGGAGCCGAGCGCGCTTTGGGATATGCGCAAAAAGCTGATCGGGCTTGGCGGGGCGCAAGTGATCCTCAGCGCTTTGGCGCTGGCAGGCGGGGCGATGTTTCTGGGGCTCAACTGGCAGCAATCCATGGCCGTGGGCCTGATCCTGACGCTCAGCTCTACCGCGATTGTGTTGCAAACGCTCAATGAGAAAAAGCTGATGCAAACCAGCGGCGGGCGATCGGCCTTTTCGGTTCTGCTGACCCAAGATATCGCCGTGATCCCGATGCTGGCCCTGATGCCGCTTCTGGCCGTGCAAGGGATGGTCAGCTTTGCAGAGGATGGCTCGATCCAGCGCGGAGTCGAAGAGGATGCCCATCACACAATGTCACTGGTCGAAGGCCTACCGGGATGGGGCGTGACCTTGGTGACTTTGGCCGCCGTCGCCGCCGTCATTCTGGCAGGCCATTTCCTGTCGCGCCCCCTGTTCCGCTTTGTGCATATGGCGCGCCTGCGCGAGATGTATACCGCCGTTGCTTTGGTCATCGTTGTAGGCATTGCCTTTTTGATGATCCTTGTGGGTCTTTCGCCCGCGCTTGGCGCTTTTGTGGCGGGCGTTGTTTTGGCCAATTCCGAATTCCGCCACGAACTTGAAGCCGATATCGAGCCGTTCAAGGGCCTTTTGCTGGGGCTGTTTTTCATCACCGTGGGGGCGGGGATTAATTTTGGCTATCTCTTTGACAATGTCTTGGCCGTGATCGGGCTGACCCTTGCGGTCATGGCGCTGAAAGGCGCGATCCTGTTTGTCATTGGCTTGGTGTTCAAACTGCGCAAGCGCAACCTCTGGCTCTTTACCCTAGGCCTTGCACAGGCAGGGGAGTTTGGCTTCGTTCTGGTCTCCTTTTCCCTACAGCAAAACGTCATAACAGCCCGCTTGGGGGAATTGCTGCTGCTGATTGTGGCCCTGTCCATGCTTCTGACACCGCTTTTCTTCATCCTCTATGAACGCATGGGCAAACGTATGAGTGAGGACAGCGAAGACATGCCCGAGGCCGATGATATCTCGGGCGGCGCGCCTGTGATTATCGCAGGCATTGGCCGATTTGGTCAGGTGGTGAACCGATTGGTGCAAGCTGCGGGGTTCAATACGGTCGTACTCGATAGTGACCTGCGCACCATCCAGCTGATGCGCAGCTTCGGCTTCAAGGCCTTCTTCGGTGATCCTACGCGGCCCGAGCTTTTGGCCGCCGCAGGGCTGGAGCATGCCAAGGTGTTGGTCGTGGCCGTTGATGACAAGAAATCCGCGATTGATCTGGTCACCTATGCCCGCCGAACGCGCCCCGATATTGCCATCACCGCCCGCGCGCATGACCGTTTGCATGTCTATGAACTCTATCAAGCGGGTGCCGATCATATCGTGCGCGAGATGTTTGACAGCTCACTTCGTGCGGGGCGCTATGTTCTGGAGGATATGGGCCTGTCGGATTACGAGGCGCATGATATGGAAGTGGCCTTCTATCGCCATGACCGCCAATCGCTTGGCGAGCTGGCCCGCCTATGGGAGCCTGGCAAACCGATCTCCGAGAACACCGCCTATATGGAACGCGCCCGCGAGTTGAACAACAATATCGAGAGCGCCTTGGTCAGCCAGCTTGATGAAGCCGAGGAAGACCGCACCGCCTCCGAGAGGCGCCGCGCCCAAGGCGATGCCAGCGCCCTGCACGGGGCAATGACAGGAAAGCGCAAGACCACGTCCTGACACGTTGCGCGCGGGACCTGAGACGGCGCGCAGCGATGCAAAGCGAACGGAGCGTGCCTTAGCCGTCCGAGACGCCGGCCTCGGCAAAGGTCGACATGCCCGAATGGCAGGCAATCGCCCCTTTGAGGATCTGGATCGCAAGCGCCGCCCCGCTGCCCTCGCCAAGGCGCATCCCAAGCGACAGCAAGGGGGGCTTGCCCAAATGCTGCAAAACCGCGCCATGCGCAGCCTCGGCCGAGACATGGCCTGCAACAGCATGATCCAGCGCGCCTGCGGCGGCCTTCTCAAGTGCGGCAGCCGAGGCCGAGCAGATAAAGCCATCAAGAATAACCGGAATGCGCAAGACCCGAGCATGCGCAATTGCGCCCGCCATCGCCACCAATTCCCGCCCGCCAAGGCAGCGCAGCGCCTCAAGAGGGTCAGTTGAGGCTGATGGATTGGCCGCAAGACCTTCGGCCACAACCCGCGCTTTCAGGGCCAGCCCCGCATCATCCACGCCTGTGCCGCGCCCTGTCCAATCCTCGGCGCTGCCGCCAAATAGCGCGCAGGCCACAGCAGCCGCAGCGGTCGTGTTGCCAATGCCCATCTCGCCCGTAACCAATAGATCGGCCTCGGCGCTCACCACTGACCAGCCTGTTCCAAACGCTTCAAAAAACTCTGCCTCGGTCATCGCAGGGCCTTGGGTGAAATCAGCGGTCGGCGTCTCGAGAGACAGCGAATGAACCGTCATCTGCGCGCCTGCCAATTTGGACAATTGGTTGATCGCAGCCCCGCCTGCTTCGAAATTTGCCACCATCTGAACCGTGACTTCGGCAGGAAAAGCGCTGACGCCTTGTGCGGTCACGCCGTGATTGCCTGCAAAAACCAGAACCTGAGGGTGTTTGATCTGCGGGCGATCCGTGCCGCGCCATGTGGCATACCAGATTGCCAGATCCTCAAGCCTGCCCAAAGCACCAGGCGGCTTGGTCAATTGCCCGTTGCGCGCCTCGGCATCTTTGCGCACGGCCTCATTTGCGCGAGGGGCGTTTTGCAGCGCATTGCGGATATCATCGAAGCTCTGGGGAGGGTTGGACATTCGGTCACTCGTCGTTCAGAAGATTTACTCAGCAGCAGATGTATCAAACCTGCACCAGCTTGAAAGCGGCAAAGAGGCCTAGGCATGAGCGAAAACGACATCGAAGGCAAACGGGTTCACTGGGATGATGTGATTGCCAGCCTTGGCTTGCTGACCCGCCTCCCCCTGCCCGCGCGCCCGATCAGTGATCGGGGTGGAAAATCGGCTTGGGCCTATCCTTTGGCGGGCCTTGCCGTGGGGCTATGCGGCGCGGTTGCAATGGTTTTGGCAAATGCCTTTGGCTTGTCAGCGGGGGTTGCGGCAGCCCTTGGCTTGACCGCCACAATCATGACCAGCGGCGCGATGCATGAAGACGGGCTGGCAGATAGCGCCGATGGCCTCTGGGGCGGCTGGGAAAAGGCGCGACGCCTCGAGATCATGAAGGACAGCCGGATCGGAACCTATGGGGTTCTGGCGCTGGTGCTGTCTGTGCTGGCGCGGTGGTCGCTGCTGGTGGTTGCGATCCAAGCAGGTGCTGGGGCAAGCGCCCTACTGGCCGCCGCCATGATCAGCCGCGCCCCGATGGTGGCTTTGACGGTCTGGCTGCCCAATGCGCGGGGGGAAGGGCTGTCCCATAGCGTGGGCCGTTCTGACGCCTTGCCTGCAGCCCTTGCAGCCGCCCTTGCCTTTGTCGCGGCCATCGCCTTGATCGGTCCCGCCGCCGCCCCCGCCTTGATCATGGCCTTCCTTGCTGCGGCAGGTGTGGGGCTGGTCGCCAAGGCCAAGATCGGCGGGCAGACGGGGGATATTTTGGGCGCAAGCCAGCAATTGGCCGAGATCGCGGCGCTGGCGGTTATCGTGGCGATGCTCGGCTAAACCGAACCGCGCGCCTCAAGAGCAATTGCCTGTGCGATATGTGCCATCCCCATTGGCATAGGCACATTGCTGGGTCTGGGTATTGCGGGCGACCATAGTGCCTGCCGCCGCCCCACCCAAAGTCGCCAGAATGGTCCATTGCGGATTAGCATCCAAAGCCCACGCCGCCAAATAACCCGCCGCAGCCCCCGTCAGCCCGCCATAGGTCGCGCGGTCATTCGCGGTCAGGCCAGATTGGCACGCAGCAAGGCTCATGGCCCCGATCAAGAAAAACACCGTCCGTGATTTCGACATGCGAGAGGTCCTTTCATCGAAATGGAAACTCCGATGATCAAGACAGGCTTTGCCCCTTCAGACATCCTTTCAATCAGATCACGACGGGTTTGAGCGGTATCATGCTAAATCCACCCATCCGCCCAACAAAAAACCGCCGCAGACAGGCTGCGGCGGTGTAAATCTTTAAGGCGGTGCTTGCCAATCAGGCAGCAGCGCGGGCCGTCAGGACGTCATCAACACGCTTTTGCGCGCCAGCCTCATCCATGCCTTGAACGGCGGCCAATTCGCGGGTCAGACGCTCAAGCGCTGCTTCATAAAGCTGACGCTCGGAATAGCTCTGCTCACGCTGGTCATCGGCGCGGTGCAGGTCACGCACCACTTCCGCGATTGCGATCAGATCGCCCGAATTGATCTTTTGTTCATATTCCTGCGCACGACGCGACCACATGGCGCGCTTTACGCGTGCCTTGCCTTTGAGCGTATCCAGCGCTTTCGAGACCACATCAGGGTTCGACAGAGCGCGCATACCCACTTCGGTCGCTTTGGCGGTTGGAACGCGCAGGGTCATCTTGTCCTTTTCAAACGAGACCACGAACAACTCCAGCGTCATGCCAGCGATTTCCTGCTCTTCAATTGAAACGATCTGGCCCACACCATGTGCCGGATAAACGACAAATTCATTTGGGCTGAAGTCCTGCGATTTCCGTGACTTGCTCATCAAGTATTCCTTTTACAACCGGTGCAGCAGCCAATGCTCAGGCGACAAAAATTTCCGGCGGAAAAGTTACCCTTTCCACAACCGGGTTTGTCAATGTTCTGATAGATCGGGCTTACAGGCCCAAATGCATCGCTACAGACAGTATTTACTGAAACAACATAGCATGATTCCTGACCAATTTAAAGTTTTGGCCATTCAACCAACGAAATTGCCCTTTTTCTTAAGGCAATTCACGTATCTGTCACATTCATCCGAGCAGCCCAAAAGGCCCGTCCCCAGACAGATGCGAATCGTTTAGCCGCCTTCGCCCGCCGCCTCAGAGAGCAGTTCCATCTTGCCTGTTTTGCCGTCCATCTCTTCGGCATCGGGCAATGGATCTTTCTTGGTGATGATCACAGGCCAGGCTTCCGAGTATTTGCGGTTGAACTCGACCCATTTTTCCATATCCGCCTCGGTATCGGGGCGGATCGCATCTGCGGGGCATTCGGGCTCGCAGACACCGCAATCGATGCATTCATCTGGATGGATCACCAACATGTTTTCACCCTCGTAGAAGCAATCCACGGGGCAGACTTCAACGCAGTCTGTATATTTGCAGGCGATGCAGTTCTCGGTCACCACATAGGTCATAGGCACTCACTCTTATTCGCGCGTCTCACAGGGTTTAGAACGCGCTCAGACATCAATCAAGCATGCTGCGGCGGAAAGGATCGGCTTGACGGCGCTCTTTCTTGGTTGGGCGCCCTTTTCCTTCAAAAGCGGGGTTTTGGGGAACGTCCTCCTTCGGGGGTGACATATCCTCATAAAGCGCCTGCGCCTCGCAGGCGGGGCCGCGCCTTTTTGCCAAAGCAATCAGCCTGACAATGCGAATCTGTTTGGCTTGCGGGAAGGTCAGCACATCACCTGCCCCGATTGGCGTTGCAGGCTTGGACACTTTATTGCCATTCACCCGCACAGACCCCGCCGAGACAAGCTTGGATGACAGGCTCCGCGTCTTGAAGAAGCGGGCCTGCCAGAGCCATTTATCCAGCCGATCTGTTGCGCGGGGTTCTGTCAGGATTTGTCCTTCAGGCCCATAAGCGCCTGTGCAAACGGATTATCGGGATCGATCTTGTCCTTTTTCTCGGGACGGGCCGAGAATTTGCGGGTTTTCTCGACACGCTCGAAAGTCTTGCCGCCCTTGCCACGGGGTTTGCCGCCATCACCACGGCCCTTGCCCGCAGGCTTGCCACCTGGCTTGCCTGCTTGCTCACCACCACGACGGTTCGGAGCGCCAGAAGGCGCACGACGAGGGGCCCATTTGAAGGTGTAGAACACCTCCATTTCAGGGGCCTCTTCGCCATCGGGTGCATCCTCGCTGGCAGGATCCGCCGCAGGCGTGTCTGAAGCGACCGCCTCAGCAGGGGCCGCTTCCGCGGTATCCTCAACTGCGGCTTCCGTTCCCTCAGGTGCGGGGCTTGCAGCGCCCGCAGCAGCAGGTTTGACCTTGGGCCGCTCGCCTTTTTCGGCAGCATAGCCAAGGCCCTGCATCAGATCGGCAAACTGCTCAAGCGTCATGCCTGTGATCGACAGCATATCCGCATTGCCTTCGAACCCGCCACGCGTGTCTTGGCTGCGCAGCATATCGGCCAGACGTTCCAGCATATCGATGCGGATCGCACGCGCGCCCGCCGCGCGGTAGCCCGACATGGTGTAATAACCCTTGGCCGAGCCCGTATCATTGGGAATGGTCACCAAACCGGGTGGGGGGCTTTCTGGGAATTCTTCCAGCTTTTCAGCCAAGGACCACAGAACCAAGCGCAGCCTTGTCGGCGCAGGCTTGAGCAGAAGCGGCATGAAGATTGTGAATTGACCGAAACGAACGCCATGTTTGCGCAGCAAGCCGCGCGCATCCTGATCCAGTTCCTTCACCTCTTTGACGACATCGGCGCGCGGCACGACGCCCAAAGCCTCGACCATGCGGAAGGCAAAACCACGGGCAAGCCCCGTGATCTCTTCATCCTTTTGCATTTTAAGCATCGGCTCGAACAAAGCGGCGATCTTGCGGTCGATGAAATGCTGCAGACGGCGCTGGACCTTCTGGATCACCTCGGGGCCTGCTTCGTCATCGACGAAGGCCTCGGCCGTGGGCTTCAACGGCTCGGAGCCTGCCACCAATTTGCCAACAGCCTGATCACCCCACATGAGGCCACCCTGCTCGGTATAGTCAAATTCGGTATCGGGCGCGTTATAGAACCGATCCGCCCTCAGGCTTAACTCGGGCTTGAGCGCGGCAATCGCGGCTTGGCGCAGGGTTTTGGCCTCATCCGGTGTCGCTGACGCATCCTGCCGGAAACGGAACCCCTCCAAACGGCCGACGAACTCGCCCTCGACCATCACTTCACCCATATCATTTACTTCGGCCACAAGGCCCTCCTTCTGCTTCAACCGGCGCAGCAACACTGATGTGCGCCGATCGACAAATCTTTGCGTCAACCGCTCATGAAGCGCATCTGACAGGCGATCTTCTACGGCACGCGTGGCCTCTCGCCAATGGGTTACATCATCTACCCAAGCACTTCGTTGCGCAACAAAGGTCCATGTCCGGATATAGGCCAGTCGTTTCGATAATGTGTCAATATCACCATCGATCCTGTCAATCCGCTTTACCTGCGTCGCCAGCCAATCATCGGGGACACGGCCAAGTTCATGTAAATACTCGAATATTCCGGACAAAAGGCTGGAATGCTCGGCATGGCTGATGCCCCTAAAATCGGGTACGCAGCACACATCCCAGAGCAATTTCACATCGCGCGCATCCCGAATTCGATCAGCAATTTCAGGCCGATCCGAGATTGTCCGTAGCGCCAAAAGATCATCGGCTGCCCGCGCGCGACTAAGCCATTCATCATTTGTGGGCTCCTCAAGCGAGGAAATCAGCCGTTTGACCGAGCCAAACTCCAGCTTGGAATTGCGCCATTGCAGCTTGCGAACAGGTGTAAACCTGTGGCTGGTGATCGCATCGACCACCCCGTCATCCAAAGGGCTGGCCTCGCCCGTCACCCCGAATGTGCCCGCCTGCATATGACGGCCCGCGCGCCCTGCGATCTGGGCCAGCTCATTGGGGGCCAATTCACGCATCCGCCGCCCGTCAAATTTCCTCAGCCCCGAAAAAGCGACATGACGGATATCAAGATTAAGCCCCATCCCGATGGCATCTGTCGCCACCAGAAAATCCACATCTCCATTTTGGTATAGCTCAACCTGTGCATTGCGCGTGCGCGGGCTAAGCGCGCCCATCACAACAGCCGCGCCCCCCTTTTGACGGCGGAGCAATTCGGCAATCGCATAGACATTCTCAACCGAGAACCCGACAATTGCCGAACGCGGGATCATCCGGCTGATCTTTTTCGACCCCGTATAGGTCAGCTCCGAGAACCGCTCACGGCGCATGAATTCACAGCGTGGCACCAGATCGGCAATCGCGCTTTTCATCGTATCCGCGCCCAGAAACAGCGTCTCGTGCAGGCCGCGCGCATGCAAAAGCCTGTCAGTGAAAACATGGCCACGCTCAGGGTCGGCGCAAAGCTGGATTTCATCAATCGCCAGAAAATCCATGCCCGTATCCACAGGCATCGCTTCAACGGTGCAGACCCAATATTTCGCGCGCTCGGGGATGATACGCTCTTCTCCCGTGACCAAAGCCACCACGGATGGCCCGCGCAAAGCGACGATCCGGTCATAGACCTCGCGGGCCAAAAGCCGCAAAGGAAGCCCGATCACACCCGTGCGATGCGCCAGCATCCGCTCGATTGCATAATGGGTTTTGCCAGTATTGGTCGGGCCTAGAACAGCCGCAATGCGCCCTTTGGTCATGTTCACACCGCCTTGCCTCTCGCGTCAGAGAGACTGCCCCTCGACCTGCGCCTCGATACGGCGCATGGCCTCTTCTAGGTCGGGACGGTTGGGATGTATAGCATGCGCCGCCTGATAGGCGCTCAATGCCGCGTCGATCTCGCCCAACTCCTCAAGCATGCGCCCCAGCCCTGTCAAAGCGCCGAAATGATCGGGGTTCAGCGCCAGTGTGCGCTGAATATCAGCGATCGAAGGGCCATAGAGGCCTGCATGGAAATAAACCGTGGCCCGTGCGTTCCAGCCTGCGGCAAAATCAGGGGCGTGATCGGTCAGCGCGGTCAGATGGTCCAGTGCTGCATCAATATCCCCCGCATCCAAGGCGTCCTGCCCGCGGCGCAGCAGCAGGTCCATCGCGGGCGAGCCTGACAGCGCCCATCTCTGAAAGATTTCCTCTTCGACCAGCTGCCAATTCGGCAGATCGGGTTCGCGCAATTGCTCCAACAGGCTTTGCAGACGGTCGGGATCGCTTTGCGCCCCTGCCGCAGTTGCGCTTAAAGCGAAAGCTGCCGCGACGAGAGTGTTGAGTATGGGGGCCGAAAACCTCATGATGGAGATAAGTGTAGCATTCCCGCAGAACCGATCCAGCGCAAAGACGCGGACTGCGATCAATTCAAGGAGAGATTTTTCATGAGCACCGTAATTGACGCAGCCGTCACGGCCCTCAGCGCCAAGATTGATGGCGGTTTTGATGGAAGCGCCAAATTCGTGATCGAAGGCGAAGGCGCTGTGATGATCGATGGAGCGGGCGTGCATGCCGCAGAAGAAAGCGATGGCGCTGATGTGACGATGACGGCCTCGGCGGATGTCTTCCAAGATATCCTGTCAGGTGATCTGAACCCGACCTCGGCCTTCATGACGGGCAAGCTGAAAGTGGATGGTGATATGGGTGCTGCAATGCGGCTTGGATCGGCTCTCTCCTGAACAACAGGATTTTTGATGTGACCTTGCGAATGGAAAACGCCACGTTTCTGGACGATATTGCGCAAGGGCCGAAAGGAGGGCGGGCCTATTGGCTGCGCACGCAAGATGGTACGCGCATCCGGATGGGCCTTTGGCCCGACGGCCCCAAAGGCACCATCATCATGTTCCCGGGCCGCACGGAATATATCGAGAAATATGGCCGTATCGCGCAGGAAATGGCCATTCGCGGCTTTGGCATGGCAGCTATCGACTGGCGCGGACAGGGGCTGGCCGACCGCCCCGCCCATAACCGCGATATGGGCCATGTCACCAGCTTTGATGAATATCGCCAAGACGTGGCCGCTGTCAGGGATGCATTGGAGCAGATCAACCCGCCCAAACCGTGGTTTCTGATCGGGCATTCCATGGGCGGGGCCATTGGTTTGCGCGCCTTGCATGACGGGTTTCCTGTGACCTCGGCCGTATTTTCCGCACCTATGTGGGGGATCAGGCTGTCTTTGCCTGCGCAGATCGGGGCGCATCTTTTAAGCTATCTCAGCGCCCCTTTGGGCCTTGATAAAAGCTATGCGCCCTCAACGGGCCCCTCCCGCGCGATGGAGTTCGAGGGCAACCCCCTGACCAATGACCGTGAGCAATTCGATTATATGTGGGGCCAGACCCGTCATTATCCTGAGCTGGCCTTGGGCGGCCCCTCCATCCGATGGCTATTATCCGCCTTGTCTGAGGCCAAACTCTTGATGGATATGCCCGCGCCCGCACAACCTGCCGTGACGTTTTTGGGCAGCAAGGAAGGGATCGTACGGGCCGACCGCATCAAAACCCGCATGGCGAATTGGGCAGGCGGGCGCTTGGAGATCATAGAGGGCGGCAAGCACGAAATTCTATTCGAGGCCGCCCAGTTGCGCACACCCATGCTGGATGGCATCGCAGATTGGTTTTCGAGCCACGCCTAGCGCGCGGTCAAAACCCCGTCTTCCATCACCAAGACACGGTCCATCCGATCGGCCAAAGCGTGATTATGCGTGGCAATCAGCGCCGACATGCCCGTGCTGCGCACCAGCTCCATCAAAACCTCAAAAACCTTATCCGATGTGGTCGGGTCCAGATTTCCTGTCGGCTCATCGGCCAAAAGCAGCTTGGGCGCATTGGCCAATGCGCGGCAAAAGGCAACGCGCTGCTGCTCGCCCCCAGACATCGCCGAGGGGCGGTGATCCGAGCGCTCGGACAGCCCCACCTTATCCAGCAACATCGCGGCACGATCTGCCGCCTCACGCGCGGGCACGCCATGGGCCAACTGCGGCAGGGTAATGTTTTCCAAAGCCGAGAATTCAGGCAGCAAATGATGGAATTGATAGACAAAACCGACCAAGCCGCGCCGTGCGCTTGTGCGCACACGGTCCGACGCCCCGCTCAGGTTTTCGCCCGCAATCTCGACGCGGCCGTGATCGGCCACATCCAAAAGCCCTGCGATATGCAGAAGCGTTGATTTGCCCGCCCCAGAGGGCGCGATCAGGCCCACCACCTCGCCCGCGGCGATCTCGGCGCTGGCCCCGCGCAGCACCCGCACCTCATTGGCACGGCCAATATTATAGCCCTTCTCGATCTCGCTCAGGCGCAGCACAGGATCATTCATAGCGCAAGGCCTCCACGGGGTTCATCCGTGCGGCACGGCGCGCGGGAAAGATCGTCACGAGGAAGGACAGGCCAAGCGATAAGGTCACCGCGGATCCGACATCGCCCCATTCCAGCCGCGCAGGCAATGTGGACAAAAAGCGCACCGAAGGGTCCCAGACACCGCCACCCGCAATCCAGTTCACCGCTTGGAAAATCGGGTCGATCCAGATTGCAAAGGCGCAGCCCATGGCCACGCCCGCGATGGTGCCAAAGACACCAACCGAAGCGCCGCAGATAAAAAAGACCCGCAAGACCGAGCCCTTGGACAAACCCATCGTGCGCAAAATACCGATATCGCGGCCCTTGTTCTTGACCAGCATGATCAGCCCCGAAACGATATTGAGCGTGGCTATGATCACAAGGATCGACAGGATGATGAACATCACATTGTCTTCCATTTGCAGAGCCTGCAAAAACGCGCCCGAGCTGTCGCGCCATGTCCAGATCACAGCACCATCACCTGCGGCCTGAAAGACGGGCAGCATCATCTGATCCACCGCTTCGGGGTCTTGCAACATCACCTCGATCCGGTCGGCGGTGCCGTCACGGTTGAAATAACTCTGTGCTTCTTCAAAAGGCAGATAGACCCGCGTGCGGTCGATATCCCATCGTCCGACCTGAAAGATATAAACAACCTCATAGGCCGAGATGCGCGGGCTGGTCCCAAACGGGGTGCGCGCACCATCGGGCGAGATCAGGCGGATCATATCCCCCGCATTCACCCCCAATTCACGCGCCACACCTGAACCAATAGCAACGCCTTCATTAAAGCGGCCAAGGTCACCACGCGCCAGTTCAGGCTCGGCGATCAGGGGCACTTCGATCAAATCTTCATAGCGGATGCCCACAACTTCCACGCCCGAATTGCGGCTATTGGCCGTGACCATGACCTGCCCCGTCACGGTGGGGGCTGCATGGACAACACCGTCCACAACCGCGACGGCCTCGGCGATTTCCGCGTAATTGGTCACGCTGCGATCCAGCTGGCCATTCTCCAAGATGGTGGCCGCGCCATAGACGCTCATATGCGGGTTTGCGCCCAGAATGGTGCCCACGAATTCATACCGAAAGCCCGAGCGCACAGCCAGCGTTGCAATCAGCGCCGCCACAGCCAAGGCTACGCCCAGAAAGCTGATCCATGTCATGACGCTGACGCCGCCTTCGGCACGACGCGCGCGCAAATAGCGCCATGCGATGAGAAACTCGAAACCTGCAAATGGTTTTGGGGTCTTATGTCCGGACTGGGCCATCTGGCCTCCTTGGGCTTGCTGCTCGCCCTAGGATTTACCCTTTCGATAGCCGCGCCACAACGTCCCTCGCGTTTTCGTCAGGTGGAAATACCGGATAAATCACATCCTCGATCACACCGTCACGCAAAATCAACGTCAAACGCTTGTGCAAAACCTCGCCTGTGGGTTGGAAAACAGGAAGGTTCAGCGCATTGGCCAATACCAAATCAGCATCCGAGAGCAGCGGGTAAGGCAGATGCAAGCGCGCCACCGCCTCTTGCTGCCACGCGCTGTCTTGGGTCGAGAGGCCGAACAGATGATCAACGCCAACCGACCTGAGGTCTTGATAGAGGTCGCGAAAGGCGCAGGATTGCGGTGTGCAGCCCTTGGCGCCCGGGATCATATCCCAGCCATCGGGGGTGGGCGTATCGGGGCGGCCCGTTTTGGGATAGGCAAAAACGACCGTCAGCCCTGACAGGGCCGATAGGTCAACCGCCTGCCCGTCAGTTGCAGCCAGATCAATCGAAGGCAGCGCCATTCCCGCAAGATGGCGGGCCGCGCCGTCATCCTCAGGGGCGGGCAGCGCCGACCAATCCGTTGCCATCTCAGCCGCCCATATGGGGCGCGTAGATCTCGCCCAAGCGCGCGATGGCGGCTTCTGGTGTCATCTCTTCGCTTTCGCCCGTTCGGCGCGAGGTCACCTCGACCACGCCATTTTTCAAACCACGTGGGCCAACGGTAATCCGCCAAGGCAGACCAATCAGATCCATCGTCGCAAATTTCGCGCCCGCCCGTTCCGAGCGGTCATCATAAAGCGGCTCAAGCCCCAAAGCAGTGAGCGATTTATACAGCGCTTCACATGCGCCATCGGCCTCTTCATCGCCCTGTTTGAGGTTCACAATCCCCACATGGAAGGGCGTCACGCCTTCGGGCCAGATGATGCCATTATCATCGTGATTGGCCTCAATGATCGCGCCCAACAGGCGGCTGACACCAATGCCATGGCTGCCCATATGAACGGCCACACGGTTGCCTTCGCTATCGGTGACACTTGCGCCCATAGCATCGGAATATTTGGTGCCGAAGTAAAAAATCTGGCCCACTTCAATGCCACGAGCCACGCGCTGGCGGTCTTCAGGGACATCCGCGAAAACGGCTGCGTCATGAGTTTCATCGGTGCGGGCATAGCGCGAGGTGAACTCCTCAAGCACCGCTTGGCATTGATCGACACTGTCATAGTCAATCTCGCGATCACCGAATTTCAGATCGGTGATTTCGCTGTCATAAAAGACCTCGCTCTCACCTGTTTCGGCAAGCACAAGAAATTCATGCGTGTCATCGCCACCAATCGGGCCACTATCGGCGCGCATCGGGATGGCTTGCAGGCCCATCCGCTCATAGCTGCGCAGATAGCTGACCAAATGGCGGTTATAGGCGTGCAGCGCGTCTTCCTTGGTCAGGTCGAAATTATAACCATCCTTCATCAGGAATTCGCGCCCGCGCATCACGCCGAAACGGGGGCGGATCTCGTCGCGGAATTTCCACTGGATGTGATAGAGCGTCAGCGGCAGGTCTTTATAGCTCGAGACATGCGCGCGGAAGATATCGGTGATCTGTTCTTCATTGGTGGGGCCATACAGCATGTCACGGTCATGGCGGTCCCGCACGCGCAGCATCTCGGGGCCATAGGCATCATAGCGCCCGCTTTCGCGCCACAAATCAGCCGATTGCAAGGTCGGCATCAGCATCGGGATATGGCCCGCGCGAATTTGCTCTTCATGCACGATCTGCTCGATCCGCTTGAGCACTTTATACCCGAGGGGAAGCCATGAATAGATGCCAGCAGAGGCCTGTTTGATCATGCCTGCCCGCAGCATCAAACGGTGGCTGACGATCTGCGCCTCGGAGGGCGTTTCCTTGAGAACAGGCAAGAAGTAACGAGAAAGGCGCATGGGTATTGTCCAATAGATCAGCAAAAGAGGTTGCCGAACGGTCTAAGCGAGGGCGCGGCGACACGCAATGAAGCTTTGAGAAATCGCAAGCAAGCTGCCCAAATTTGTGCTATCCCCACGTTCAAGCCGCGCCACTGAATTTCGATCACAAGCCAAGGCCGTGATGTGAAGAAATTGAAATTGGTGAGTTATGAATTCATTCGTTGTTGATCTGAAAGACCCTGTTGCGGTCGATTTGGCCGATCTTGATGCGTCCAAACCGGTGCAAGCTGAGGGGCGCGCACCCTTTTATGTTGAGATCAGCCTATGGCTAAACTCCGATCAAAGAGAGCTGTGGCAGGCCTATGCCTATTGGTCGGTTGCCGTTATGCGCCTGCATGGTGGGGAATATCTGGGGCGCTGTGATCTTGAGAGGACCGAAAACGCGCCTGACTCTCATTCCGTTTTCGCCTTTCCAAGCGAAGCGGCCTATGACGCCTATCGCAAAGATATCATCACGACAGCATTGGCCGATAAACGCAGACAATGCGTGATCGACAGCGAATACAGCTTCCCCAAAGACCCCGGCGATCTGCTTCTTTTGGGATGCACCCGCGATGACGGCTCGAAAGGCTAAGACTTTCTTTTGCGGGGGTAGACGACATGTGGCTCACAGCCCATGGCAGCGGCCAACGCATTGAAACGCGCCTCAGCCACCTCGCCGAACAGATCAGCGGCGTCTTTGGATTTGAGGGTAAGCTGCAACTTCTGATTCTTCGAAAACAGCTTGAGAGCAGCGTGGTTCATCGGTTTTTCCAGCGTCAACATGGCTGCAAAGCGCATGGCACGGCCAAGAATTTCAGCCTCCTTCACCTGCGGCGGAGAGAGCAGTTCCAAAAGCCTTGGGTCGAAATTTGTGCCATCGCGCGACGATTTATAGCGGTGAAGCAAAGCCAGCCCCAAATAGACCCGCTCAGGGTGGTTCAGCCCCCCGAGATTGGCCCGCGTCGCATTGTCGAAACAGACCTCGGCGCGGTAATCGGGATGGGCACGCCACGACACATCATGCAGCAAACAGGCCGCACGGATCAGGCGCTTTTTGCTGTGTTTTGCCCGTGGGAAAAGGGGCTCCACGAATTGGAACAAGGCCCATCCAAAACCTGGAATGCGCGAATTCGAAGCCTCGGCATGGCGCGCGGCCTCGATCAAGGGGTCACGGTGGCGCAACTGCTCGCCCATCTGCTCATAAAGCAGCCCCTCGCGGATACCATAGCTTGAGATCGCAACCTCGCGCGGGCGGATTGTTCGCACCAATTCCTTGAGGACTTGCGAGGCGAGCGGCACAAGGCGCATCCGCTCGGCGCTTGTGCCCGTGCGGGCGCGCAACTCGTCCATATCGCATTGGTTGATATATTTGATCGTCTCGAGGATAGCCTTGGGCGTCATGATATATTCATGCAGTACCTTCAGGGGATAGCCGCGCCGCTCCATATCCACCCGCGCGATGGCCCGCCATGAGCCACCAACAAGGAACAAACGTTTGGGTTTTTCGGGGAAATGCTGGTGCAAATCGGCCAGACGCGCCTTGATATGGGCCCGCAGCCCCTTCTGCCCACCCTTGATGCCCATCAGCTTCAACGGGCCAAGATCAGAGGAGCGGCGCTCGCCGACAACACCGCCGCCCTGCAACTCGGCCAATTCCATGGAGGAGCCGCCGATATCGCAAATCAGACCTTGCGCACCTGGCCAGCCAAGCAAAACACCTTGCGCAGAAAGGCGGGCTTCCTCGCCGCCATCCACAACCTTGATATCAAGCCCCGTGGCCTCGGCCACTTCTTGGCGAAACTCGGGCCCGTCCTCGGCATCGCGCACAGCGGCGGTGGCCACCGTCACCAAGGGCGAGACATCCATCGAGCGCGTCAACGTCGCAAAGCGTTTGAGCGCTTTGAGCGCGCGGATGCGCCCCTCAGGGTTGAGGCGCCCCGTCTCGGAAAAGCCCGCGCCAAGGCCGCAGAGGATTTTTTCGTTGTAGAAATAGGCAGGGCTGCGCGCTGCACCGTCAAACACCACCAAACGCACCGAGTTTGACCCGATATCAATCACACCAACCCTGGAGAGCGCGCGGGCATCTGGCCCATCAAAAAGCGGCACACCGAAAGGACCCCATTCGGGGTGCAATTCATCGGTCAAACCATTGCTGGAGAATCCCTCGACCATCATCGGGTGATCTCACACACCCGCGAGGGGATCGTCAATCTTCACTATGTGTTAACTCGGGCACGTCTTTCGCACCTGCACTACCGCGGCCAGACAGGGAGGGGTTTTCCATGAAAAACCTGTGGCAGGAAAACGGGTTATCGACATTGGAAAGATCAGGCCGCGCAAAGCTGCCATCGGCCTGCAACACCCATGATTGCGCCGTATCGGCTAGATTGGCCGCCATGACCTGGCTCACAATCTGCGCTTTCACTGTGGGGTTTGTGCATTCAACCAAGGTCTCGACACGGCGGTTCAGGTTCCGCCCCATCCAATCGGCCGAGCTGATATAGACCCGCGCCTTCTTGGACGGCAGGCCGTGGCCATTGCCAAAACACATGATCCGCGAATGCTCGAGAAACCGCCCAACCACGGATTTCACGCGAATATTCTCGGACAAGCCCTTCACACCGGGTCGCAGGCCGCAGATGCCGCGAATGACCAGATCAATTTTCACGCCCGCTTGGCTTGCCTCATAAAGCGCGTCAATAACATCAGGCTCGATCAGGCTGTTCATTTTCGCCCAAACCACCGCAGGTTTGCCCGCCTTGGCATGGGCGGCCTCGGCCTTGAGGCCTTCAAGGATGCGGGCCTTGAGGCTGATGGGCGAGATGCTGAGGTTCTCAAGCCCGTCAGGCTCGGCATATCCGCCGACATAATTGAACACCTTGGTAGCATCGCGCCCAAGCGCATCATCGCAGGTGAACAAGCTGAGATCGGTATAAATCCGCGCCGTGATCTGGTGATAATTGCCCGTCCCGTAATGGGT
The DNA here is from genome assembly GCF_053570515.1 of Rhodophyticola sp. SM2404. Lineage (NCBI taxonomy): Bacteria > Pseudomonadati > Pseudomonadota > Alphaproteobacteria > Rhodobacterales > Roseobacteraceae > Rhodophyticola > Rhodophyticola sp. SM2404. The sequence goes on from NZ_JBSEDL010000002.1 coordinate 47,117, forward strand.
ATAGGTCACCAGCTTGTCTCCCTCGCGGCGGACAACCACAGACATTTTGGCATGGGTTTTGTAATTGATGAACCCGTAGATCACATGCGCGCCCGAGCGCTCCAGCTTGCGCGATTGGCGAATATTCGCGGCCTCGTCAAAACGCGCCTTCAACTCGACCAGAGCGGTAACGGATTTGCCATTCTCGGCCGCTTCGCACAAAGCCGCAACAATCGGGCTTTCATTCGAGGTGCGGTAAAGCGTCTGTTTGATCGCGACCACATTGGGGTCACGGGCGGCCTGCGCCAGAAAGCGGATGACCATATCAAAGGTCTCATAGGGATGATGCAGCAGCATATCCTTCTGGCGGATCGCGGCGAACATATCGCCCTCATGGTCCTGCACCCGTTCCGGCACGCGCGGTGAAAAGGCGGGCCACATCAGATCGGTCCGCTCATCCACAACCAGTTCTTTCAGGCCCACAAGGCCGATCATGCCTTTGACCTGAACCACTTCTTCTTCGCGAACGCCGAGCTGGTCGATGATTTCGGCGCGCAGGTCCTCGGGCGCACCTTCGGAGATTTGCAAGCGCACCACTTCACCACGACGACGGCGCTTGAGGGCGGTTTCAAACTCGCGCACGAGGTCTTCGGCCTCTTCTTCGACTTCCAGATCGCTGTCGCGCAGCACGCGGAACGAGCAGGAGCCCGTCAATTCATAGCCCGGAAAAAGCCGCCCGCGATGAAGCAGCAAAAGCTCCTCCATCGGCAGAAACCGCGATGTGCCCTCAGGGGCGGGCAGCTTCACGAAGCGGTCAATCTGGCCCGGAATGGGCAAAAGCGCGCGCAGCACGCGGCCATCGCGTTCGCGGCGCATCTTCAATGCCAACGAAAATCCTTCATTCGGAATGAAGGGGAAGGGATGGGCCGGATCAATCGCAAGCGGCGAAAGAACGGGAAAGACTTCGGCCAAGAATAACTCTTCAAGATAGGAGCGGTCCGCCTGCTCCAGATCGCCGCGCGCGACCACGACAACCCCTTGCTCTGCCATCTCATCCCTGATTTCGCGCCAAGCCACTTGCTGCTGCTGCATGAGCCTGCGGGCATTCTCGTTGATCAGCTTCAACTGCTCGGCGGGTGTGCGGCCATCATCTGAGGGCGTGACATTGCCCTCACGCGCCAATTCGCGCAGCCCCGCCACGCGGACCGTATAGAATTCATCCAGATTGCCCGCCGAGATCGAAACAAAGCGCAACCGCTCCAACAAAGGCACGCGCGGGTTCTGCGCCTCTTCCAGCACGCGCCAGTTGAAGTTGAGCCAGCTCAGCTCGCGGTTGAAAAAACGCTTGGGCCCTTTGGTCTTGTCCTCGGGAAGTTCCACGGGATCAGGATAGGGGGCATTCAGGAAATCGGCAGATATGGTCATGACAATGCCATTATGGGGTTAAAATGTCAGTCTTATGACAATTATTTATCTTTCATTACCAATTATTTGACGGGCAATGGTAAAACCCGGTGCGCGCTTTTCAGCCAAAGCGCGGGCATCCAGCTCGGCGATGAAGCTTTGAGCGGCCGAAAAACTACGTTCGATACGCGGCAGAACGAATCCGATCACCTTTGGCGTAAGCTGGATACCACGATCCCCCGCCAGTTTGACCAAGACCGCCATCAAAAGCGCATCATCAGGGGCTTCAAGCCGCAAGACGCCCGATTGGCTCATCCGGCTGGCCAAATCCGCAAGCCCGATGCCCCAACGCTGCGGCGCATCGCGCGCGGTCAAAAGCAAAGGGGCCTGCCGTGCGGCCATGGCGTTATGGAGATGGAAGACCAACTCCTCAAGTGAGGGCTGCCCCGCGATCTGGTCAGCATCTTCGATAACCAAAGCGGGGGCTGCGCTTAGGTCTTGAATGCGGGCTTCTTCCAGATCACTGGCCGCGACACATTCGGCACCGACCTGCGCTGCCCAGACAAGCGCCAAATGGGTTTTGCCCGAACCTGCGGGACCCGCCAGAACCATCTTGCCAAAGGGCCAATCCCGCCAGTCATCAATGCCCGCCACGGCCGCCGCATTGCCAGGAGAGACGAAAAAATCCTCCCGCCCCATGGCCGCGCGATAGGGCAAATCAAGGCTCAATTGTTCAGACATGGCTCAGTCGTCTTTCTGCTCGCCCAAACCGCGATAGAGCAAACCCTGTTTGTATTGCGACAACACAAATCGCACGAGCACGCCGATCATTGCCGCAATCGGAACAGCCACCAGAAGGCCCACAAATCCAAACACCGTGCCAAAGGCCGAGAGCGCGAAGATCAACCAGACAGGGTGCAGACCAACCGAGGAGCCGACCAGCTTGGGCGTTAGCACATTGCCTTCAACCACTTGCCCGACCTGAAAGACCAGTGCGACCGCCACGATCATCCACCAATCGCCCCAGAACTGGAACAGCGCCAGCCCGATAGACAAGGCCCCGCCCACCAAAGCGCCGACATAGGGAATAAAGGTCAAGAGCCCCGCAATCAGCCCGACAACCAGCCCGAATTGCAAACCGATCACCATCAGAGCAATCGCATAAAAGGTGCCAAGGATCAGGCAGACCGTGCCTTGCCCGCGAATAAAGCCAGCCAGTGTCTGGTCGATCTCGGTGGCGAGGTTGCGGATGACCTTGCGATGATCGCGCGGCAACAATTCATCAACACGGGCGACCATATTGTCCCAATCCAGCAGCATGTAAAAGGCCACGACAGGCACAACGACCAAGAAGACCAGCGCATTCACGACCCCCACGGCCGAGCTTAACACCGTGTTCAACAACTCCGCGCCGCGCGCTTGCAATGTCTCGCCGACCGAGACGAGCGATTGGCGCAAGGGCGAGGATTGATCCATCAGATCGGGGAAACGGTCGATCAGGAAGACCTGCAATTGGCGGAAAATCTCGGGCGCGGCCTGAAACAGATCGGTGGTCTGCGCGATCAGCAAAGGAATAACGACCAGCGCCGCCAGCACGACCATAAACAGCACCACAAGCGAGATGATGGTGGTGGCAAACACGCGGCTCAGCCCGAATTTCTCAAGGCGATCCGCGACAGGATCAAGGAAATAGGCAATGGCCCCGCCCACAACGAAAGGCAGGATCACATCGCCCAAAAACCAAAGAATAAAAAGGAACGCCACGGCTGCGACGCTCCAATAGATGATCTGTTGCCTGACCGGCAGTGCCATGATCGCTCTCTCCTGAAACCTGCCACATATGTGCGTTGTTCTGCGGCAGGGTTCAAGGCGGGTTAGCTACGGGCGGCGCGGATCAGGTGCAGAATGTCTTGCGCGGCATCGGGAATATTGGTTCCCGGCCCAAAAATGGCCTTCACCCCCGCCTTCTTGAGGAAGTCGTAATCCTGCTGCGGGATCACGCCGCCGCAGATCACAAGGATATCGCCCGCGCCCTCGGATTTGAGCGCCTCGATCAGTTTCGGCGCAAGGGTTCTGTGGCCTGCTGCTTGGCTCGAAATACCGATCACATGAACATCGTTGTCGATGGCGTCTTGCGCGGCTTCCTCAGGGGTCTGGAACAAGGGGCCCACATCGACATCAAAGCCGATATCGGCAAAGGCGGTGGCGATCACCTTGGCGCCGCGATCATGGCCGTCCTGCCCCATTTTCACCACCAGCATACGCGGGCGGCGCCCCTCTTCTTCGGCAAATTGCTCCACATCCTTTTGGATGCGCGCAAAGCCTTCATCGCCCTCATAGGCCGCGCCATAAACACCTGCGAGGGTTTTGACCTCGGCGCGGTGCCGACCGAATTTCTTCTCCATCGCCATGCTGATTTCCCCCACGGTTGCACGTGCGCGCGCGGCCTCGATTGCGGCCTCCAGCAGATTGCCCCCCGCCTCGGCGCGGCGGCTGACCTCGTCAAGGCTGGCTTGGCAGGCTTGCTCATCGCGGCTTGCACGGATTTGCGCCAGCCGCGCGATCTGCGCCTCGCGGACCTTGTCATTATCGACCTGCAAAATATCAATCGGGTCTTCCGTTTCCTTGCGGTATTTATTGACCCCGACGATCACATCCTCACCTCGGTCAATCGCGGCTTGGCGTTTGGCCGCCGATTCCTCGATCCGCAATTTGGGCAGGCCCGAGGCCACGGCTTTGGTCATGCCGCCCATCTCCTCGACCTCTTCGATCAAGGCCCAAGCAGCCTCGGCGATATCATGGGTCAGTTTCTCGATGTAATAGGAGCCTGCCAGAGGGTCGACGACATTGGTCACCCCCGTTTCTTCCTGCAAGACAAGCTGTGTGTTGCGCGCGATACGAGCCGAGAATTCGGTGGGAAGGGCAATCGCCTCATCCAGCGCATTGGTATGCAGAGATTGCGTGCCGCCCAGAACCGCGCTCATCGCCTCATAGGCGGTGCGGATCACGTTGTTATAGGGGTCCTGCTCTTGCAGGCTGACACCGCTGGTTTGGCAATGTGTTCGCAGCATTTTCGAGCGCGGATCCTGCGGCTCGAACTCATCCATGATGCGCGACCAAAGCAGGCGCGCGGCGCGCAGCTTGGCGATCTCCATGAAGAAATTCATGCCAATAGCGAAGAAAAAGCTCAGACGCCCTGCGAATTTATCCACATTCATGCCGCGCGCGATGGCCGTGCGCACATATTCGCGCCCATCTGCCAGCGTATAGGCCAGCTCCTGCACAAGGTTCGCGCCCGCCTCCTGCATGTGATAGCCGGAAATCGAGATCGAGTTGAATTTGGGCATCTCGGCGCTGGTGTATTCAATGATATCAGCCACGATCCGCATGGAGGGTTCAGGCGGATAGACATAGGTGTTGCGCACCATGAATTCTTTTAGAATATCATTCTGGATGGTGCCTGCGAGAACCGATTTGTCATGGCCTTGTTCCTGACCTGCGACAATGAAACTGGCAAGGATCGGGATGACCGCGCCATTCATCGTCATAGAGACCGAAACCTTATCCAGCGGGATACCATCAAAGAGGATTTTCATATCCTCAACGCTGTCGATGGCCACGCCTGCCTTGCCTACATCGCCCTCAACGCGGGGGTGGTCGCTGTCATAGCCGCGATGGGTCGCCAGATCAAACGCCACTGAAACACCCTGCTGACCTGCGGCAAGGTTCTTGCGGTAGAAAGCATTGCTTTCCTCGGCGGTTGAGAAGCCCGCATATTGCCGGATCGTCCAAGGGCGGCCCGCATACATCGTGGCTTTGACCCCACGGGTGAAGGGCGCAAAACCGGGCAGGCTGCCCATATGGGGCAGGTCCGCGCTATCGGCTTCGGTATAGAGCGGTTTGACTTCGATCCCTTCCAGCGTCTGCCAGTTCAGATCATCGGGCGAGCCGCCTTTGCGTTCTTTTTCGGCCAGCTTACGCCAAGCGTCTGTGCTCTGCGTCATCGGGGTTTCCTCTTCCTTGTCCTGTGGTGCCCGCTTCTTTTACATCGCTCGGGTCACCAAAATAGCTTGCCAGCCCGTCTGCGCCTGCGCGCAACCAAGCCAGATCATCGATATAATCCGCGCGCAAATCGCCGCGCTGTTCGGGTGTGAAAGGCGAAAAGCGCCGCGCATCGGCATCCACCAAACCTTCGCCCTCGCCACGGCTTTGCAATGCAAGCGCCAGTTTGGCAGGGGTCGGGGCGGGGTTGTGCCATTGCGGCGAGATATCCAGCGGCAGATCACGCCCCAACATGGCGCGCATCTGTGTACATGGGCTGTTGCCAAGCCCCTCATAGCTCCAGACGATGACGCGCGCTTGGGGGAATGCACGGGCCGCATCGCCAATAATATCGCGCCAACGACGCGGCTGGTTCGTAAGCCGCGCGCAAAGCTGCGATGTCGGCAGTGGCCCGCCCTTGGGCAACGCAAACGCCATGCTGGAGGCCCAGAAGCTGTCATAGCTGCGGATGGCCAGCGCAACCACGCGCACGCGGTCGGCAAGACTTGCGCGGAACCTTTCCAAACGTTGTGCCGCATAGGGGTAAAGCACCCCTTCCCGCAGGTTTTCACCAACCTTGCCAAGCATGTTTTCCTCGGAGATCAGCAAAGCCGCGCAGCCCGCCTGTTCAAGCCGCAAGGTTTCCATCCGGATCAAACCGGTTGAGCGCAAAATCCGTTCCGATTGCCACGGCAAAACCGGATCAGGCTGGCCGATCAGCCCCGCAAATAACCCGTTTCGCGTGCGCCAAGGCCCCCAACAAGCCACCCCGTCCTGCCTGAGCGCGTGTTGCGACAGCTTGAGCGTGCGCTGAAGCGTGGTGCTGGCTGTGCGATGTGCACCAAGATGCAGGATGACTTCCATCTGCCCTGCCCTTTCCTTTCGCGGTCTCCGCGCAAGGGCATAGGGCATAGCCTTAAACATAGGGTGAAGAGAGAAACGCCACGGAATATTTGCAAAAACCTTCGCTTTCCGCCGCGCGCTGCTTATATCACATCCGAACGGAGACGATATGAACCAAGCTTTTGCATTTGTTTTCGCGATGATCGTGGCGCTGCCTGTTTTCGCGCAGGAGGCCGAACTCGCCAGCGCCGAAATGGTTGAGCCGCAGGAAATTGACCCGCTGGCCCCTATTGATGCCACTGAGGTGACGCTGGCCGATTTCCAATGGGTGGCCCGCCCGATCATCATTTTTGCCGACACACCCGCTGATCCGCGCTTTCGTGAACAGCTTTCACTGCTGGCCGAGCGACCCGATCCGCTATTGGAGCGTGACGTGGTAATCATCACCGATACCGATCCCGAGGCGCGCTCGGAGCTGCGGCAGGAATTGCGCCCGCGCGGCTTTGCGCTGGTTGTGATGACCAAGGATGGTGCTGTCGGTTTCCGACGCCCCAGCCCCCGCGATGTGCGCGAGATCACGCGCGGTATCGATAATTTCGCGCTCAGACAGGAGGAGTTGCGCAGCGCAAACTGATGCGCCGCGCCACCGCCTTGATCCATATGCCAAGCGCAATCCGCCATTGGGTTATTCGAACTCCATGATCACGTCATCAACGGCCAGACTATCGCCTTCAGCAGCATTGACCTTGCTGACGATACCCTTGCGCTCGGCGCGCAGGATATTCTCCATCTTCATGGCCTCAACCGTGCAAAGCGCCTGCCCTTCCTGCACTTCTTGGCCCACCTCGACATCGACCTTCACGATCAAACCGGGCATCGGGCAAAGCAGCAGCTTCGAGGTATCGGGTGGCAGCTTTTCAGGCATCAAACGCGCCAGCTCAGCGCCGCGCGGGCTGCGGATGGCAATCTTGATATCAGCGCCGCGCGTCCGCAAACGGAAGCCCTGCGGGACCTTGCCAACCTTGAGCACCAAGGGGCTGCCATCGACGCTGAGCTTGGCCAGCTGATCACCCGGTGTCCAATCGGAGGTGACCCGCATCGCGGTGCCATCCCCAAGCGTGATGGTTGAGCCGTCTGGATCAGCAGAAATCGAAAGCGGGTATTCCGCCTCGCCGATCCGCGCCACCCAGTCGCTGCCAACGCGGCGCTCATGGTTATCCATGCGCCCTGAGACACGGGTGCGGCGCACCTCGCTGACAAAATACATGGCCGCGGCTGCCGCCACAACGCGGCGCATCTCGGCCTCGGGCAGGCTCGCGCCCTCAAACCCATCTGGATATTCCTCGGCGATAAAGGCCGTGGTGATATCACCAGATGCAAATTTCGGGTGATCCATAACCGCCGACAGGAAAGGCAGGTTATGGCCGATCCCCTCCACCTCGAAACTGTCCAGCGCGATGCGCATCTCTTCGATTGCGGCCGCACGGGTGGGCGCCCAAGTGCAGAGCTTTGCGATCATGGGGTCGTAATACATGCTGATCTCACCCCCCTCATAAACGCCTGTGTCATTGCGCACGACGCTGTCGTCCAAGGCGACCTCGGCGGGCGGGCGATAGCGGGTCAAGCGCCCAATCGAGGGTAGGAAATTGCGATACGGGTCTTCGGCATAAAGGCGGCTTTCCATCGCCCATCCGTTGAGTTTGATATCGCCCTGCGCAAAGGGAAGCTCTTCGCCAGCCGCAACGCGGATCATCTGCTCAACCAGATCAATGCCAGTGATCAACTCGGTGACGGGATGCTCGACCTGCAAGCGGGTGTTCATCTCGAGGAAGAAGAAGTTCTTATCGCCATCCACGATAAACTCGACGGTGCCCGCGCTGGTATAGCCAACGGCTTGTGCCAAGGCGACGGCCTGCTCGCCCATGGCTTTGCGCGTTTCCTCATCAAGGAAGGGCGAAGGGGCCTCTTCGATGACCTTCTGGTTGCGGCGCTGGATCGAGCATTCCCGCTCACCCAGATAGATGCAATTGCCATGCGCATCGCCCAAGATCTGAATTTCGATATGGCGAGGTTGGGTGACGAATTTCTCGATGAAGATACGGTCATCACCGAAGGAGCTTGCCGCCTCGTTCTTGGAGGATTGGAAGCCTTCGCGCGCTTCCTCGTCATTCCACGCGATCCGCATGCCCTTGCCGCCGCCGCCCGCCGAGGCCTTGATCATAACCGGGTATCCGATCTCGCCCGAGATTTTCACAGCCTCATCCGCATCCGCGATAAGCCCCATATATCCGGGCACAGTGGAGACGCCCGCCTCTTGGGCAATTTTCTTGGAGGTGATCTTGTCCCCCATGGATTCAATCGCGCCTGCGGGTGGGCCAACAAAGGCCACGCCTGCGGCCTCCAGCGCTTGGGCGAATTTCATGTTCTCGGACAAAAACCCATAGCCCGGATGCACCGCTTCGGCCCCGCTGGCCTTGATCGCCTCCATGACCTTATCGATCACGATATAGCTTTCATTGGCGGGGGGCGGGCCGATATGGATCGCTTCATCCGCCATCTGCACATGCAGCGCGTTGCGGTCCGCATCCGAATAGATCGCCACGGTCTGGATACCCATTTTGCGGGCGGTCTTGATCACACGGCAGGCAATCTCGCCACGATTGGCGATAAGCAGTTTCTTGAACATTTAGGTCTGTCCCTCTTCCCTGGCCATCGCAGGCCACACAGAACGCAAAAGACCACCGCAAGGCATCTTTGCCCCGCGATGGTCCGTTATCAGGTTGAATTGAGTTAGCTGGTCAGCGCGTGGCTTAGTTGCACACGCCCACATCGTCACAAAGTGCGCCGCCCGCTGCACCAACAATGACGCCCGTTGCGACATTGCCGTTAAGAACGGCTGCTGTGATACCGCCTGCTGCCGCGCCAACACCCGCCCGCTCAAGGTCGGATGTGTTACAGCCCGCAAGGGTTGCTGTGGCTGCTGCCACGAGAATGATTTTAAAACTTGCGCGCATTTTGCGTCTTCTCCTGCAGAATTATTGCCTCTGAGGCATAACCATACCTTAAATTGCCCCTGAAAAACAGGCGGTCGGAACGCAAGACGCACCGACCGCCTTGAAGGGGAAGGGTAACACGCCGTTTTAAGGGCATCGGCTCTCACAAAGCTGGGGACGATCGCCGACAAGATCACGCTCGCACAGCCCATACATTCGGCAAACCGCTTGCGCTGATCCGCATCGATCTGAGCGCTATTTTGCGCAATTCTTATGGGCATGGGCAAAATCACGCCGATCAATCCTCCCAAACGCCCGAGCCGTCAAAGGCTTCTGGGAAGGAGGCTTCGGCACGCGCCACATCGATGACCAGAAGGGCGTCATAGCTTTCAGGATCGAACGGGTCTTCTGCGGGCACAACTTCGCGTTCGAACAACCATGACAGGCGGCCTGCATCGAGATTGCCGCGCTCAAAAGGCTGATCCCCGAAATGACGCCACAGCGCTTCCATGAAGCCTGCATCAGCGCGACGATCGGCGGGTCTGCGGTCGGGAAAACGCTCGCGCGCTTTCAAAGGCGTGGCCCCGTCTTTATTGGCCCGCCTGATGGTGAATTGAAAATCGCTGCTGGGAAGCCGCCCTGGAAATCCACGATGTTTCAGCATGGCACGCTCCGCATCTGGAGGGGAGCGTTTGCGGCGGGAATGGTCCGGACGGGCAGCGTGGCCCGTCCGGACAAAGCGGTATCAGTTGTACTTGTTGTACACCGGTTCCTGAACAATTGGTGCCGGCTCGACATAGATGATTTCTTCCTGCTGCGGTGCGCGCGAACATGCTGCAACGCTGGCCAAAGCGGCCACTGCAAGAAGGGCTTTGATGCTCTTGGACATCTTGCTCTCCTGTTATTATGGACCACGCGTGGGCACATCCCGCGCATGGCAGAGGTATCGGGTGCAGTCTTGCAACCTGTCGCTAGAATAACCTGAATTGTCATCTTTCCCCACTGGAATTGAGCGCTTGGGCCATGCTGTGGCCGCGCTGCATCAAATACTTGTCCACATGAAAGTGGTCTCGCAACATATTGTGGTTGCATTAAAAAACCTCCCAGATGCAGTCGCCGTTTTCGAGGGTATATCCCGCAAAAAACTGCGTTGCTTCAGGGGCTGCCTGCCCGCGCGGCACGATCCTGTCCATCATTTGCACCACGACCATGGCGGGTTGTTCGGCCTGATTTGCAGCCGCCTCAAGCCCCCATGTGCCGCAAATCCAATCCAGATCAACCTGTGCATCATCGGGGTCAAACCCCTCCTGTCCGATCGCAGGGGCCAAGACACGCACGACCAGCCACAGCTCTCCCGTTCCGGGCTGGGTCTCGGGCAGCGTCTCCACCAATTCCAAGGCCTGCCCCGAGGGCGGCATTGCATGGGCCATTGGTGCGAGAGCACAGAGCGAAAAGAGAGCCGCGAGACGCGCCACGTTGATCATGACGCGCCCTCCATGGTTGGGCGCTTGGCAACACAATCAATCTCGACCAACGCGCCCACAGCCAAGCCCGTCACGCCAATCGTCGTGCGCGCGGGCCGACGATCCACTGGAAAGAAGCTCTGATAGGTCTCGTTGAACGCCGCATAATCGCGGTCAAACTCGGTCAGATAGGCGCGCATCTGCACCACATGGCTCAGATCAAGGCCAACACCTTTGAGCACCAGTTCCAGATTGCGCATCACCCGCGCGGTTTGCGCGGCAACCCCTTCGGGTAAGGGCGCATCGGGCGCTTCGGGGTCTGTCGGCATCTGGCCTGTCAGCAAAACCCAGCCATCCACCTCAACGGCATGCGAGAAGGGCGCCACGGGGCGCGGGCCACCTTGGATCATGTGGAAAATGGGGCTGCTGCTATCCATCCCTGTTTTCTCGCTCGGTCAGGTTCATTCAGATCACAACGGGATATTGTCGTGCTTTTTCCACGGCATTTTTTTCGATTTCCGACGCAGCATCGCAAATGCACGGCTGACGCGGCGGCGCGTGCTATGGGGCTGGATCACCTCGTCAATAAAGCCCCGCTCGGCGGCCACAAAAGGATTGGCGAAGCGATCTTCATATTCCTTGGCACGGGCTGCGATTTTATCAGGATCGCCCAATTCCGAGCGATAGAGGATCTCGGTCGCACCCTTGGCCCCCATCACCGCAACCTCAGAAGTGGGCCATGCATAATTCACATCCGCGCGCAGATGTTTGGAGGCCATCACCACATAAGCGCCACCATAGGCCTTACGCGTAATCACGGTAACCATCGGCACGGTCGCCTCGCCATAGGCGTAAAGCAGTTTGGCACCATGTTTGATCACGCCGTTATATTCCTGAGTGACGCCCGGCAGGAAGCCCGGCACATCAACGAGCGTCAGGATCGGGATCTCGAAGCAATCGCAAAAGCGCACGAACCGCGCGGCTTTGCGGCTGGCATCAATATCCAGAACGCCTGCCAACATCATCGGCTGGTTGGCCACGACACCAACAGTCTGCCCTTCCAGACGGATAAAGCCCGTGATGACATTCTTGGCGAATTCTTCCTGTATCTCGAAGAAATCCCCCTCATCGCCGATCTTCAGGATCAGCTCTTTCATGTCATAAGGCGTGTTCGGGTTATCAGGCACAAGCGTATCAAGGCTCGGCTCAACGCGCTCGGGATCATCAAAGAAGGGGCGCAGAGGCGGCTTTTCACGGTTCGAGAGCGGCAGGAAATCCACCAAACGGCGGACCTCGGCCAAAGCCTCGACATCATTTTCAAACGCGCCATCCGCGACCGAGCTTTTCTTGGTATGGGTCGAGGCCCCGCCAAGCTCCTCGGCGCTCACCACCTCATTGGTGACGGTCTTCACCACGTCAGGCCCCGTCACAAACATGTAGGAGCTGTCTTTCACCATGAAGATGAAATCCGTCATCGCAGGCGAATATACCGCGCCGCCCGCACAAGGCCCCATGATCAGGCTGATCTGGGGGACAACACCCGAGGCCTCGATATTGCGCTGGAAAATCTCGCCATAGGCCGCAAGCGAGGAAACACCTTCCTGAATGCGCGCACCGCCTGAATCATTGATCCCAATAATGGGCGCGCCGTTCTGCATCGCCATATCCATGATCTTGCAGATTTTCTGGCCATGGGTCTCGGAAACCGAGCCGCCTAGAACCGTGAAATCCTGACTATAGACATAGACAAGGCGTCCGTTGATCGTGCCCCAGCCCGTAATCACACCATCCCCGCGCGGCTTGCTTTCGGCCATGCCGAATTCGGTGCAGCGATGCGTGATGAACATGTCATATTCTTCGAAGCTGCCCTCATCGAGCAACAACTCAACGCGTTCGCGCGCGGTCAGCTTGCCTTTGGAATGCTGGCTATCGATCCGCTTTTGCCCGCCCCCAAGCCGTGCCTCGGCGCGGCGGCTTTCCAGTTCTTCAAGAATATCTTTCATATGATGTCCCCTGTCGGCCGCCTTTTGGCGTGATCCGGTCCGAAATTTGCGCCAGCCTAGCGAGGCAAAGCCGCTGCTGCGAGTCCGATCTAGAATATTTGCAAAATATTTAGCTATCCAATTTGGAAAACTGCAAAACAGCAAACCCAAGACACGGGACACAGGACGCGGGACGCGGGACGTGACGTCGCCTGATCAGGGCTAGACGCCAGCGCATTCGAGGCGTAGCGATATGGGAATGACCCCTCCGCCTGAGGTCCGTTTTCTCGACAGGACCACCGCTCCTCATATTTTCACCTTGATCGTGCTGACCGGATTGGGCGCGCTCTCGATGAATATGTTTCTGCCATCCCTGCCGCGGATGGCCGAATATTTCGAGGCCGATTATCAACTCATGCAGCTCTCGGTGGCGCTCTATCTCGCGGTAAACGCTGTGCTGCAGATCATCGTGGGGCCTTTGTCGGATCGTTATGGCCGCCGCCCTGTCCTGCTTGGCGGCTTTGCAATCTTTGTGCTGGCCTCCATCGGCTGCCTGTTTTCTCAATCCATCGAGGTCTTCCTGCTGTTCCGCATGGTACAGGCCTCCAGCGTTGTGGGCATGGTTCTGGGGCGCGCCGTGGTGCGCGATATGTATCCGCAGGAACAAGCCGCCTCGATGATCGGCTATGTCACCATGGGCATGGCCGTGGTGCCGATGATCGGGCCGATGCTTGGCGGGCTACTGCAACAGGTCTTCGACTGGCAGGCGAATTTCTGGGTGCTTGTGATCTTGGGGATGATGGTCATCGCTCTTGTCTATCGCGACCTTGGCGAGACAGCCCAACTTGGAACCTCCAGCCTGCGCGAGCAAATCGCACAATACCCCGAGCTTCTGACCTCACGCCGCTTTTGGGGCTATTGCCTTGCCGCCGCCTTCGCCTCGGGGGCCTTCTTTGCCTATCTCGGTGGCGCGCCCTATGTTGGCGCGGAGGTCTTCCAGCTGGAGCCCGCAACCGTCGGCTTTTTCTTTGGCGCGCCTGCCTTTGGCTATTTCTTCGGCAATTTCATCTCGGGGCGCTATTCGGTGCGCTTCGGGATCAACACAATGATCCTTGCAGGCACCGTCCTGACCATGGGCGGGCTTACCATTTCCCTGCTGATCTATCTGGCAGGCATCCAGACCGCGCCCAGTTATTTCGGCCTGATGATGTTTGTCGGGCTTGGAAATGGGATGGTTCTGCCCAATGCCACATCAGGCATGCTCTCGGTCAGGCCGCATCTGGCGGGCACTGCCTCAGGGCTTGGCGGCGCGATCATGCTTGGCGGGGGCGCAAGCCTGTCGGCCCTTGCAGGCGCGCTGCTCACCTTGGGCGATGGCGCGCTTTTGCTGATCATTCTCATGCTGATCCCCGCCGCCTGCTCTGTTGTCTCCATCCTCTATACGATCCGCCGCGAACGCGCTATCGCGCCCAGCTGATCCCATCTTTGCTTTCATAAATACTTAAACTTGCCGAATGCTTTGCAAACTGTGAAACTCATCTTTGCAAAACCTGAGGTCAAAGATGGCAACACGCAAACTCTATGCTGGCGCGAAACTGCGCGAAATTCGGACGCGGCTTGATCTGACGCAAAAGGAATTTGCGACCAAGCTTGGGGTTTCGCTGCCCTATCTCAACCAGATGGAAAACAATAACCGCCCCGTCTCCACGGGTGTGGTTCTGGGGCTGGCACAGGAATTCGGCTTTGACGTGACCGAGCTGTCCTCAGGCGATACCGAGCGCTTGGTCTCTGATATGCGTGAGGCTTTGGCCGATCCGGTTTTTGCCGAAAGCATGCCCCCGCTGGCCGATCTGCGCCTCACGGCCTCCAACGCGCCTGCCCTCGCGCGGGCCTTTCTCGATTTGCACAAAGGCTACCGCCAAGCCCATGAACGGCTGGCCTCGCTGGATGAGGCCTTGGGCCGCGAAGGCGCACCTGCAAGCCCCAGCCCATGGGAAGAGGTTCGCGATTTCTTTCATTATTGCGACAATTACATTGATGCCGTGGACCGCGCGGCAGAACGTTTTGCACAAAACGCCAAGGGCGATCTGGCCGCCTATACCGCGCGCGTTCTTGAAAATATGGGCATCACCATCCGCTATGAGGCGGGGTCTGGCGTGCGCCATTATGATCCCGCCACCCGCAAGCTGACGCTGTCGCCCCGCGCCGCCCCTGAGACACAGCGCTTCCAGCTTCTGCATCAATATGCGCTTTTGGGCCAAGAAAAGCTTCTTGAGGCAACGCTGGATCTGGCGCGCTTCAAAACCGATACGGCGCGCTCCATCGCTCAGATCGGCATGGCCAATTATTTCGCAGGCGCGGTCCTGATGCCCTATACCCGCTTTGCCGAGGCCGCCCGCGAGACCCGCCATGATCTCGAACGCCTCTCGATCCAGTTCGGCGCCTCGATCGAACAGATCGCGCATCGCCTCTCAACGCTTCAACGCCCCGGCGCAAAAGGGGTGCCATTCTTTTTCACCCGCGTCGATCAGGCAGGCACCATCACCAAACGCCATTCCGCCACCAAATTGCAATTTGCCCGCTTTGGCGGGGCCTGCCCTTTGTGGAATGTCCATTCCGCCTTTGAGACGCCAGGCCAGTTCCTGCGCCAATTGGCCGAGACGCCAGACGGCGCACGCTATTTCATCCTTGCGCGTGATGTATCGAAGTCAGGCGGGGCATGGGGCGCGCCCTTGCGCCGTTTTGCGATCTCGCTTGGCTGCGAGGTCAAACATGCCGCCGATCTGGTCTATGCCGATGGCATGCCGCTTGGCGATGACGCGACCTATCAACCCATCGGAATTTCCTGCCGGATTTGCGAACGCATCGGCTGCCACCAACGCTCGGTGCCACCACTCGAGCGTAAATTGCATGTCGACCCGCATCACCGCGACACCCTGCCCTATGAGATCGAACGTTGACGCAGTGCCCCTCGCCGCACTAGTCAATAAGACACAGGTAAAAGGACGTCCCCCATGGAAATGAAAGCAACCCGCACCATCGCCGCCGACCGCACAACCGTTTGGGCCGCGCTCAATTCCGCCGAGGTTCTCAAGGATTGCATTCCAGGCTGTGAGGAGCTGACGGGCAGCCCCGAAGACGGGTTCCAAGCCACCGTCAAACAAAAGGTTGGCCCCGTTAAGGCGACCTTTAAGGGTGAGGTCACGCTCTCCGATATCGTGGTGAATGAAAGCTACAAGATCGCAGGCGCAGGTAAGGGCGGTGTTGCAGGCTTTGCCAATGGCAGCGCCGTTGTCACCCTCAGCGACAATCCCGAGGGCGGCACCGATCTCAGCTATGATGTGCAGGCCAAGGTCGGCGGGAAGATCGCGCAGCTTGGCTCGCGGCTGATCGACAGTTTCGCCACCAAAATGGCCGATAAGTTTTTCGAAGCCTTTCAAACCCGCGTCGAAGAAGGCGAGCCTGAGGCCGAGGCGTAAGCTTCACCCATCAAAACAAAAGCGCCCAAAGCCACGCGGCCATCCAAGGCAGGCGTGGTTTCTTCTTTCCGTCAGGCCCCAGACCTCTATGCTGAGCCCGAGTTTTTCAGGGAGGATATCATGGCCGATCATATTCGCTGGGGCATTCTGGGCGCCTCCAATTTCGCCCAAAAGACGATGGGGCCCGCAATCAACGAGGCCCGCCGCTCGCGTCTTGTCGCGCTGGCCACCCGCAGCCCGGATAAGGCCCGCCCCTTTGCGGATCTGGCCCCGGGCCTCCGCCTGCATGACAGCTATGACGCCCTGCTTGCCGACCCCGAGATTGACGCGGTCTATATCCCCCTTCCCAATGCGCTGCATGTGGAGTGGTCGCTCAAAGCGGCCGCTGCGGGCAAGGCAGTGCTCTGCGAAAAACCGATCGCCATGCAGGAGGCGGATTTCGACCGCCTGATTGCCGCCCGCGCGCAAAGCGGTTGCCTGATTGCCGAGGCCTATATGCCAGTGCATCACCCGCAATGGTCCCGCATCCGCAGACTGATTGCCCAAGGTGTCATCGGTGACCTCCACACCGTCACAGGCTGTTTTTCCTACGGGCTGCATGCCAAGGGAAATGTGCGCAATAAGGCTGATCTTGGCGGGGGCGGCTTGCGCGATGTCGGCGTCTACCCGATCGGCACCTTCCGCTATGCAACAGGGCTAGAGCCGCAGGTCACATCAGCCGATTTCATCTGGGAAGACGGTGTTGATGCCTCCGCTTGGATCACCGCAAGGGCTGGCGAGACACGGTTTTCCTTCCACACCTCCATGCGCACCACCCGCAGACAGGAGATGACCTTTGAAGGCACCAAAGGCTCGCTCCGCGCCACCGCCCCCTTCAACCCCGGAACGGATTTTCATGGCAGCGTGATCCTGCGCATTGAGGGCGAAGGCGATCTGGAAGAAACCCATACCCATTACCCCGGCACACGCCAATACGCCCTGCAGGTCGAAAACTTCTGCGCAACCCTGTTGGATGGCACGGCCTATCCCTGCCCGCTGGAATTTTCGCGCGGCACGCAGGCCGTGATTGACGCAGCCTTTGCAATGGGCAACCCGCCCACCTAAACTGGTGACATAGAGATATAGGAGCCTGCCAATGACGGATGCCAATGATGAAAAGCTCGAAGGCCGCCTGCATGGCGAGCAGATCGAACCCGAGGCCCGTGAAGGCTTGGGCATGCGGGCGCTTTATATGATCCTGATTTGGATCATGCTGAGCTTTACCCAGACCATTCTGTCGGTGCTCACCGTGATCCAATTCGTGATCATGCTGGTCAATGGCGGCAAACCCAATGAACGTCTGGCCGAATTTGGAACCGATCTTGGCATCTGGATCGCCAAGGCCGCGCGTTATCAAACGGCGGCCTCGCAGGTGAAACCATGGCCATGGACCGAACTCGACTAACCCGAGCCACGTCAGAGGGTTACGCCTCCATGGCTTCCAATTGATCGATAAAGCCTTCGATCATGCTCAAGCCCTTATCCCAAAACGCAGGGTCCGAGGCATCAAGCCCGAAGGGGGCCAACAGCTCCTTATGGTGCTTTGAACCGCCCGCTTTGAGCATGTCGAAATACTTCTCCTCAAAGCCCTCTCCGCCTTCTTCATAAACCGCATAAAGCGCGTTCACGAGGCCGTCTCCGAAAGCATAGGCATAGACATAAAAGGGCGAGTGGACGAAATGCGGGATATAGGCCCAGAAGGTCTCATAACCCGGCATGTAGTTGAACACGGGGCCAAGGCTTTCCGCCTGAACACTCATCCATAGCGCATTGATATCATCAGGCGTCAACTCGCCTTCACGGCGCGCATCATGCAATTTACACTCGAAATCGTAAAAGGCGATCTGCCTGACCACGGTGTTGATCATATCCTCGACCTTACCCGCCAACATCACCTTGCGCGCAGCATCATCCTTGGCTTGGCTGAGCATCTTCTTGAAGGTCAGCATCTCGCCAAAAACGCTTGCGGTTTCTGCCAAGGTCAGCGGCGTGGAGGACAGCAATTCCCCCTGCTCCGCCGCCAGACGCTGATGCACACCATGGCCCAATTCATGGGCCAAGGTCATCACATCACGCGGTTTGCCCAGATAATTCAGCATCACATAAGGATGCACATCCACAACCGTTGGATGCGCAAAAGCGCCGGGTGCCTTGCCCTCTTTCACGCCTGCATCAATCCAGCCATCGGTGAAAAACGGCTCGGCCAATTCCGCCATGCGCGGGTCAAAATCGTGATAGGCCTCCGAGACCAGCTTGCGCGCATCTTCCCATGCCACAATGCGCTGATCCTCCATCGGAAGCGGCGCGTTGCGATCCCAGACTTCCAATGTCTCCAGCCCCAACCATTTGGCCTTAAGCGCATAATAGCGATGCGACAGGCGCGGATAAGCGGCAACAACCGCATTGCGCAGCGCCTCGACCACCTCTGGCTCCACATGATTGGCCAAATGCCGCGACATCTGCGGTGAGGGGAGTTTGCGCCAGCGATCCGAAATCTCTTTCTCTTTGGCCAGCGTGTTATGCACCCGCGCAAATAGCGGTAGCCTCTTGCCAAAGCTCTCAGCCAAGGCGCGCGCGCCCGCCTCCCGCTTGCTCCGCTCTGGGTCCGTCATCAGGTTCAAGGTCGCCTCGATCCCAAGCGTCTCCCCCTCGACATCAAAGCTCATCCCCGCAATCGTTTCGTCAAACAGCTTGTTCCAAGCCGATGACCCAACGACCGATTGGTCATGCAGGAATTTCTCCAATTCATCCGAGAGTTGATGCGGCTTCATCGCGCGCATTCTGTCAAAAACAGGCTTGTAGCGGGCCAAATCCGCATTCTCGCCCATCATGCGATCATAGTCGGCATCTTCAATACGGTTGAACTCAAGGCTGAAGAAAACAAGCGGTGTGGTGAAACTCGTGATCTTGTCCTGCATATCCGACATGAATTTCGCCCGATCCGCATCGGTCGTGTGCTGGTAATAGCGCAAACCCGCAAAGGACATGATCCGCCCTGCAACCACATCGATCTTTTCGTATTCCAGAACACAATCCAGCATGCCCTTGCCATCAAGGCTGGCCAGATGTCCCTCATAGGTCTTGGCAAAATCGGCACAGCTCGCCTCAAGCCAGTCCAGATCACGCAGCAATTCAGGCGCATCCTCGGCCCTATAGAGATCGCTCAAATCCCATTCCGGCAAATCCCCCAAATCCCGCGCCCCCATATCTGCAGTGGCGTCACGAAGAGGGTTTGGAAAATTCAACGTCATGGGGCGATATCCTTTATGGGTCTTGGCGCATTTCTCCAAGATATGCGCTTCAACCCCGCCAGCCTCAACCCCAAGGGACAAAAAGCGCAGCCATCAGCTTCATCTTTCCAGAAATACGAAAGGAATTTTGCCTTGGCAAAATCACAGCGCCTTAGGCGCTAGGCCGTAAGGTCAATATCCAAAACCACAGGAAAATGATCCGAGGCCGTCAAAAGCGCTTTGCACAAGATCTGATCCTGCCAGCAATATGGATCATCGAAAGGATGCCAGATGCGCCAGCCCCGCGCTTTGGGCCGCAGATCGGGCGAGACCATGATGTAATCCAGCAAAGCCGAAAGGAAGCGATCTTCATGTTTAAGAAAGAACCGCGCTGTCGTGGGCTGCGCCGAAATGCGGCTCTGCAAAGCCTGCGCGGCATGGGGATCAAACAGGCGGCTCTCATCACCCGACCCTGTTCCCAAAACAATCTCAATGCCCGAGCGGCCGAATAATTCCTCATATTCATCCAAACCCGGGCCATCATTGAAATCACCCAGCACAATCAAAGGCTCGCGTGCCTCCAGATGCTCCTCCACGCGGCCCCGCAGCCAGATGCATTGCGCCAATTGCTTGCGCCGATTGGCGATCGAAATGCGCATCGCCTCATCTCGGTTTCGCGCGCCATGCGGCGCTTTCGATTTCACATGCACCCCGATCAGCCGAAGGGCCTGACCCGCGGTCTCCAGCGCCACCTCCAAGGGCGGCTTGGAAAAGGTCACCAAATCCTCAGAAGCATCGACATCAAGATCAATCCGGAAGGTGCCGTCGAAACGGGGCGATGTCTTGCTGCCCTGTTTCCCCGCAAACGTCCCGCGTGGATCATGGCGGGCCGCCATCTTGTCAGGATCAAACAGCAGCATGATTTCCTGCTGCGTATCATTGGCATAGCCGATCAGCGCCTTGCGCGCCCTGATCCCAAAATGTGCCGCGAAGCTTTCCAGCGCCACCCGCCCGTCGCGATGCCGCGAGCTATCGGGCGCCTCGACCACCATAATCGCATCCGCATCCAGCGCCTGAAACACATGGCCAAGCGCCTCGATCTGCTCATGGCGGCGCACATTATGCCGCCCCGACCAACTATGCTTGAAAATCAGCCGCCCCTCATCGTCAAAGAGGTTCGAGAACCACTCAACATTATAGGTGGCAATCCGCATGAGCGCTCAGCCCCCGTGATGGGCAGAGATTTCATCCCATGCCTGATTGATCGCGGCCATTTTGGATTCCGCCAGTTTGACGGCTTCCTCAGGCACCCCGCGCGCCTGCATTCGGTCGGGATGGGTCTCGCGCACCCATTGGCGGTACACGTCGCGTATCTCGGCAAGGCTCATCGTCGTCTCGACACCTAAAACGGCATAGGGGTCAGGTGCCGCATCAGGCACATTGCGCGCGCGCATGCTGTTAAAGCTCAGCGCGGGAATGCCGAAAATCTCGGCCACGCGCTCAAGAAACTGGTCCTCATTGGGGTGATATTCGCCATCGGCACAGGCGATATGGAATAGCCCCTCCATCAGATCCGATAGAACCTCGCTGCCTTGGTCGAACATCCGCGCGATCCTGCGGGCATATTCCTCAAAACCTGCCACATCCTCTCGTGCGAGGTTGAAGACGCGCGCCGCGGCAGGCTCATCCTCGGGCGGAACATGGAAAATCTCGCGGAACGCCGTCACCTCGTCGCGGGTCACCTGACCATCGGCCTTGGCCATCTTGGCGCTGAGCGCAATCACCGCAATCGTAAAGCCGACCGTCCGCTCGGGCGGGGTGCGCAGCTTTTCGAAAACCGCCGAGAGACCTTCCCCGCTGGCCAGCGCTGCAAGCGCCTCGGATATGCGTGTCCAAAGTGACATAGCTCCCTTTTAGACAGGCCCGCCTGATTTGTCAGAGGAATTTCTGCATCAGCACAAGATCATGCCAGCGCCCGAATTTCCGCCCCACTTCAGGCATGCGGCCCACATCTTGATAGCCGATTGCGGCATGAAATTTCTGGCCTGCAATATTCTCGCCTGAAATGCCTGCAACCATCACATGAACACCTTGCGCGCGGGCAGCCTCTTCAAGGGCGGTCATCAAAGCCGCACCATGCCCACGGCCCTTGGCAGCCTCCAGAACATGGATGGAATGCTCGGCCGCATGGGCATAGCCCGGACCGTTGCGAAATTGCGAGCAGGTCACAAACCCCGCCACCTGCCCCTCCAGTTCACAGACAAAGAAGGGGTGTTGCGCGATTTGGTCCACGATCTGCTGCGGCGTTTTCTCGGCAGTTGTGAAGGTGATCGCGGTATCGCGGATCGCATGGTTCCAAATATCCGCGATCGCCGCTGCATCCTTTGCCTGTGCAAGCCGGATCACAGGGCCACCTGCCCCGCTGGCGTTTGCAAAACAACCGTCATATCGGCCGTGGCCCCGCCCACAATCTCCAGCCTCGGGTCCTGTATCAAGGGCGCAAGGGCGGCCTTCAAAGCCCCCGCCTCGGGCGAGACAAGCCGCAAGCGGGCAAGGCGAATACCACGATCAGGCAGGCGCGGAGCGGGATGGGCGCTTCCCTCCCATTGGATCAAGGCGGGGAATAGCCCGTCAAAGGGCAGCTTGCCATTTTGCGGGATCGCCATGCGCCAGCTCAGATCACCGCGCTGCAAGGGCCACACCGCCCCCGCCCCTTCAGGGCTTGCGGCCAAGGCAGCATCCAGATCGGGCACGCGGCAAATCCATGTCGTGGCGCGTGTGGCACCGATGAAATTATCCAGATCAAACCAGCGCGGCTGGTTCGGGCGCTTGGCCTCAGGATCGACCGCGATCACTTCGAGATATTCCTCACGCCCAAGCGAGAGCAGTTTGTTATGCGTGCCCATGGCCTCATGCTGGCCACCTGCGGCCAGTTCCACGCCCAAGGCCTCTTCGACATCGGGCACCCCGTAGGTCAGGGTTTCCGCCGATATCGCGATATGATCAAGCGTCAGCATGGTCGGGCCTTTCGTTATTCTTGTCGGTCACAGACATTGTGTTCCCTGATCAAAGCGATAAGCCAAGAGGGAAAGTGCAAATTCACCGAGACCCGCAATCATGAGCACCGCCCCAGACAAGCAGCTTTCCCGCAAAACAGCCCTTGCCGCGCGCAAGCAGGCCTTTGATGCCTATGGCCCCGACCTTGCGGCGGCGATCTCGGCTTTGCTGGATGAGATCGGGCCAATCACAGGGCAGGTCATCGCAGGCTATATGCCGATGCGCTCGGAGCTATCGCCGCTTTCTGCAATGGCGGCACTGGCAGGGCAAAACCGCATTTGCGTTCCCGTGATCGAGGCCAAGGCCACGCCTTTACGCTTTCGCGAATGGAGCCCTGATGCGGAAATGACCGCAGGCGAATTTGGCGCGATGATCCCTGTCGCGGGGCCGTGGCTGACCCCCGATATCGTGATCGTGCCTTTGGTGGGCTTTGACAAAAGTGGAAACAGGCTTGGCTATGGCGGCGGGTTTTACGACCGCACATTGGAGCAATTGCGCGCGCGACGCCCCTTGCGCGCAATCGGATTTGCCTTTGCCGCGCAAGAACTTGCCCCTCTCACGCCAGAGCCGACCGACCAGCCCCTTGATGCCATCATCACCGAGACGGGCGTGATCCACCCCTGACTTCTTCGCTTGCCCGAAACGCGCGAAGGGCCTAAGCCCCTTGGTCATGAGAATACTCTTCCTCGGAGACGTGATGGGCCGCGCGGGTCGCACCGCCATCACCCAACGCCTGCCAAAGCTTCGCGATGAGTGGAAGCTCGATTTTGTCGTGGTCAATGGCGAGAATGCAACCTCAGGCATGGGGCTGTCGGGCAGCCATGCCAAAACGCTGCTGGAGGCGGGCATCGATTGCCTGACCTTGGGCGATCATGCGTTTGATCAGCGCGATATGTTGCAATTCATCGAACATGAGCCGCGCATCCTGCGCCCGCTCAACATCGCCAAACAGGCTCCCGGCCGTGGCGCGCGGCTGTTTGCCGCCACAGGCGGGCGGAAAGTGCTGGTCACACAGGCTTTGGGGCAGGTTTTCATGAAACAACCCTATGATGATCCGTTCTCGGCACTGGAACCTGTTCTGAAATCCCACCCGCTTGGCGGCATGGCGCAGGCCGTGATCGTGGATATGCATTGCGAAGCGACATCGGAGAAAATGGCCATGGGTCATTTCTGCGACGGGCGCGCAAGCCTTGTTGTGGGCACGCATACCCATGTGCCGACAGGGGATGCGCAAATCCTCACTGGTGGCACAGGCTATCTGAGCGATGCAGGCATGTGTGGCGATTACAATTCCGTCATAGGCATGGAAAAAGCCGAACCGATGCGCCGCTTTATCACTGGCATGCAGAAAGAACGTTTCACCCCCGCCAATGGCGAGGCGACACTATCTGGCGTTTTCATCGAAACCGATGATCGCAGCGGCCAGACCAAACGCATTGCTCCGATCCGCATTGGCGGGCGTCTGGCTGAGGCCACTCCGTGACACGTCAAAAACTGGGCCTGTTCGGCGTGCTGATCCTGATGGGAATGGCATGGGGCATCACGCAGCCGCTCTCCAAAATCGCCGTCTCGGATGGCTACCGCCATTATGGCATCATCTTCTGGCAATTCGTGATTGGCGCGGTCTTGCTGGGTGGGATCGCATGGATGCGCGGCAAGCCCTTTCGGCTGACACCGCGCATTCTGGCACTGTTTGTGATCATCGCCCTGATCGGAACGCTGCTGCCCAATTCGGCCAGCTATACCGCCGCCATTCATCTGCCATCGGGTATTCTGTCGATCGTCTTGTCGCTGATCCCGATGCTCGCCTTCCCGATCGCGCTGCTTTGGGGGTTGGACCGTTTTTCATTGGCCCGCCTTTTTGGCCTCTGTCTGGGGTTATGCGCGGTGTTGCTGATCGCGCTGCCCGAGGCAAGCCTACCCGATCCCGCGATGATATGGTGGCTTCCCATGGCCCTGATCGCGCCCTTCTTTTACGCCTTCGAGGGGAATTTTGTTGCACGCTATGGCACCGAAGGGCTGGACCCTATCCAAGTGCTTTTTGGCGCCTCCCTTGTCGGGGTGGTCCTTACCGCGCCTCTGGCCCTGATGACGGGGCAATGGATCATGCCTTTGCCGCCCTATGGCATGCCTGATCTGGCGATCATCGCGGGCTCCATCGCCCATGTTTTCGCCTATTCCACCTATGTCTGGCTGGTGCAGCACGCGGGGCCCGTCTTTGCGGCACAGGTCAGCTATTTCGTGACGGGGTTTGGCGTGTTCTGGGCCAAGCTGATCTTGGACGAGTCCTATTCCCCATGGGTCTGGGCCGCCATCGCATTGATGTTTGCGGGCCTGTTCCTTGTTCAGCCACGCGGCAAAGATGCGCTTGCAGGCGCAGGCTCTGTCAGGGATGATAGATCCAATTCCCCAGTGTAAGGCAGGCGAATGATCGATCTTGGACTGTCTGATACGGCTTCTGGCATAGCCACGCTGATCATCCTTTTGGCAATGTTCGCCATGTTCCTGAAGGAGCATTTCCCCACCGAGGTCACCGCCATTCTTGGGGTCGCAGTTTTGTTGATCATGGGCTTGCTGCCCTATGACGCGGCGATTGGCGTTTTGTCGAACCCCGCCCCTTGGACCATCGCGGCGATGTTCATCGTGATGGGCGCTTTGGTGCGCACAGGATCGCTCGACCGCTTCACCAAATACGCCGAGAACCAAGCGAAATCGCGCCCCAAACTGGCGCTGGTGACCTTGCTTGGCTTTGTCATGGTCGCCTCGGCCTTTATGAACAACACCCCCATCGTGGTCGTGATGATCCCTGTTTTTGTACAGATCGCGCGCATCCTCGGGCAATCTGCCTCGAAGCTTTTGATCCCGCTCTCCTATGCCGCGATCATGGGGGGCACGATGACACTGATCGGGACCTCGACCAATCTTTTGGTGGATGGCGTGGCGCGCGCCCAAGGGCTGGAGCCGTTCTCGATTTTCGAGATCACGCCGATCGGGATCGTCGTGGTCATTTGGGGGATGATCTACCTTACCCTGTTTGGCCGACATCTGCTGCCCGAGCGCACCTCGATGGCGGCCCTTTTAGGGGCGGGGCGCAGCAAGGCGAAGTTCTTTACCGAAGTCGCCATCCCCGAGGACAGCGCCCTGATCGGCCAGAATGTTAATAAGGTGGATTTGTTCCGCCGCGATGGCCTGCGCCTGATCGATGTGTTGCGTGGTGATGCCTCCTTGCGCCGTGACATGAGCGGGGTCGAGCTTGCCCAAGGGGACCGCGTGGTTCTGCGCACCGACATGTCAGAGGTTCTGGGGCTGCAGCAATCCAAAGAGCTTCGCACCATCGATAAACTGTCCTCGGTGGCCACCACCACGGTCGAGGTTCTGATTACCCCGGGCTGTCGCATGGTGGGTCGCTCGCTCGGGTCGATGCGCTTGCGGCGGCGCTATGGTGTCTATCCGCTGGCGGTGCATCGCAGGAACCAGAATATCGGTATGCAACTGGATGATCTGGTGGTCCGTGTCGGTGATACGCTTTTGCTGGAGGGCGATCCCGCCGATATCGAACGCCTCTCGGCCGATATGGATATGGTCGATGTCTCTCAACCCTCCGAGCGGGCGTATCGCCGTGAGAAAGCCCCTATCGCGATTGCGGCCATGGCGGGTATCGTGGCGCTTGCGGCCTTCAACCTCGCCCCCATTCTGGCGCTGGCCATCATTGCCGTAGCGATTGTTCTGGCCACGGGCTGCATTGATGCCGAAGAGGCGTTCTCCTTTGTCGAAGGCCGCCTGTTGGCGC
Organism: Rhodophyticola sp. SM2404; assembly: GCF_053570515.1. Classification (NCBI taxonomy): domain Bacteria; kingdom Pseudomonadati; phylum Pseudomonadota; class Alphaproteobacteria; order Rhodobacterales; family Roseobacteraceae; genus Rhodophyticola; species Rhodophyticola sp. SM2404. The sequence goes on from NZ_JBSEDL010000002.1 coordinate 73,417, forward strand.
TGATCTTTGCCATGCTGGCCGTGGGGGCCGCGCTTGATCATACGGGTGCGATTTCACTAATTGTCGAGGCTGTCGCCCCCGCCTTGAGCGGCATGCCCCCGATTGTGTTGATCTGGGCTGTCTATTTCATCACCACCATCCTGACCGAGCTGGTCTCGAATAACGCGATTGCCGTGATCATGGCCCCGATTGCGATTGCCTTGGCACAAGCCACAGGCGTTGACCCGCGCCCGCTGGTCGTGGCTGTGATGATCGCAGCCTCGGCCTGTTTCGCAACACCTATTGGCTATCAGACCAATATGCTGGTTTATGGTCCGGGTGGATATAAGTTCACCGATTTCATGAAAGTCGGTATTCCGCTGAACCTGTCACTTGGTGTGGTTGTCTGCCTGACAATCCCGCTGATCTGGCCATTGTAAAAGGATAGTCCATGCTGCGCGCTCCGCTGATCACTGCATGTGCAGGCCTCACCCTCCTTGCAGGCTGCGCAAATTTCTCTGACCCACGCCCCGAAAGCGTCACGGTCTCCAGCAGCGGGGTCGAAGCGCGGATGTCAGATGGCGCGCTTTGCCTTGGGCCGCGCCCTGATGCGGCGCCCACATGGTCAGGACAGCTTGAAGGCTGCGCGACCCCTTATGCCTATGAGGCGCGTATCGACAGCCGTTCCAATATTCTGCGCACGGTGTTGGAGGAGATTTTCGACGCCATCGGCTATGAAGACGGCTTGGCCCCGATCGCCATGGTCGAGATTACGGATGCGGCAGGGCGCAGCTACAGCTTCGCCTCGCCACCCCCGCCGCTGGAGGAGTGAGGCCTAGAGCGGCCAGAACACCAGAATGGCAGGGATCGAGACGGCGATGATGATCACCTCCAAGGGCAATCCCATCCGCCAGTAATCACCAAAACGATACCCGCCCGGTCCCAAGATCAGCGTGTTGTTCTTATGCCCGATCGGCGTCAGGAACGCGGCCGAGGCTGCCACCGCCACAGCCATCAAGAACGGGTCAGGCGAGACACCAAGTGTATGGGCCATCTGGATGCCCACGGGCGCGGCCACAATCGTGGTCGCGGTGTTGTTGAGGATATCGGACAGCGTCATCGTCACGACCATCAAGACCGTCAGGATCATCCAAGCGGGCAGCCCTTCGGTAAGGCCAACCAAAGCTCCCGCGATCAACTCGGTGCCGCCACTGCTTTCCAAAGCCACCCCAAGCGGGATCATGGAGCCAAGCAGAACCACCACGGGCCATTCGATATGGGTATAAATCTCGGAGAGCGGGATGATCTTGGCCAAGACATAGCCCACCACAACAATCCCCAAAGCAATCGGCAGATAGAGCCAACCAAAAGAGGCCACAGCCACAGCCCCGCCAAACAGGCCAATGGCCAGCCATGTCTTGCTGTCTTGGGTCACATTGAGGCCGCGATCCGCCAATTGCAGACCGCCCAACCATTCAACCACCTCCTCGGCACTATCCGAGGGGACCAGCAGCAAGAGCGTGTCGCCAGGCTCGATCACGGTTTTGCGCAGGCGGCTGCGGATCGTCTCGCCCTGACGCGCGATCCCCAAAAGCACGGTGCGTTTGCGCCAGCCAAGCCCGATGGATTGCGTGGTTTTGCCTGCAATCCGCGCCCCGTCCGAGACCACCATTTCCACAAGGCTGGTATTGTCGCCAAGCGCTGCTGCATCCGCGCCTTCTGCCATAACCAGCTTGAGGGAAAAGGTCGTGCGGAATTCATCCAGCGCATCTGGGGGCGCTTCCAGAATAAGCACATCGCCTTCGCGCAGGTTTAGATTGCGCCGCGCCCCGAAGCGCCGCGTCCCGTCCCGCGCGACACCAATCACAGCAACATCGACCTTTTCGGCAGGCTCAAGCATGTCGCGCAACGGTTTGCCGATCAGAGCACTTTCTGCGGGAATGGATAACTCGGCGATATAAGGCGCCAGATCGCGCTTGCGGTCCCCGCCCACGCCCGAATCCCGCACGGGGATCAAACGCCAGCCAATCAACGCCACAAAGACAATGCCCGCAATCGCGGCAACCCCGCCAACAGGGGCAAAATCGAACATCGAGAAAGGCTCGCCCAAGGCGTCCTCTCGGATCGTGGCGATGATGATATTGGGCGGCGTGCCGATCAGGGTGACCATGCCACCAAGGATGGTTGCGAAGGACAGGGGCATCAGGCTTAGGCCCGGGGCGCGTTCCGCCTTGCGGGCGGTGGCGATATCAACGGGCATCAAAAGCGCCAGCGCCGCCACGTTATTCATAAAGCCCGACAAGACCCCCCCGATGGTGCCCATAATCGCGATATGCGCGCCAAGGCTGCGGGTGGCATCAACCAAGGTGCGGGTGATCAGGAACACCGCGCCCGAGCGCACCAAGCCAGCCGAGACAACCAGCACCAGCGCCACCACCAAAGTCGCGGGATGCCCAAAGCCCGAAAACGCATCAGATGAGGGGACAACCCCCAGAACCACACCCGACATCAAGGCCGAAAAGGCCACAAGATCATAGCGGAAGCGCCCCCATAAAAGCAGGGCAAATACGGCGGCAAAAAGCGAAAACAATATGATTTGATCTGTGGTCATGGGGGTATTCCTACCCGCTCGGCCCAAGCGGGGAAACCCGAACTATGGGCCTGCCCCCGAAACTGAGCATCGCGACTTGCGAAAACGGGGTGCCAAAGGTAAAACCCAGCCGTTATCCGAATATGAGGACGGGACCATGGCAGGCCATTCAAAATGGGCAAATATCCAGCACCGCAAAGGTCGGCAAGACAAGCTGCGCGCGAAGCTCTTCTCTAAGTTGTCCAAGGAGATCACCGTTGCCGCCAAGATGGGCGACCCCGATCCCGAGAATAATCCGCGCCTGCGTATGGCCGTGAAAGAGGCGAAATCGAACTCCGTCCCCAAGGATGTGATTGATCGCGCCATTAAAAAATCCATCGCGGGTGAAGGCGAAAATTACGAAGAAATCCGCTATGAAGGCTATGGCCCCAACGGGGTTGCCGTGATCGTCGAGGCGATGACCGATAACCGCAACAGAACGGCCTCCTCGGTGCGCTCGACCTTCAGCAAGAATGGTGGCAATCTGGGCGAGACGGGCTCGGTCTCCTTCATGTTCGACCGTAAAGGTCAGGTATCCTACCCCGCCGATGCAGGGGATGCCGATACCGTTATGATGGCCGCAATCGAAGCAGGCGCGGAAGATGCAGAAAGCTCGGATGACGGGCATATCATCTGGTGCGCCGATACCGATCTTTCTGATGTCTCCACAGCGCTTGAGGCGGAATTGGGCGACTCGGACTCGGCCAAGCTGGTCTGGCGTCCTCAGACCACAACCGAGTTGGGCCTTGAGGATGCGCAAAAGCTGCTAAAGCTGATCGACGCTTTGGAAGATGACGACGATGTGCAATCCGTCACGGCCAATTTCGAAATCTCCGACGAGGTGATGGCGCAGCTCTGATTTGCGCCAATTTCAAGAAGTATGACGGGGCGGCCTGCGGGCCGCCCTTTTTTATTCGGCGGCCTGACTGGAGGTTTGCTGCCACGCCTCCATGGCGGTTGCCACCGTCAGAACATTGGCATGCGGGATATCGCTCGGGAAATCTTCCGAACTGGCCAAACGCCCCGTGAACGCCAAGCAGGGAATGCCCGCTGCCTGCGCGCCTTGCGCGGTTGCGGGCGTATCCACAATTGCCAGAACCTCCGAGGGTTGAAGATTCAACTGATCCAGACAGCGCTCCATCGCGTCGGGATCAGGGGCCATCCGCGTGACATCACCGCGCAGAACAGCCACGTCAAAGGTGATCCCCTCACGGGCGCGGGCGGTTGCGCTGAGCAAGGCGCGCACAGGCTCGGTCTCCGAGCGGCTGACCATCGCAAGCTTGACGCCAGACCGCGCCGACCATTTGAGCAATTCAATCACGCCAGGGCGCAAATGAATGCCCGCTGACAGCCGTGCCGCAAATAGCTTTTGATGTATTTTGTCGATTTCTTCGGCTTGGACGACTTCACCCCGAAAGGCTGCGAACCGTGCCGCCAATTGACGGTCTCCACCGGGCCGCATCAATTCGGCATAGGTGTCCCAATTCCAAGACCAATCCAAACCTTGTGCGCGAAATGCGCCATTCCATGCTGCCAGATCAAGATCGGCGCAATCTGCCAGACTACCAAGTCCACCCCATACCAACGCTTTCAATTGCATTTTTTTGACCTCCGTATAACCAGAGCAAAGGACGCAATATGTAACAGCAAGGTTAACTGCGCTAACGCCGCGTCGCAGCGGTGCGAGATGAATCTCTGATGAGCATTCAGAAGGCGGAACGCCCATGATTTGAGCGGGTTGCGAATATGGCCAAGGCCTAGTGTTTGGTCTGTGCCACGGCAGGGGTAATGGCACGGCGCGCCACCACGGATTCACGCCATGTGATAAAACTGATCGAGGCGATGATCAGCGCACCCCCGAAGATGACAAAGCCATCGGCAGGCTCGTTGAACATGATAACCCCCAATAAAGTGGCCCAAACCAGTTGCAGGAAGGTGACGGGCTGGGTCACCGTCAAAGGGGCGGCCTGAAAGGCCAGCGTCATGGTGTAATGCCCCGCTGTGGCGAAACAGGCCACAAGGAAGAGCCAGCCCAATTGCTCAAGCGTGGGCGGCACCCAGACCGCAAAGGCAAAAGGGGCCAAGCCAATGGTAACCGTGACCGAGAGCATCCCCACCACCACCAAGGGCTCAACCCTGTCAGCCATGATCTTGGCCACGAGATAGCTGATTGCAAAGAAGATCGCAGTGAAGATCATCGCGAAATGCCCAAGGCTGAGTTCCCGAAACCCAGGACGCAGGATAATCAAGGCCCCCAATAGCGCGACGCCAACGGCCAAGATGCGCTGCAGGGCCATACGCTCGCCCAAGAAAAGCACCGCCAGAACCGTGACATAGACGGGGTTGAGGTAATTCATCGCTGTCACTTCGGCGATGGGGATTTGCGTCATCGCATAGAACCAGCAGATCACGCCCAATGTATGCGCCGCGCCTCTAATACCGAAAAGGGAAAACGCCTTGCGGTCCATCTTGGCCTTGAGCATGGGGCGGATCATCGGGATCAGAAAAACCAGCCCCAAAGCATAACGCAAAAAGGCCGATTGCGCGGGCGGCACATCCGCGCCCACAATCTTGACCAGCGCTGTAACCGCCAAAAAGCACAAGCCCGTCACCAGCATCCAGATGACGCCGATGATGGGCTTTTTGGCGCGTGTCGCGGGAATGGGATCGGCTGTGTTTGCCATGATGCGAGGGAACCCCATGCAGCGGAGATGTTCAAGGGGGCTCACCCCATCCGCAGCAGGCCGAGCGCAAGGGTCCACATCACAACGCCGATGACCACATCCAGAATACGCCACGCAACAGTTTTTGCAAAAACGGGGGCCAAAGCGCGCGCGCCAAAGCCAAGCGCGGTGAAAAACACAAAGCTCGAGACCACTGCGCCAAACCCGAACCAGCCCGAATAGGGCACAAATTGCGTAGAGACCGAGCCGAGCAACACCACCGTATCAAGATAGACATGCGGATTGGCCCAAGTCAGCGCAAGGCAGGTCAGGATCGCAGCGCGCAAACTGCCCTTCTCGCTTTGCGCCGCCTCAAGCGCGGCCCCGCCCTGCCATGCCGACCAAAAGGCCCGCGCGCCATAGGCAAATAGAAACGCAGCCCCCCCATAGCGCAAGACCGGCACAAGCCATGGCAGCAGATCCGAGACCACGCCAAAGCTTGTCACCCCCAGAATGATCAGCACCGCATCTGACAAAGCACAGGTCAGCACGATAGGCGCCACATGCGCCCTGCGAATGCCTTGGCGCAGGACAAAGGCGTTTTGCGCCCCGATTGCGAGGATCAGGGAAAAACCCAAGCCAAAACCCTGAAGGACCGATGTGAGTATCGAAATATCTGATGTCATGAGCAGAGGCTTTAGCCGAGCTAACTTATGATCTCTAGTTAAACTGGTTTACCTTTGATAAGAATTTCTAATGTTGGATTATGCCGCCCTTTCCGCGCTAAGCGCTGTTTTGCGCACAGGCTCCTTTGAAGGGGCAGCCTTGTCGCTTGGCGTCACGCAATCGGCCATCTCGCAACGGATCAAAGGGCTGGAGGAACGGCTGGGAACCGCTTTGGTACGGCGTACAAGGCCTGCCAGCGCAACCAAGGCGGGCGCGCGTTTGTTGCGCCATGCCGAGAATGTGGGGCTGCTGGAAGCGGCCCTGTCCAATGATCTGGGCGGGTTGCTTCCACAAGAGCACAGACCTGTGCGCATAGCCGTGAATGCCGATAGTCTGGCCACATGGGTCTTGCCCGCTTTGGCGCAGGTCCATGGGCTGCTTTATGATGTGATTGTCGATGATCAGGACCATTCCGCCGATTGGCTGCGCGCGGGCGATGTTGCAGGCGCGATCACCTCGCATGCTGCCCCTATTCCGGGGTGCAATGCCTATCCGCTTGGCGCCTTGCCCTATGCCGCAACCTGCGCGCCGTCGTTTTTTGCGCAATGGTTCCAAACGGGGATCACCCCAGAGAGCTTGGCCAAGGCCCCTGCCCTGACCTATAATCGCAAGGACAGTTTGCAGGAGAGATGGGTGGCCGAGGTCACGGGCCAACAGCTCGCCCTGCCCACGCATTACCTTCCCTCGACCCATGGTTTCGTGGAAGCTGCGGAATTGGGGATTGGTTGGGGTTTGAACCCTCTCGCCCTTGCCGAGCCCGCAATCGCGGCGGGGCGGTTGGTTGCGCTGGAACCCCAGCGCGCAATCACCACGCCATTATACTGGCAGGTGCCCCGCCAAATGGCCGAGGCGATGGCCCCATTGAGCAAGGCACTCCGCCAACATGCAAAATCTGTGCTGATCCAATAAAAAGGCCCCAGTCGGATGATCCAACTGGGGCCCTCAAGACGACACAGCCTTGTATTTTAGGCAGGCATCATGCCCTGTTCCTTGGCCAATTCGCGCATGCGCTTTTGAAGCTTTTCAAATGCGCGCACTTCGATCTGGCGAATACGCTCACGGCTGACATTATAGACGCCCGAGAGATCCTCGAGGGTGATCGGGTTATCCTGCAAACGGCGTTGCGTCAGGATATCACGCTCGCGCTCGTTCAAGACATCCATCGCGTCCCGCATCAGGGCAATGCGCTGTTCATATTCGTCACGCTCGGCATAATCGCCTGCCTGATCGGCCCCTTCATCTTCCAGCCAATCCTGCCACTGGGTGGCGGTATCGCTGTCAGAGCCGACCATCGCATTCAGCGATGCATCACCGCCCGACATGCGGCGGTTCATCGAGATCACTTCGGCTTCGGTCACACCCAGATCATGTGCGATACGGGCCACGTTTTCGGGCCGCAGATCGCCATGTTCCAATGCGCCGATACGGGCCTTGGCTTTGCGAAGATTGAAAAAGAGTTTCTTCTGCGCCGAAGTCGTACCCAGTTTTACAAGGCTCCAAGACCGCAGGATATATTCCTGAATGGAGGCTCTGATCCACCACATCGCATAGGTCGCAAGACGGAAGCCTTTTTCGGGATCAAAGCGTTTGACCGCTTGCATGAGGCCCACATTGGCCTCCGAGATCACCTCGGCCTGAGGCAGACCATAGCCACGATAGCCCATGGCGATTTTTGCCGCGAGACGCAGGTGGCTGGTTACCATTTTATGCGCCGCGCCTGAATCTTCATCTTCGACCCAACGCTTGGCCAGCATGTATTCTTCTTCCGGCTCCAGAAGAGGGAACTTCCGGATTTCCTGCAGATAACGGTTCAACCCCTGTTCGGGGGAGGGTGCGGGTAAATTTGCGTAGTTGCTCATAATGAGAACTCCCTGTGTCAGCAGCTCGGATAATGTAAATCTTCTTAACTTAGAGTTAAGATGGGGACGGGTTCGGCAGGCTTCAAGGGTTGGGAGGTGAAAACCTGACTTTTCTTGAAGCCAGATTACGCCTCAAGGCAAACGCACCGCAATCCTGATTTCACTTTGGTAACGTGCATGTGCGCACATATTACAGGCCGTTGCCGCGCAATGCCTCAAGCAGCTCAACCATATCCTCGGGCAAATCCGCCTCGAAGCGCATGAATTCGCCGCTAATCGGATGCTCAAAGCCCAGACTGGCCGCATGCAGCGCCTGCCTTGGGAAGCCTGCGATGATCTGGGCTGTCGCGCCAAATACTTTCTCGGAGACTTTGCGCCGCCCCCCATAGACCTGATCGCCCACCAGCCCATGCCCGACATGGGACATATGCACGCGAATCTGATGGGTGCGGCCTGTCTCAAGACGGCATTCCACCATCGAGATCGTTTCCGCGAAGCTTTCCAGCACCCTGACCCGTGTGACCGCGTGGCGTCCGCCTTGGAACAAGACCGCCTGTCTTTGACGATCAGTTTTGTGGCGGGCAAGCTGCGTGGTGACCTTTAATATCCCGCCTTCTTCAAAGCTTGTCCCCTTAACCCCCCGCAAGCGGGGATCAGCGGCATTGGGCACACCATGGCAGATCGCCAGATAGTGACGCTCGGCGCTATGGGCCTCGAATTGGGCCGCCAGCCCGTGATGCGCGCGATCAGATTTCGCGACCACCAGAATGCCTGACGTGTCCTTATCAATGCGGTGCACGATACCAGGCCGCTTTTCGCCACCGATGCCCGAGAGGTTGCCACCAAAATGATGCAGCAATGCATTGACCAAAGTGCCAGATGGCGTTCCGGGTGCGGGATGGACCACCATGCCGACGGGTTTGTTGACGACGACCAGATCATCATCTTCGAACAGGATATCCAGCGCGATATCCTCGGGCGTGGTTTCGACATCCACCGCGTCTTGAACCGTAATCTCGACGCTATCGCCCTCAACCAGCTTGGCGCGCGGATCGGTGGTGACCTTGCCATTCAAGGCAACAGCCCCCTCCGCGATCAATCGCGACAGACGCGAGCGGCTGAGGCTTTCCGCCTCTGGAACCTCACGGGCCAGTGCCTTATCAAGGCGGGGCGCCGGGTCCGGGCCGATCAGGACTGTCACAAGACGAGTGTTTTGCATGGATGAGCCTTCCCAGCCCCAAGAAATTCAGGAATTGCCGACCAGCCTGAAATGGCTGCGCAATTTGGTATTCGTGCTGACCGTGGTCATGATTGGAGGCCTGATAACCCTCGTCACGGTTTTTGTCACCCGCTTCCCGAAGACAAACGAGATTACCCTGCCCGACACGATAACACTTCCCGAAGGAACAAGCGCCGTCGCTTTCACCCAAGGTGAGGGGTGGTATGCGGTGGTGACAAGCGCAAACGAGATCATGATCTTTGACCGCCTGAGCGGCGCATTGCGCCAGACCGTGACAATCGACGCCGAAAACTAGCGCAGATAGGGCCAAATCATCATAAACTAAAGTGGGGTTGATGGTACCGCCTCCCCGGCTTGAACGGGGGACCTCTGGATCCACAATCCAGCGCTCTAACCAACTGAGCTAAGGCGGCACTGCGCGGTGCAATACAGTCGCCATACCCCGATTGCAAGGCCTCTCATCACCAAAGATTGCCACGAAAATTTCAGGCCGCAGCATGCAGGGCCATGCGCATCGAACTTGCCTAGCGCGCATCAAAGGACTAGGCCCTAGCTCAGATTTCAGGAGGCTCTCATGGGTATCAACAAAGAAAGCGATATCGCGGCCAATATTCAGATTGGTCCCACCACGCTTGGAATGGTGCGAATCTATCTCGAAGGCGACGGGCTGGACCTGCCATTGGACTTCGACCCAGATGAGGCCGAAGAAATCGCAGAAGAATTGCAAGCCGCTGCAACGGCTGCCCGCAAGATGGGCAAAAAAGGCTAAGCGCCGCTAGACCCGCGCCAGCGGGTCACGCAGCCCCTGCAAACGCATTGCGGCATAGCGGGCGATCTTCAAGGTCAGGGCCTTACGGCGGGCGGGGGCAAGCTTGGTCTCGGGGCCATAGCGCAGGATATCGGCATCAAAGGCATCGGCAATGATCAGGCCTGTATCATCGGGCAGCATCTCGGTCGGGAAACCGTCATCCACCGCCCAGAAATAGCGATCACACCATTCCAGATAGCCATCCCATTTCCCGTCCGAGGTGAAATCGGCACGGCTGGATTTGCATTCGATCACCCAAATCTCGCCTTTGGGGCCAAGCGCCATCACATCCACACGTTTGCCGCGCTCGGGCGTGAATTCCTCAATCGTCATAAAATCATGGCTGCGCAGATGGCGGCAGACGCCACGGGCCAGCCGCTGGCCCGGCATGAGGGAAGCAATATCGATATCCGTCTCGGTCATATTACCAATCTGGAACATTTTAGGAACATGAGCAAGCGCGCAGTCTGCCCTTGCCGCAGGGCGTCGCCAAGCCTAAGTAGCGGGTGACGGTTCTGCCCTTCTTGTATCTGTGGCAAAATTCCAGTGGCCTTAAGCAATTCCACGGGAGCTGGCTCTGTCTGGACCCTGGTTCAGTTATCTGGCGCCCACCTGTACATACAGGTCCCCGGGAATTAACGCCTCTACGGTTGGTTGGTTCCGTCACCTCTTGCCCTCCCCCAAACAGAACGCCGCAGGCCAGCATGAGGCGTTGCCGTTGCCAAAGCGCTATGCCACCTTTGCCCCCTGAGACGGGGAGACGCGCAACCATGAGCCTTGGCTTTCATAGAAAACCCGATGGGAACCGAAGGGTTACAAACCGCCAGATCGATTTTCTGGGATGGATCTTGTTCACCCTATCCGCGACCTGTTTTGTGATTGCCAGTATCGGGCATTTCTGGGCGATGGCGGGCAGCCTGTTCTTTCTGATCGCCTGTTTGGTCTTTATCATCCCGTTTTTCCGAAAAGACCTCGATCAATAGCGCCTTACGGCGCCTCTAGATATATCCGCACGGCATCTTGGACATGGCGAAACCTGTCGCCCCCCAGATGCTTGCCCCCATACCAGCGCGTGACAACAACAAGATGGTCGCGCAACTCCGCGCGTTCCAGCATGCGCAGAATGACCATGCCTGCCCCTGCCTCGCCATCATCATTCTTGATCGGGCCTGACCCTGTCAGAAGCCCCCATGAATGATGGGTCGCTTTGGCGAATTTCTTGGTCTTTTTGAGCTGCTTGATAAAATCCGCTGCCGCCTCGGCACTGTCGCAAGGACCACCAGAAACCGCGTATTTCGAGCCACGATCACTGATGATATTCTCAAGCACACGCATCGGGGTCAGAGCCCTTCGGGATTGGCCTCATGCGCCATGTGATCCAGCACGGCATTCACGAATTTCGGCTCACGACCGTCGGGAAAGAACGCGCGCGCCACATCCACATATTCGGTAATCACAACCTTGGGCGGCGCGCTGCCTTCAACCAATTCGGCCCCTGCCGCGCGGAACAGCGCGCGCAAGGTCGGATCGATACGGTCAATCGGCCATTTCGCGACCAAAGCACGATCGGTCATCTGGTCAATCTTGGCCTGCCAATTCACGGCATCCTCCAGCAATCTGCGGAACAGGGTCACATTTCCCTCAGCCATCTCATAGCTCTCGAAAACCTCGCCAAAGCGGTGGGTTTCGAACTCGGCCCGCACCAGATCAAGGGTCTGGCCGGAATGCTCCATCTGGAACAATGCCTGCACTGCATAAAGCCGCGCCGCCGATTTCATCTGGCGCTTTGCCTCTATGCTGGGGCCTTTCGGCTTATCATCGCTCATGCGCGGCTTGGTCCTTCGCTATCGCCCGCGATCTCGATGCTATCGGCGCGGGGTTTGAATCCGATCCCGCCTTTAGGCCTCCCGAACTTCCGCGTCAACGCGATCAGGTGCAAAGCAGCAGCTGCCGCCCCTCCACCCTTGTCCTGATCAGCAGGGTCGGCGCGCACAACCGCTTGCTCACGTGTCTCGACCGTCAGGATACCATTGCCAATGCAGGCGCTGTCCAAACCCAAAAGGGTCAAGGCGCGCGAGCTGTCATTGCATACGGTCTCGTAATGGGTCGTCTCACCTCGGATCACGCAGCCCAAGGCCACATAGCCATCGAAATTCGACTGGCGATGCGCAATGCGGATGGCCGTGGGGATTTCCAAAGCGCCGGGCATCTCGACAATCTCAAAACTTGCGCCTGCCTTTTCCAGAACCCGCGATGCGCCCGCCACCAGATTATCGGCGATATCCTTGTAATAAGGCGAGACAACAATCAGCAGTTTCAAAGGCTGGTCGAAATCGGGCAGCTCCAGAATATGATGGCTCTCGGTTCCAGCCATGGCCTACGCCCCTTTGCTGATCGGGCGGGTGCCCGTGATGGACAGGCCATAAGCCTCAAGCCCCACCACATTGGGCAGGCCCGAATTGGTCAAAAGCTCCATCTCGCTCACGCCGAGAGCGGCCAAAATTTGCGCCCCAAGCCCGTATTGCCGCAACTTTTGCGGCGAGGCACCGCCACCGATATCAAGCTTCATATGCGTGTCACGAAGCAACACAACCACGCCCCGCCCTTCCTCCGCGATGATCCCCATCGCGCGGGACAATTCATCTTCCTGCCCGGGAACCAGCCCCAAAACATCCTGCATCGGGTTCATCGCATGCATCCGAACCAAAAGCGGCTCAGCCCCTGCAATATCCCCCTTGCTCAAAACGATATGCTCATCGCCATGGGTCTCATCTGCAAAGACCCGCATCATCCAGTCCCCGCCAAAAGCCGAGGTCACGGCCCTGACGCTGGTCTCATTGATCAGATTGTCATTGCGACGACGATAGGCGATCAAATCCGAGATCGTCCCGATCTTGATGTTATGACGCTGCGCAAAAGCCACCAGTTCGGGCAGGCGCGACATCGTCCCATCCTCATTCATGATCTCACAAATCACACCTGATGGGTTCAGCCCCGCCAGTCGTGAGATATCAACCGCGGCCTCGGTATGTCCGGCGCGCACCAAAACGCCACCATCCTTGGCCCGAAGCGGAAAGACATGGCCCGGCGTTGCGATATCCTGCGGCCCTTTGGAGGGGTCGATGGCCACAGCAACCGTGCGCGCGCGATCATAGGCCGAAATGCCGGTCGAAACCCCTTCTCGCGCTTCGATCGACACGGTGAAAGCCGTCTCGTGGCGCGAGGAGTTATTGCTCGACATCAAAGGCAAGCCCAGCGCTTCGATCCGCGCGCTTGGCAGCGACAGGCAAATCAGGCCCCGTCCATGCGTTGCCATGAAATTGATCGCCTCGGGTGTCGCCATTTGCGCGGGGATCACGAGGTCGCCCTCATTCTCGCGATCTTCGTGATCGACAAGGATGAACATGCGCCCGTTGCGCGCGTCATCGATGATTTCCTCTACAGAAGAAATCGCATCTGACCAATCGCGTTCCACGGGGCCGGGGTGTTCGTACTCTTTGGTCATGATGTCTTTCTGGATGTCGCTATATTCAGTCCATCGCGACATAGACCATCCCACCCTCCATTTCTAGGGCGCGACACGGCTTGCACGCTACGTCCAGAAAGCAAAGGCGCGGCTCATGCAGGTGCGTGGCCGAAAAACCGCTCGGCCGGCACGATGCCCGCCAAATCAGCCGCCCCGCACCATTCCCGCTCCACAGCCGTGGCGGCCACCAGCACAACACCGTCCTTCGGCATGCCATGATCACGCAGCGCGCCACCCAAACGAGCCCGTATTTCAGACCAGCTCTCTGTGAAACGCGGCGCGGCAAAGGCGTGATCCAAAACGCCTCCATTCGCCTGCAACACTGCTTGCGGATGAGAGGGCGCATAAACCGCCGCAATCCGCCCTGCGGGCAAATCCTCGATACGCGCGGCCACAGGCTCGGGCAGCGTGATCCGGCGCGGGGTCATTTCAAGCGCATTTCCTGAAAACAAAAAGGCCACAATATCGCGCCCGCTGGTGGCCCTTATCGTGGCATAGGTCTGGTAGGGCAGCCCCAGCCTTTTAGCGCGCGCGACATGCAGGCGCACAACCTCCAAAGGCAGGCTCGGCAAAAGCGCGCGGCGCGCTTTCTTCCAAGCGACCTTACGAAATCCGAACCCCGCCTCCATGGACGGCCCGCCATTATGTCCGATCATCACCTCTACTCCGCAGCCATGCCCATCTTTGCTTCAAAAATACTTCCGCCGGAGGCGGCCTGACCTCACCCTCAGGGCTGCCAATCCTGCAGCCGCGCCACGTAGCGCGCCAAAGTATCGATCTCGAGATTGATGCGGTCGCCCATGGCCACATCGCCCCAAGTCGTTGCGATCTTGGTATGCGGAATGAAATTGATCCCGAAATCGCAACCATTAACCTCATTGACGGTCAAGGATGTTCCGTTCAGTGCAACCGATCCTTTGGGGGCAATAAAGCGCGCCAAATCCTGCGGCGCGCGCAAGGTGACGCGAGTGGAGGAGCCTTCATCTTTCAGGGCGACAACCTCGGCCACACCATCGACATGGCCTGAAACGATATGCCCGCCCAATTCATCACCAACCTTCAAAGCCCGCTCGAGATTGACGCGCGTGCCAATTTCCCAGCCGCCCAGATTGGTTTTGGACAGGGATTCAGCCGAGACATCCACCTCATACCAATTCTCGCCAAGTGCCACCACGGTCATGCAGGCGCCATCGCTTGCAATCGAGGCCCCGATATCAATGCCAGATGTGTCGTATTGCGTCTCGATCCGCACACGCAGATCGCCCCGAGGCTCTAGGGCCACGACGCGGCCAATATCGGTGATGATACCCGTGAACATGCGATCGGTCTCCGTTTTACTCTTACCAAATGACCTAGCGGTGGCCTGCGCATGCGGCAAGCCCATCGCAAGGGAAATCCACCCAGATGCCTTTAATTGGACCAAATCGGGCCGTTATCTTGCCCGAAGCCTATGCCACCCTTTATGAAAGAGTACGAACATGCCTCAGGATGATACAGAGGCCAATACAAAGCCTACGGGCGAGCAGGTAAAAGGCATCAACTTAGCCATGGGCAGGGTTTTTCTGTTTCTCCAAGGGCCGCATGGACCCTTCTTTCATAAGCTGGGGCGCCATCTGCGCGCCGCAGGGTCTGAAGTTTGGCGCGTGGGCTTCAACCAAGGCGATAGCGCATTCTGGCATCACCGTGAAAGCTACATTGCCTATAGTGGCAAGGTCGATGCATGGCCTGACACCTTCCAAACCCTGTGTAAAGAAAAACAGGTCACCGATATCGTCCTTTATGGCGACACGCGCCCTGTCCATGCCGATGCGATCGCCATTGCCAAATCGCTTGGCCTCAATATCCATGTCTTCGAGGAAGGTTATTTGCGCCCCTATTGGGTGACCTATGAACGCGGTGGCGCAAATGGGCATTCGCGGATCATGGATATGTCGGTGCCACAAATGCGCGAAGCGTTGCAGGGCCTCGATCTTGATCTACCAGACACCCCTGCGAAATGGGGCGATATGCGCCAACACATCTTTTACGGCGCGCTTTATCATTGGTTCGTGATGTTCCTGAACTTCCGCTATCGCAGCTTCCGTCCGCATCGCAACATCACGGTCGCGCGCGAATTGCGCCTTTATCTGCGCCGCATTCTGTTGGGTCCCATCCACTGGGTTGACCGCGCACAGGCAACTTGGCGGATCAAGACAGGCGGCTTTCCCTATCATCTGGCGCTGCTGCAACTCGAACATGATGCAAGCTTTCGCGAACATGGCCCTTTCGCGACGATGGGGGATTTCCTGCAAGTCCTGATTGAAGGCTTTGCCGCAGGCGCGCCCCAGCATCACCATCTCGTTTTCAAAGCGCATCCGCTGGAAGACGGGCGCACTCCTATCCGCCAGATCATTCGGGATCTGGCCCGCAAACACGGTGTCTCTGATCGGGTTCACTATGTGCGTGGGGGCAAGCTTGCGCGGCTTTTGAATGATGCCAGATCGGCCGTGACCGTCAACTCTACCGCCGCCCAACAGGCGCTTTGGCGCGGTTTGCCGATCAAGGCATTCGGGCAGGCAGTCTATCTCAAGCCCGAATTCGTCTCGACCCAAGCGCTGGATGCGTTTTTCCAAAACCCGACCCGCCCCGATAGCCGCGCCTATCGCGACTACAGGCATTTCCTGCTGGAAACCTCCCAGATCACAGGCAGCTTCTATTCGGCGCGCGGCAGGCGGCAGCTTTTGCGCCAGATTGTGGATATGATGCTCTCAAAACAGGACCCTTATGATGCGCTGCGCGAAGGCCATCCTGCACCACGGCAACACCTACGCATCATCAAATAATCGAAAGACTAGCGTGAGCTAGATCGATTCGCTAAAGTAGCAAAAAAAGAATCTGAGGCAGTTATAGGCAATTAAGGAGCCGCTCCGTGACATTACTGGCTTCCCGAGGTGCGCGCGCAGTCGCACTCTTGGTCGTGGTGAGCATTCTTGCTTCCTGCGGCCTTCCCCGTATCGGGCCCAATCGCAACGAAATTTTCGCAGGTTCCGTGCAACGCGAAGGTGATGCTTTCATCGTTGAAGTGAACTCGCGCGTGACGCAGGCCACATCCGTTGTCGAAGCGCTTGGCTTCACATCCGCCTTCCTGAATGCAGGCGTCACCAATACCGATGTGATCCGCCCGGGCGATCTTCTGACCCTGACGATCTATGAAAACGTCGAGGACGGGTTGCTTGCAGGCGCAGGCGGCAACGCAGCACGCATCGATTCAGTGCAAGTCGACAGCTCAGGCCATATTTTCATACCATATGCAGGCCGCATCCGTGCCGCAGGCAACACGCCTGAAGCGCTGCGCCAAATCCTGACCCGCAATCTTGATGAGCAAACACCAGACCCGCAGGTCATCGTGAACCGTGAAGCGGGCGATGGCTCGACCGTGTCGATCACAGGCTCGGCCTCCAGCCAAGGCGTATATCCGATTTCGCGCCCGACCCGCACCTTGTCGGGCATGCTGGCGGCGGCTGGCGGTGTCTCTATCGAACCTGAAATTGCCCGCGTCACCGTTGTGCGCGGTAATCACAGCGGCTCGGTCTGGTTCCAAGATCTCTATAATGATCCATCAACCGATATCGCGCTTCGCGGCGGGGATCGCATCTTGGTGGAAGAGGACACCCGCTCCTTCACCTCGCTTGGTGCAACAGGCACCCAAGCCCGCGTGCCTTTCGAATCGCGCACCATCTCGGTGATCGAAGCGATCGCGACCGTTGGCGGATTGAACCCCAGCCTTGCCGACCCAACCGGCGTCTTCGTTTTGCGCAACGAGCCTGAGGCGATTGCCCGAACTGTTCTGGGCCGAGGTGACCTGACAGGTGTGCAGCGCATGATCTATGTGCTTGATCTGACAGCACCCACAGGCATGTTCGAGGCGCGTGATTTTGCGATCCGCGATGGCGACACTGTTTATGTGACCGAGGCACCTTTCGCCCAATGGTCGCGTGCTCTGAACGCTTTGACAGGCACGTTGAGCACCGCAGGATCGATCACCAACCTCGGCAATTGATCCCAGTGGCCAAGCCGCTTGATACAATAACAGATAACCCCGCCGGAACAGATATCCGGCGGGGTTTCTATTTCAATGCAGGTTTTTTCACCCAAAGCCGCGTGCGGCGCATTTTGGAATTGGCGGGCTATGAGCTGAAGCTTGGCAAACCATCTGCGCAGGATGACGTACTGGTCTGGGGGCATTCGCCCTATGCGGGCCGTGGCGAGAAGGTTGCCGAAGCCACATCGGCGCGCGTGGTGCGTGTGGAAGATGCCTTCTTGCGCTCGCTCTTTCCTGGCCGCGCGGGTGAGCCGCCTTTAGGGCTGACCATCGACCGCAAGGGCGCGTTTTTCGATGCACGCCAGCCCTCCGAGCTGGAAGATATTCTGGCTAACCATCCGCTGGATGATACCGCTTTGCTTAACCGCGCCCGCGATGCCGCCGATAGAATGCGCGAGAACCACCTGACTAAATACGCCGCCGTCGACCCCGATATTGCCCCACCCCCACCGGGCTATGTTTTGGTGATCGACCAGACCCGCGGTGATGCCTCGATCAAGCTTGGGGGCGCAAATGCCGATAGTTTCCGCGAGATGCTGTATTGGGCGCAGGAGGATTTTCCCGCCGCCCGCATCTTGATCAAAACCCATCCCGAGACCCAAGACGGCCATCGCGACGGGCATTTCTCGGAGGAAGATTGCTCGGACAGGATTTCCCTTTTCGACCAACCTATCTCGCCATGGACGCTGATGGAGGGGGCCGTGGCGGTCTATACCGTCTCCAGCCAATTGGGGTTTGAAGCCATTCTGGCCGAGCATAAACCTGTCGTCTTTGGGCAGCCTTTTTACGCAGGCTGGGGTCTGACCGATGATCGCCAACCGCCTTCGCGCCGCAAGCGTAAACTGAGCCGCGCGCAATTGGTGGCGGGCAGTTTGATCCTTTATCCGCATTGGTATGATCCACATGCCGACAGGCTCTGCGGTCTGGAAGATGTGCTTGCCGAATTGGAAGCCAATAGCCGCGCATGGCGTGAGGACCGAAAGGGGCATGTCGCCTTTGGCATGAGGGCATGGAAACGCGGGCATTTGCAGGCGTTTTTTGGAAGCTCGAGCCGCTCCGTCACGTTTGAGGACAGCGCTGAGAGGGCCATTGCCAGCGCCAAGGATGACGGGCGGGATGTGATGATCTGGTCCAGCCGCGTGAGCGATGACATCGTCAATTCTGCCGAAAGCTCGGATGTGAAGCTGATACGGGTTGAGGATGGCTTCTTGCGCTCGCGCGGGCTGGGGGCCGATCTGGTGCCACCACTCAGCCTCGTGGCGGATGATCTGGGGATTTACTACGACCCCAGCCGTGAAAGCCGCCTTGAACGGCTGATCGCCCAAGCCGCGAAACTACCCGCCTCTAGGCTGTTGCGGGCCGAGCGTTTGATGGCGCGACTAAACTCGCTCGGGGTGACCAAATACAATCTCGGGGATGCACCAGAGCTGCCCGAGACCGACGGGCGACAGGTGATATTGGTTCCGGGCCAGGTGGAGGATGACGCATCGATCCTGCTTGGCACAAGCGAAGTGACGCGCAACCTTCACCTTCTGGAAACCGCCCGCCGCCTCTCGCCCAAGGCTTTTATTATCTACAAACCGCATCCAGATGTGGAGGCAGGGTTGCGCAAAGGTGAGGTACCCGCAGAAGAGGTATCACGCCTTGTCGATTATGTGGCCCATGGCGCGGACCCTGCGCGTTTGATCGATCTGGCCGATAAGGTCATCACCATGACATCGGGTTTGGGCTTTGAAGCCCTGATCCGCGGCAAGCCCGTGACCACGCTTGGAACCCCGTTTTATGCAGGTTGGGGGCTGACAAAGGATTTGGGCCCCGTACCCGCCCGCCGCCAAGCGCGGCCTGACTTGGCGGCTTTGGTGCATGCCGTTTTGATTGCCTATCCACGCTATCTGGACCCTGTCACGCGCACGCCTTGCTCGGTCGAGGTGGCTGTGGAGCGTTTGGTGTCTGGTGAGGGGCAAAGCGGCAAACATAGCCTCAGGGCTTTGGCCAAATTGCAGGGCTGGTTCAAAGGCCATGCTTGGCTCTGGCGGAGATGAGGCATGGGGGCGCTGCCCCCAAACCCCCGAAGTATTTTTAAAGCAAAGATGGGCAAGGGTGCGCTATGCGCGATGGCGGACCCATTCATGCAGGATATCAGGGCCGATGGCGCGGCTGTCGCGAAGTTGAAAGCGTGGCGCGCTAGAAAGCTGCCCTAGCCCCAAAGCGCCGATCGCTGGCTGGCCTTCACTGCCCAATGCGAGGCCTGCCGTGAAACCCACCAGATCATCCACCAGATCATGTTTGAGCAAGGAAGCCGCAAGCGCGCCGCCGCCTTCGCAAAACACGGATGTGAGGCCCTTTTGGCCAAGCGCATGGAGCACTTTAGAGATATCGAGGTGAGAGGTGCTGTCTGTCGCGATCTCGATGAGCTCTGCGCCGAGCGCGGCCCATGCCTTGCGGGCCGCGCTTGGCGCATCCGTGCCATGCAGAAGCCAGAGCGGGGCGTGGTTAATGCTTGCCGCCAATCGGCCCTGACTGGGCAGGTCCAGCTTATGCGATAGGATCACCCGAACAGGTTGATGGCTGGCCCCGATATCACGCACTGTCAAATCGGGATCATCGGCACGCGCGGTTCCTCCGCCCACCATCACTGCATCATGGCGCAGGCGCATCGCATGGACCGCGCGGCGGGCCTGTGGCCCTGTGATCCAACGGCTCTCGCCTAAGCCTGTCGCGATCCGCCCGTCGAAAGAACTGGCGAGTTTAAGCGTGACCTGTGGGCGCCCTTTGAGAATGCGGTTTACAAAGCCGCGATGCGCGCGGGCGGCCTCGGCCCTGCAAATATCTGTTTCTACGGAGATGCCAGCCTCGGTAAGGCGCGCCAGACCGCCGCCATCAGTGCGAGGATCGGGATCGCGCAAGGCCACCACAACACGCGCAATTCCGGCCGCAATCAAAGCTCCAGAACAGGGCGGTGTCTGGCCGTGATGGTTGCAAGGTTCCAAGGTGACATAGGCTGTGGCGCCTTGGGCGGCGCTGCCTGCTTGAGCGAGGGCTTGGGTTTCGGCATGTGGCCTGCCGCCCGCTTGGGTAAAGCCGCGCCCCAGCAGGACACCGTTTTTAACGATCACGCAGCCGACCGATGGATTGGGCCAAGTCCTACCCGCCCCGCGTGCGCCCATGCTCAGGGCTGCACGCATCCAACGGACGTCATCGTTTTGCATCGCTCAGCTATCGGTCTGAGGCGGGCGCAATTCGGCGAGGAAATCCTCGAAATCATCGGTCGCCTGGAAATTCTTATAGACGCTGGCAAAGCGCACATAAGACACCGTGTCGATCCGCGCGAGGCTTTCCATCACGATCTCACCGATGGTCTTGGAGGCGATATCCGTCTCGCCCATGCTCTCCAAGCGCCGTACGATGCCCGAGATCATCTGATCGATCCGCTCAGGCTCCACAGGGCGTTTCTGCATGGAGATCCTGATCGAGCGTTCCAGCTTGTCGCGATCAAAATCTTCGCGTTTGCCATTGGTTTTCACCACGACCAGATCGCGCAATTGCACGCGTTCATAGGTGGTGAAACGTCCACCACATGCAGGGCAGAACCGTCTACGCCGGATCGCAACGTGATCTTCGGCAGGACGGCTGTCCTTCACTTGTGTATCTACATTTCCGCAAAACGGGCAGCGCATGTCCGTCCCCTCATTATCTGTCTCGACCCTGCTGCGACGCAGGGGATGCTCTTGCCTGATTGGGTCTTTTTCCCAAGTT
This sequence comes from Rhodophyticola sp. SM2404, assembly GCF_053570515.1. Lineage (NCBI taxonomy): Bacteria > Pseudomonadati > Pseudomonadota > Alphaproteobacteria > Rhodobacterales > Roseobacteraceae > Rhodophyticola > Rhodophyticola sp. SM2404. The sequence continues at coordinate 94,684 of NZ_JBSEDL010000002.1, forward strand.
TCTACCGTGACTATAGGACGACCAATAGGGCTTGGGTAGTGGGTATTCGATACCACAGCATTTAGAGCCAACCTGTGGCGCGCGGGACTCGGTTGAAGCGCCGCGCGGGCAAGATGAAACGCTAATGCGCGCGAAAATGGGCGGCCACTTCACGCCGATGGGGTCTGTCGCGATGCTCGATCACGTAAATCCCCTGCCATGTGCCAAGCCGCGCCACGCCCTGCCTGACAGGTATCGACAGGCTGACAGGCATCAAAGCTGCCTTGAGATGGGCAGGCATGTCATCCGCGCCCTCATAGGTATGGGTTAGATAGGCCATGGAGGGGTGATCCGAGCGTGGCACAAGGCGGTCAAAATAGGCTTTGAGGTCGTGATGCACTTCGGGATCGGCATTTTCCATGATCAGCAGGCTGGCCGATGTATGCCGGATCATGAGGGTCAGCAGGCCATCGCCATGCCCCTGAAGCCAGCGCCTGACATGGCTCGTAAACTCGTAGGAGCCTGCGCCATTGGTCTCGATGATGAAATCGGTTTGCATGGCATAGTCATGACGCGCGGCTTGCGCGCTTTCAAGGAGGTAAGGCAGAGTTACGCCTATGGCGCGTCAGACAAGTGTTGAAGGCCGAGCCGCCCCGCTTCGGTCAGGGAGTAGACGCCTTTATCCACCTTCTCGAACCATCCGTAATGGTTGTCGCGCATGATCGTTGTTGCGCGTTCGACCCCTGTTTCAGCCCTCACAGCCGCGCCTTTGCAAGGCCCATTTTGCTGTAAATGCAGCGCGCAAGTGATGGCGTCCTGCCGATAGGCTGTTACCACCGCGCCGCGCGTGCCGCCCAGATTGGGGTCGCCCTGACGCTTGGCGAATTCCTTGAGAAGGCGGGCCTGTTTGGGTTTGGATTTGCGCGGCGCATAAGGGCCGGGGTCACAATGGGCCTCAACAAAACCGTCGCGCAGCCGCACCGTCAAAAGCCCAAGGCCGAGCCGTCTGGCCAGTTTCACATTCTCCCGAATGGCGCGTTGCCATGGTTTGCCCGTGCCGCGCGGCACCGCGACATACACGCAATCCGAGACGGACAGCCTTGCAATTCCCTGGTGGAACAGCGCCAAGGAAAACCGCGTTTTCAATTCCACGATCACAGGATCTTCGCCCTCGCGCAGACCAACCAGATCGGCGGCACCGATTTCGGCCTTCACCTCATAGCCCATTTTTTCCAAATAGGCCTTTACGGGGGCGGAAAGCTCTGTTTCCTGAACCATATGACAGTGCTAACCTTGTCTGGGGCCTGTGTCAGGCCGCAAAAGCGCATCTGGGGCAGATGAATCGCTTGACACCCCACGCCCACGCTCGTATCCACCCGCCAGATTTACGGGCGTGGAGAGCTCCTCCTACGCCCCTTCCGTTTCTAGACCGAGGATGAACCGATGTCGCGCGTATGCGAATTGACCGGCAAGGGTCCGATGACTGGCAACAATGTCAGCCACGCCAATAATAAAACACGGCGCCGTTTCTTGCCGAACCTGACGGATGTCACACTTGGCTCCGACACACTTGATCGCCGCTTCAAGCTGCGCATCTGCAATGCCGCTCTGCGCACTGTGGATCACCGCGGTGGCCTTGATGCATTCCTGAGCAAAGCCAAGGATGCAGAGCTTTCGCCGAAAGCTCTCAAGATCAAGCGCGATCTGCAAAAGGCACAGGCCGAGGCCTGATCCTTTGATGGTATGAATTGCTGACAGCCCTGTGCCATGCGCGCGGGGCTGTTCGCGTTTTCTGCACCCTTTCAAGCCTCTGCATGGTGCGATTTGTCGCCTCGCATATCGGCTTGGGACAGACCATGTTGCGATTGTGATCAAAACGCTCCGACATATCTTTGGGCTTTGCCTTGTGCTTGTGATGACACTGAGTAGTGTCAGCATGGCCGTGGCGCGCGCGGATATGGCCTTTGGCCAGACGATGGTGCTGTGTATCGGGGCGGATCAAATCCGTGTCTCGGTCGGGCCCGATGGCGAGCCGCTGCTGGATGAAAACGGCCATCCTTCCGCGCATGATGCGCCTTGCCCTGATTGCGTTATCGGGTCTTTGGCCTTGCCGCAGGGGGCGCATACGCCCGATCTGAACCCTGTCTTTCTGACATCTGTTGATGAAACCGCCTATCGCGCCGCCAATCATGCGGTTCGTTTGCAAGGCGGTCAGGGACGTGACCCGCCGCAGGCGGCGTGAGTTTTCCCACCCTTATCAAAGACACAACAGACAGTCGGAGACAGATATGTCCTTCAAATTCCTTGCTCTTGCCGCGCTTCTTGTAGCGGCCCCAAACATTCTAGCCGCCCAGATCATGGTCGAAGATGCCTATGCACGATCCTCAGGCCCGACCGCGCCCACGGGGGCTGCCTTCATGGAGATCACCAACCATTCGGATCAGGATGATACCATCACTGGCGTCACATCCGAGGCGGCGGTGCGGGTTGAATTGCACACCCATCTTGAAGGCGAGAACGGCGTGATGCGTATGGTCCATGTCGAGGAAGGCTTTCCCATCGCAGCAGGTGAAACCATTCTGCTGGAACGCGGTGGTAAGCATGTAATGTTCATGGGGCTAGAGGCGCCAATGGAACAGGGCGGCGAGGTTGAAGTGACCTTCAGCTTTGAACATGCCGATCCCCTGACCGTGACCATCCCCGTCGATCTTGATCGCCAGCCGACACATGGTGGCGATATGGACCATGGCACTATGGATCATGGCACTATGGACCATGATGCCATGGATCACGGCCAGATGGACAATTAAAGCGCCTCACGCTTTAGCTCAAAATCTCCGCGACCCATGCAGGCACCGCTTGGGTCGCGGGCCCCTCGATGACACGATCAAACAGGTCTGGGCCCAGAGTTGGCTCAAGATTGATTTCCAGCGTTTCAACACCCGCTGCATTCGCCAGATCGACAAAGCCTGCGGCTGGATAAACCTCGCCCGAGGTGCCGATGGACACGAATAAATCCGCTGCAAACAAAGCCGCTTGGATCTCCTCCATCTGGTAGGGGATTTCTCCAAACCATACGATGTCAGGCCTCGTGGCGATTTGGCTGCATTGCGGGCAGGCCGCCTTGTGATCCATAACGCGCGGCGCAGGCCAGCGATGCGCACATCCCGCACATAGTGCCCCGATCAAGGTACCATGCATATGAATGACCTGCCTGCTGCCTGCCCGCTCATGCAGGTCATCGACATTTTGTGTGACGATCAGAACCTCACCCGAAAACACCCTTTCGAGACGCGCCAAAGCGTGATGGGCGGCATTGGGTTCGGCATCCAAAGTGTTGGCCCTGCGCGCGTTATAGAAATCATGCACCAGCTTGGGATTGGCGGCAAAACCCTCAGGGGTGGCGACCTCGGCCAGATCATAGCGCGTCCAAAGCCCGTCCTTGTCGCGGAAGGTGCCAAGCCCCGATTCAGCCGAGACCCCTGCCCCCGTCAGAATAACGATCCGCTCCATTTTCTACCCCTTCTCTTGCCAAGCCGCCTGCCACGCGCGAAAACATCTGCATGACCGAGCCGTATCGTATCTTATGTGTGTGTCTGGGCAATATCTGCCGCTCCCCCTCGGCCGAGGCGGTTTTGCGGCATCTGCTGCCCCATATGCAGATCGATAGCGCGGGCACAGGGGGCTGGCATGTGGGGGATGCACCCTATGGCCCCGCCGCGCAAACGGCCAAGGCACGCGGCTATGATATGGAGCAGATGCGCGCGCGCCAAGTGCAGGTGGAGGATTTTGAGCGCTTTGATCTGATCCTTGCGATGGACCGCCAGAACCTGAGCGATCTCAAAGCACTGGCCCCGCAAGGCCATAAAGCCGAGATTGCGCTTTATCTGGGCCTTTTGGCGGACAGCCCCGTGGACGTGCCCGACCCTTATTACACAAGGGATTTCGACGCAGCGCTGGATTTGATCGAGCGCGGCGCACAGGCTTGGGCCGAGATGCTTCCCTGAACGGGGTTTGGGCCTTAGCCGCACATCTCTTCGGCTGTTTCACCAAAGCGGCGGTAGTTTTCCCAAAGCCGCTCGTCGCTGCGTCGGTCCGACATCCGAACATTCTGAGCTTGATCGGGGTCGCGGAAAAAACGGGCGGCTTGGCGTTGCTCGGAATTGCTAAGCGTTATCTCGGCGGCCATGCCCACGCAGGAACATAAACGCGCAGAAGCGGCACGCCTGTCGGATTGGTTGCAGGCCCGCTCAATCGGGTTCGCCAAAACGGGCGAGGCCATCAATAGGGATAAAAGAGCCGCAAGGATCGGTGTTTTCATCTGTCATGCCTCAGGTTGATGCGGATCTTCGCCCGCTACTATTAGACCAGCATGACCAGAAATGGCGCATTTTTCAATATATCTAAGGGGAGCGGCAAGCTTCTGCCGATAGCCATTGCACGCTCATCTTAGCAAGCCGCGCGGGGTCCCCGTTTCACCACTAGGCGCGCTATTGCAACGCGCCCCCTTTTCAGCCTGCTCTGCTTGGGCTATCTCCCCATCTGACCCTTAGAAAGCTGGCCGCCATGACCGACCTCTCCCGTATCCGCAACTTCTCGATTGTTGCCCATATCGACCACGGCAAATCCACCCTTGCCGACCGTCTGATCCAATTGACTGGAACAGTCGCTGAACGCGATATGCAGGCCCAATTGCTTGATAGCATGGATATCGAGCGGGAACGCGGGATCACGATCAAGGCCAATACCGTTCGCATCGAATACCCCGCGAAAGACGGCCATACCTATATCCTCAACCTGATCGACACCCCCGGCCATGTCGATTTCGCCTATGAGGTTTCGCGCTCCATGCGGGCGGTTGAGGGATCGCTTTTGGTGGTGGATGCCACACAAGGTGTCGAGGCGCAGACCTTGGCCAATGTGTATCAGGCCATTGATGCCGACCACGAGATCGTCCCCGTTCTCAACAAGATCGACCTGCCTGCCTCCGAGCCTGACCGCGTGCGCGAACAGATCGAGGATGTGATCGGGATCGACGCCTCCGAGGCCGTCGAGATTTCGGCCAAAACAGGCATCGGCATTCCCGACGTGCTGGAAGCCATCGTCACCCGCCTGCCCGCCCCCAGCGGCGAGCAAGATGCCCCCCTAAAAGCCATGCTGATCGACAGCTATTATGACCCTTATCTGGGTGTTGTGGTTCTGATCCGCGTGGTGGATGGCAAGATCAAAAAGGGCGACCGCATTCGCATGATGAAGACGGGCGGCCTCTATCAGATCGACCGTTTGGGCGTGTTCACCCCGAAGATGAAAGACATCCCCGAACTTGGACCAGGCGAGATCGGGTTCCTGACGGCCTCGATCAAACAGGTGCGCGACACGCGTGTGGGCGACACGATCACCCACGAGAAAAAGGGCACCGATACCGCATTGCCGGGCTTCAAGCCATCGATCCCAGTGGTGTTCTGCGGCCTGTTCCCTGTTGATGCGGCGCAATTCGAAGACCTGCGCGAAGCCATCGAGAAACTTGCCCTGAATGACGCCTCCTTTTCATCCGAGATGGAAACATCGGCGGCCCTTGGCTTTGGCTTCCGCTGCGGTTTCTTGGGGCTTTTGCACCTTGAGGTGATCCGCGACAGGCTTGAGCGCGAATATGATATCGACCTGATCACCACAGCACCTTCTGTGATCTATCATGTCCATATGAAGGACGAGTCGATTGTGGAGTTGCATAACCCCGCCGATATGCCCGACCTGACCTATGTCGACCATGTCGAGGAACCACGGATCAAGGCGACAATCCTTGTGCCTGATGAATATCTCGGCGATGTGCTCAAGCTCTGCCAAGATCGTCGCGGCGAGCAGTTGGACCTGACCTATGCGGGCACCCGCGCGATGGTGGTCTATGACCTGCCGTTGAACGAAGTGGTGTTCGATTTCTATGATCGCCTGAAATCGGTGACCAAGGGCTATGCCTCCTTCGATTACCAGATGATTGGCTATCGTCAGGACTTCTTGGTGAAGATGCAGGTGCTTGTGAATGACGAGCCCGTGGATGCGCTCTCAACAATGGTGCATCGCGACCGCGCCGAGACGCGGGGCCGTATGATGTGCGAAAAGCTCAAGGAATTGATCCCGCGCCATATGTTCAAAATCCCGATCCAAGCCGCAATCGGGGGCCGCGTGATTGCACGTGAGACCCTCTCGGCCATGCGCAAGGACGTGACCGCGAAATGCTATGGCGGCGATGCCACGCGGAAGCGCAAGCTGCTGGACAAGCAGAAAGCGGGCAAGAAGAAGATGCGCCAATTCGGTAAGGTGGAGATCCCGCAATCGGCCTTCATCAATGCATTGAAGATGGACGACTAAAGGCGCCCTCTTCCGTTTTGTGTTCCACTCTCAAAGTTTGATCAGCCCGTATCGTCACCTGATATGGGCTGAATTTTGGCTGGCCCGCGCGCTTCGCGCTGGAAAACCGACCGCGCGGTGCCTAAACTCACCCCAGTTGAATTTTTCAAGCCAGAGCATTTTGCCCATGTCCCATCCAACAGGTTATTCCCGCCTGCAAATCAGGCTCCACTGGGCCACAGCGATTTTGGTCGCGCTACAATTTGTCTTTCATGAAGGCATTTCGACCGCCTATGACCGCGCGGTTGAAACGGGCGTCTATGCACCCTCCTTTGCGGTGATGGCGCATAGCTTGCCGGGAGTGGTGATCCTGATCCTGACGATCTGGCGCTTCAGCCTGCGCCGCAGCCATGGCGCGCCTTTGCCCCCCGAAGGCGAACCCGCGATTTTCAAGAAGCTTTCGCATCTGGCGCATATGGGATTTTACGGCTTGCTGGTGCTGCTGCCCCTGTCAGGGATGGCCGCATGGGGCGGCCAGATCGAAGCGGCGGGCGAGGTTCATGAAATTCTCAAGACCTTGATGCTGCTTCTCATCATCGCCCATATCATCGCAGCGCTTATTCACCAATTTGTCTGGAAGACCAATCTGATGGACCGCATGCGCCGCCCTAGCTGAAAAAGGCGCGCAGGCTTGCCTCGAATTCGCGTGGCTTATCGGCGTGCAGCCAATGGCCCGCTTGCGGAATTTTGGCAAAACGCGCCTGCGGGAACAGCGCTTTGATCAGCGGGCGATGATCGGGCAAAACATAATCCGAACTGGCCCCTGACAAAAACAGGGTGGGCCCCTCGAACTGGCCTGTGACCCCGTCGGGCCAACCGACGATGTCGTCCATGAAACGCTCCAGCACATCATGGTTCAGCCGCCATGCCTTGGCCTTCACATCCAGCGATTGCAGCAAGAAGGCGCGCACACCAGCCTCGGGCACATGGGGTTCAAGCTGGCGGTCGGCATCGCCGCGCGTTGTGACCTCGGTCAAATCAATCTTGCGCATCGCCTCGATCAAATGGGATTGGCTATGGCCATAGGCCACGGGCGCAATATCAGCCACGATCAAACGGCGCAGCAGATCGGGGCGGGTAACCGCAAGCATCATCGCGGCCTTGCCGCCCATGGAATGACCCACCACATCCATCGGCGCGCCTTGTGCCTCAATCACCTCAGCCAGATCAGCGGCCATATCGGAATAGGTATTGCTGTCATCCCAAGGGCTTTGCCCATGGTTGCGCATATCGACCGTCACCACGCGGCGCAGATCGGACAGGCGTTTGGCGATCACACCCCAATTGCGCGCCGAGCCGAACAGGCCATGCGCGATCAGGACGGGCGGTTGGGTCGTATCAGACCCGATTGTATATGTTTCCAGCATAGCTGCTTTCTACCAGTGCCGCAGATCATGAACCAGAGGGGTTGAGCGCGCGCCCGCGCCCTTCTAACCTGAGCCTAGCCTAGCAAGGATGACGCAAAGATGACCCGTGAGGAAATCGACACCCTTACCGATGAATTGCGCGGCCTGATCGCCGAGCGGCTTGGCATCCGCGCCAAGAGTTTCGCGCAAGCGGTGAAGCGCACCAACAGGCTTTTGCCCACGCCTGTGCGCAATTCAGCGCAGGCGCTGCTGGCCTTTCAGGCGCGTGCCGCCCATCCCAAACTGGCCGCCCGCACCGACCCCGCATTGGTGCAGGCCGAGGCCGAGATGGTAAAGCGCCACCTGATGACATTAAAAGCAGGCGAAAGGCAGGCCCGAGAGCGTGCCTTTCTCTTTGGCGAAATCGCTTTTCGCGTTGCGATTGTGCTGGTCCTGATCGTTGTGCTGCTGGTCTGGCGCGATATCATCTAGCCCTAATGCGCAGGGGCCACGAAGGTTCCATTGCGCAAATCCCGCATTGCTTGCTGCAACTCCGCTTGGGTGTTCATCACAATCGGGCCGTGCCAAGCAACGGGTTCCTCAATCGGCGCGCCCGAGATCAGCAAAAAGCGCAGCCCTTCAGGGCCCGCCTGAACCGTGACCTCATCGCCCGTGCCAAACCTGATCAAAGTCCGGTCCCCTGATAGATCGCGGATATTGACCTCCTCGCCCATCACCTCTTTTTCGAGCAAAACACCCGAGGGCTGGCTGGCATCGGCAAAGGCACCTGCGCCTTCGAACACATAGGCAAAGGCACGGCGATAGGTATCGATCTTGAAGGTCTTTTTCACACCTGCAGGCACCGAAATATCAAGATATTGCGGATCGGCAGCAATACCATCCACGGGGCCTTTCTTGCCCCAGAACTCTCCCACGATCACTTTCACGCGGGTGCCGTCATCATCGATGATCTCGGGGATCTCGGCCGCCTCGACATCCTGATAGCGCGGGTCGGTCATTTTCAGGCTGGAGGGAAGATTGCCCCAAAGCTGAAACCCGTGCATCTGCCCCTTGCCGTTTCCATAGGGCATTTCCTGATGCAAAATCCCGCGCCCTGCGGTCATCCACTGCACCGAGCCTGCCCCCAGCTTGCCTGTATTCCCGAGGCTGTCGGAATGCTCGACCGTGCCTGCAAGCACATAGGTGATCGTCTCGATCCCGCGATGCGGGTGCCAAGGGAAGCCCTTTTGATAGAAGGCAGGATCATCATTGCGGAAATCATCAAAGAGCAGGAACGGGTCCAGCTCGGTCGGGTCCTGGAACCCGAACGCACGGTGCAGATGCACGCCTGCCCCTTCCATGGTGGGCATAGCATTACGACTTTCAAGAATGGGACGGATCGACATGGGGTAGCACCTTTCCTGTTTGCTTGCGCCAAGAGGTAGCCCGCAGCCCCCCTTTAGGCAATTCTGAGCCTGCACACGGTCTCTGTGCGGCATTGCAGGGGTCGGTTTCGGCACAGACAGGCGCAGGGCAGGCTGGAAGGTTTGCGGCAGGAATGAAGGGAAACAGCATATGAATGTAGGATTTATCGGGCTCGGCAATGTCGGCGCGAAACTGTCAGGCTCCTTGCTACGCAATGGCGTGGCGTTGAGCGTCCATGATCTGGATGACGCAAAATGCGCCGAGTTCGAAGCGCGCGGGGCCAAAATCGGCGAAACACCAGCCCAGATGATGCGCGATTGCGATATCGTCATCACATGCCTGCCCCACCCCAAAATATCCGCCGCCATTGTCGAAGGACCAGACGGGCTACTGGAAGGGGTCTCTGCGGGCAAGATATGGCTGGAGATGAGCACCACAGACGCAGCCGAGATCAAAAGGCTGGCCGCATTGGTGACACAGGCAGGTGGGGCTGCCGTGGATTGCCCTGTTTCGGGCGGCTGCCACAGGGCTGATACCGGCAATATCTCGATCTTTGCAGGCTGCGAGCGCGATGTTTTTGAGCGCGTTCTGCCCTTGCTGACCAAGATGGGGCGCAGGGTTTTGCATACGGGCGAGGTCGGCTCGGCCTCGGTTCTCAAGGTGATCACAAATTATCTGGCCACAGCCAATCTGCTGAGTTGCTGCGAAGCGCTGACCGTCGCCAAGGCCGCTGGCATGGATTTGGGCATAAGCTATGAGGCGATCCGGATTTCATCGGGCACCAGTTTTGTGCATGAAACCGAAAGTCAGGTTATCCTGAACGGCTCGCGCGATATTTCCTTCACGATGGATCTTGTTCTCAAGGATATTGGCTTGTTCCAAGAGGTTGCCGATACTGCGGGCGTGCCTTTGGAAATCAGCCCGCTGATGATCGAGATATTCAAAGACGGTATCGCGCGCTTCGGAGAGCGGGAGCTTTCGCCCAATATCATCCGCCGCCTTGAAGAGGCGACAGGTCTGGATATTCGGGCAGATGGTTTCCCGCCCGAGATGGTCGATGATGAACCCGAAGAACAGGGCTATGAAGTGCGCCGCGAGGCATAGAGACTTCAGCCTGCACTCTGGCCATCGGCTAATGCCCGTGGTTTATGGCGTTTCGCGTGAAGCCTTTAGGCCTTTGCGCAAAGGATCGGGGATGTAGCCATGAATAATCCAGATGAAGTTTTGGAACGCATCTCGCCCAATACGGCGCGGCGGGTGATGGCGACGGGCTGCTTGGGCTGTCTCGGGGTGCTGTTGCTCTGGATCGCGGCCACGCAACCGCCCGTGGATATCGGCTGGCTTATCTTTCTGATCCTGATGGGGGCAGGCAGCCTCTGGCTCGCATGGATAGTATGGGATGTGTCTTCGCGCACGCTGGAGCTGACGCGCTTGGAATTGCGTGAGGTCGGAGGGCGCGTTTTGTTCAGCATCGACAATGTCGAAAGCGTCGATCGCGGTTTTTTTGCCTTCAAGCCGGCGGGTGGTTTCCTGATCCGGCTGAAACAGCCTCAGGGGGCGAAAGCCTATGCGCCAGGGTTGTGGTGGCGGCGCGGACGGCGCGTGGCTGTGGGCGGTGTAACGGCGGCACGCGAGTCGAAATCAGTTGCTGATCTGATTTCTGTTCTTCTGGTGCAAAATCGCGGCGGGGCTAAAACCTAGCCCCGCCGCGCTGTGGTTTAGAGGCCTTTGGCGCGATAGCCCGAAGCAATTCGGCTGATCGAAACCAAATAGCCTGCCGTGCGCAAATCAGGCACATCCGAGCGATCATGCCAAACCTCACGCATCGCCTGATAGGCGGTGCGCATCGTGTCATCGAGACCCGAGCGGACCAGTTCCAACTCACCCGCACCGCGCAGATAACGCGATTTGAAGTCGGGCGAGAGGGACCAGCCAATGCCACTATCCTTGGACAGACGTTCAAGCTCGTTCACGATCAATTCGTGACGCGACTCTTCCTGACGGCGCTGCATCCGGCCAAAACGGATATGGCTGAGGTTCTTGACCCATTCGAAATAGGACACTGTCACACCACCCGCATTGGCATAAAGATCGGGGATGATGATCGTTCCCTTGCGCCGCAGGACTTCATCCGCACCTGCGGTGATCGGCCCATTGGCCGCCTCGATAATCAAAGGCGCTTGCACACGATCTGCGTTGGACAGGTTGATCACGGCCTCAAGGGCTGCGGGAATAAGAATATCACATTCTTCTTCCATCGCGGCGGCACCATTCTCGGAATAAGTGCCATGCGGGCAGCCTTTGACGCCGCCATGCTGCGCAATCCAGTGACGCACCGCTTCGACATCAAGGCCATCGGGCGAGGACAGCGCGCCGTCGCGTTCGATCACATGGGTGACACGGCAGCCATCTTCTTGTGCAAGGAACAAGGCCGCGTGATAGCCCACATTGCCCAAACCCTGAACGATGACACGCTTGCCATCCAAGCTGCCAGACAGGCCCGCTGCCGCGACATCCTCGGGATGGCGGAAGAATTCCTGCAACGCATATTGCACGCCGCGCCCTGTCGCCTCGACACGGCCCTGAATACCACCCGCATGGGGCGGTTTACCCGTGACACAGGCCTTGGCATTGATATCGGTGGTGTTCATGCGCGCATATTGGTCAGCGATGATCGCCATTTCCCGCTCGCCCGTGCCCATATCAGGGGCAGGTACGTTCTGGGAGGGGTTGATCAGATCGCGCTTGATCAGCTCATAGGCGAAACGGCGGGTGATCTGCTCCAGCTCATGCTCATCCCATTCGCGCGGGTCGATGCACAAACCGCCCTTTGATCCGCCGAAAGGCGCTTCGACCAAGGCGCATTTGAAGGTCATCAGCGAGGCAAGCGCTTCAACCTCATCCTGATCGACATTCATCGCATAGCGAATGCCGCCTTTCACAGGCTCCATATGTTCGGAATGAACAGCGCGGTAGCCGGTGAATGTATGCATCTGCCCACGCAGCCGCACGCCAAAGCGCACGGTATAGGTAGAGTTACAGACACGAATTTTTTCTTCAAGGCCAGGGGGCAACTCCATGAGTGACGCTGCCCGATTAAACATTAAATCAACTGACTCGCGAAAGCTGGGCTCAGTAGGGTTCGTGGTAGTCATGGAAGTTCCTCCTTTTGACTCATCCCACAACGGATAATCCCGCATTTTGTTAGCTGGCAGGCGTAGAACAATCCTTAAGAGGGCGCGGATTCAACCAAAAAGACCAGGCATTCGGCCCGAAATTGCCATTTTTATTGTCCTAAATGGCCGCGAATGCCGCCCCGATTTGCCGTAATTTCGCCTAGCTTCCCGCCGAAAACAGGCCATGGGCGAACCCTGACTTTAGGGGCCCAATCAAGAGGGGTAGCAAAATGGCGCAAGTTTTCACGCCACAAAAACCAAAGACACCATCCACTCTCGCCAATCGTTTTGTGCGGGCCGAAGACGGCACAGTCACCATTTTCGGGCTGATCATGTTTGTCATCATGATCGCCGTTGGCGGTGTTGCGATTGATATTTTGCGCTACGAGACCCAACGCGTGCAGATGCAATACACGCTGGACCGCGCCGTTCTGGCCGCCGCCTCGCTAGATCAGAACGCCGATGCCGAAGCCGTGGTCCGAGATTACTTCGCGCGATCCGAACTTGAAAACTACCGCCTTCGGGTCACCCCGCAAAGCAGCATGACCTCAACCCGGGTTGAGGCATTTGTGGAGGCGGATATCAATCTGCTCTTCATGAATATGTTCGGTGTGAACTCCTTGACCTCCCCCGCCTCTGCGGTCGCCGAAGAGAGCGTCGAAACTCTAGAAATCTCCTTGGCGCTGGATGTCTCTGGCTCCATGGGGGGCAGCCGAATTGTTCAGATGCGCGATGCCGCCGAAGACTTCGTTGTCGACCTCCTTGCGATGAACCAAAACTCCCCGAATGGCGACACCGTCTCGATCTCGCTGATCCCTTACAACGGTCGGGTCAATATCGGCACGAGGCTGGCCAGCGTATTCACCTTGAGCGATGAACATGACGCGTCAAATTGCGCGCGCTTCCCTCCAGAAGAGTTTCACAATACAGCAATTGATCCGGAAACCCCTCTCGCTCGTCTTGCACATGCGGATTATTACCACCGCGAATGGCATTCCGACCTTCTATACAGCCATTGTTACTCCTCAAGGACCCGCGCAAACCCCAATGGCGGACCGCTTGACAGACACGCCATCATACCTTGGTCCTCGAACCAAGAAGAGCTTGTGGAATCCATTCGTGCGCTTACGCAAAGCGGCTGGACAGCCATGGACCTGGGCATGAAATGGGCCGTTGGCCTTCTCGATCCAGTTGCGCGACCCGCACTGTCGGAGCTCATTGATACAGGCGCTGCCAATTCTGATTTCGAAGGTCGCCCATTTGACTATGACAATGATGAGACCCTCAAGGTCATCGTCCTGATGACTGATGGAGAGAACAGCGAGCAACATGATCTATGGGATGAGTTTCGCCACGGACCATCGAATGTTTTCTACCATGATGACCATCATCGCTGGTCAATCTTCTATCCCGGTCATGATCGTTATTGGATACCGGAGCAAACACATTGGTGGGACCCGCAGCATAATCAACCCAACAATTACTGGGGATTTTGGTCAGACGAGCCCTATCGTGGGGATGAGTCCGAGGCACTTGATTGGCTAGAACTGTTTGGCGAATACACAGCCGCCAAAGTCGCAGCCGAATTCTACCTGAGGCCCGCCCAGCGGTCTGGAAATTACGACTACTTCAATTGGGTGCGCTATGCCGCCTTTGGAGCCCATGCCACCCCCGACATCGCTGATGCGAACACACGTGCCATTTGCGATGCGGCCCGCGCCCAAGGGATCATTGTGTTTACAATCGGTTTTCAAGCCCCGCGCGTCGGACAGGAAATGATGCAATATTGCGCCACAACGCCAGCACATTACTACCCGATCACCTATGGCGGATCGCTGGACATTGCTGATGCTTTCGCGTCGATCGCAACCTCGATCAACCGTCTTCGTCTGGTTCAATAGGGGTTGGAGATGGCATTGCACCACACCATTCGACAGTTCTGGCGCGACGAGACGGCGACAGCCTCGTTGGAATTCGTGATCGTCTTCCCGATTGTCATGATCTTGTTCACAGCCGTGTTCGAGACCGCGATGATCCTGACGCGTCAGGTGATGCTAGAACGCGCCCTTGATACAACCGTCCGCGTCATGCGGGTAACACCGGGCCTGACCGCAACACATGACCAGATCGCAAATGTCATTTGCCAGCAAACTGTGGTGATCAATGATTGCGATCAACTGCTGACGCTCGATCTGCGTCCAATCGTGGGCCCCAATTACTTCCTTCCTGATCAAGACTCACTTTGTGTCGACAGGGATGGCTGGGTCCGCCCTGCAAATACCTTTGATGTGGGCCAAGTAAACCAATTGATGCTTATCCGCGCCTGCGTGGTTGTTGACCGCATCCTGCCCTTCTCGGGCTTTGGGTTGAACCTGACCCGCGATGATACAGGCGGCCTCCATATGATTTCAGCCTCGATCTTCGTGAATGAGCCGTAAGCGGGATGGGACTTATGAATATTGCTAGATCAGTAAGAAAATTCCTTCGCGACGAGACCGCTGCGGTCGCGCTTGAGGCCATCATCCTGACGCCTATTTTGGCTTGGGTCTTTGTCGGAAGCTTCGTGTTTTTTGACGGCTTTCGGACATATAACGGGGCGGTAAAGGCCAATTACGCGGTATCAGACGTGCTGTCGCGGGCCGAGGTCACCATGTATGGATCCGATATCGAGGGCCTGTCGAATATCTTCCAGCACATCACCCGCAGCCCCGAGATCACCCAAATGCGCGCAACTCAAGTGCGGCGCACCGATCAGGGCTTTGTTGTTGACTGGTCTTACGGCACACAAGGGCGCCTGAGGCATACGAATGAAACGCTTGGTGCCGTCACCGACCGAATTCCGCTGATGGAAATTGGGTCGCATGTTTTGGTTGTGGAGACATTTCTTCCCTATACACCCGCTTTCAGCATCGGCATGGGCGAGATGGAATTTGACTTTGTTTCAGTGACACGCCCGCGCTTTGTCGACCGCGTTGATTTCAATGATGGGACTGACCCCAGTTTCTGCGTTGCAAACTGCTCTCCTGGTGAGGGCGATGGCATGGATGATGCTGGGGAAGACCCTTCAGGCTTTGATTGGGACGCCGCGTTTGAATATGATTTCAACGAGGAAGAAGGCGGCGGTGGCGGCGAAACTGAAGGTGGCTCTGGCTGACCTGCCTAAATTTCTGGCGACAGCCCGCTCGACACCACTAATTTCGCCGAGTTGGGCCGCATCACATCAGGCCTGATGAGCATTGCTCTTTCCTGTTCCGAATGCTTTGCTTAGGTCTTCTAGGACGCGCGCTTTTGCGGGCGGAGAAGGAGCCTGAACGATGCGTTACTCTGGCTGGCGTGTGCTGGCGGAAGGCCTGACTGGCAATAAGGGTTGGAAACCTGCTTGGCGTGATCCAGCGCCAAAGGCAGAATACGATATCATTATCATCGGCGGCGGTGGCCATGGCTTGGCAACGGCCTTTTATCTGGCCAAGGAACATGGGCTGAGCAATATCGCCGTGCTCGAAAAAGGCTATCTCGGCGGCGGCAATATCGGTCGCAACACCACCATCGTGCGCGCCAATTACGGACTTCCTGGAAATTCCGAGTTTTACTCCCATTCCCTCAAGCTTTGGGAAGGGATGGAAGCTGAGCTTAATTACAATGTGATGCATAGCCAGCGCGGCATCATTAACCTGTTTCATTCCGATGGTCAGCGCGATGCCTATGCCAGACGCGGCAATGCGATGATCAATCAAGGCGATGATGCCATTTTGCTTGATCGCGAAGGGGTGCGCAAACTGGTGCCCTATATCGATTACGAGCAAACGCGTTTCCCGATCTATGGCGGCCTATACCACAAGCGCGGGGGCACTGCGCGCCATGACGCCGTGGCTTGGGGCTATGCGCGCGGGGCAGATCAGCGCGGGGTTGATCTGATCCAGAATTGCGAAGTGACAGGCATCGATATCGGGAACGGTCGCGTCAAAGGCGTGCAGACCAGCCGCGGGGCGATCCGTGCCAAAAAGGTGGGCATCGTTGTGGCGGGCAGATCAGGGCAGGTTGCGGCCATGGCGGGCATGCGCCTGCCGATTGAAAGCCATGTCCTGCAAGCCTTTGTGACCGAAGGGCTCAAGCCCTGCATCGACAATGTCATCACCTATGGCATGGGGCATTTCTATATCAGCCAATCCGACAAGGGCGGCCTCGTCTTTGGGGGCGACCTTGATTTCTATGCCTCATATGCCTCGCGCGGGAACCTGCCGATGGCCGAGCATGTGATCGAGGCGGGCATGACGCTGATGCCGATGATCGGCAAGGCCAAGATGCTACGCTCTTGGGGAGGGATCATGGATATGTCGGCAGATGGATCGCCAATCATCGACAAGACCCATATCGAGGGGCTCTATTTCAATGGCGGCTGGTGCTATGGCGGCTTCAAGGCGGTTCCAGGCTCGGGCTATTCTTTCGCGCATCTTCTCGCCACTGACCAACATCACGCCCCTGCCGCGAAATACCGGCTGGACCGTTTCGAGACGGGCATCGGCTTGATGGATGAAGAAGGGACTGGGTCCCAGCATAACCTGCATTAGAAATTTCGATTGAGCGCAACAGATACAGCCCCCAGACTTGGTGACCTGAAAATGCAAATCCCCTGCCCCCTATGCGGCACCCGCGACCTCAGAGAGTTCTCCCCCAAGGGGCATGACACCTATCTGGACCGGCCCGCAGCCGATGCCCCGCCTGAGCAGTGGCATGCCTATCTGCATTTGCGCGACAACCCCGCAGGGCCCACCCGCGAATTATGGCATCACGCCTTTGGCTGTGGCGTTTGGCTTGTTGTCAGCCGCAATACCATCACCCATGAGGTCAGCGGCGCCGAATTGGCGCGCGACGTTGTGAAGGAGAAAACCAATGCGGGTTGAAGGCAAGGGTCGCATTGATCGCGGCACGACAATCGGCTTTAGCTTTGACGGCACATACTACCAAGGTCATCCGGGCGATACGCTGGCCTCGGCCTTGATGGCCAATGATGTCAAATTGATCGGGCGAAGCTTCAAATACCACCGTCCGCGTGGCGTGCTGACCGCAGGCTCGGAAGAACCCAATGCCATGGTCGAGATCGGGCGTGGCGATGCGATCATGCCCAATACCCGCGCCACCATGCAGGAGCTGTTCGACGGATTGACCGCCCATAGCCAGAACCATCTCGGCCCCCTCAAATACGACCTTCTGGCGATCAATGATCTGGCCGCACCGTTTCTGAGCGCGGGCTTTTACTACAAAACATTCATGTGGCCGCGCGCCTTTTGGGAAAAGCTCTATGAACCCGTGATCCGCCGCGCGGCAGGGCTTGGGCGTTTGTCGGGCAAAGCGGATGATGAAACCTATGAAAAGGCCTATGCCCATTGTGACCTGCTGGTGATCGGCAGCGGGCCTGCGGGTTTGATGGCCGCCCTTGTTGCGGGGCGGGCGGGTGTTGATGTGATCTTGGCCGAGGAAAGCGACCGTTTCGGCGGGCGGCTTTTGGCAGATGAAGACGAGATCGATGGCGCGGCCTCCTCATTCTGGGCCGAGGAGGCGCTGCGCGAATTGGAAGGCATGGAAAATGTCCGCCTGATGCGCCGCACCACCGTGACAGGGGCCTATGATGGCGGCACCTATGGCGCGCTGGAGCGCGTTTCGCTGCATTTGCCGCCAGAAGATGGCCTGCCGCGCGAATGTTTCTGGCGCATCCAAGCCAAACAGGCCGT
This sequence comes from Rhodophyticola sp. SM2404, assembly GCF_053570515.1. Lineage (NCBI taxonomy): Bacteria > Pseudomonadati > Pseudomonadota > Alphaproteobacteria > Rhodobacterales > Roseobacteraceae > Rhodophyticola > Rhodophyticola sp. SM2404. Next base: position 112,744 of record NZ_JBSEDL010000002.1, read on the forward strand.
TCTGGCGGCTGGTGCCTTGGAACGCCCCATCGCCTTTCCGCTGAATGACCGCCCCAATATCATGCTAGCCTCAGCCGTCAGGACCTATCTGGCGCGCTTTGGCGTTGTGCCTGGCCGCAAAATGACCCTGTTTGCCACCAATGACAGCGCCCATAAAACGGCGCTTACCCTGCAGGAGGCAGGCGTTGAAGTTGCGGCTGTGATCGACAGTCGTTTGGATGCGGAAGCTCAGGGTGATTACAAGCTGATCAAGGGTGGCCAAGTGATTGGTACCAAAGGGCGGCACGGGCTGTCGCAGATCACCGTGCGCCATGGCGGGCAAGTACAGCAGATTGAGACAGATGCGCTTGCGATGTCGGGCGGCTGGAACCCCAATGTGCATCTCACCTGCCATCTTGGCGCGCGCCCTGTCTGGAATGAGGCGATCAAAGGCTTCATCCCATCCCTAGGAGCCGTGCCAAACATGACCCCTGCGGGGGCCTGCAACGGCGTGTTCGATACGCTAGGCTGTTTGAACGCAGGGGCCGAGGCGGCAAAAGCCGCCCTCAAGGCGCTTGGCAAGCGGGCGAAAGCCACACAACTGCCGCAAGCCAGCTCCGAGGTGGGTGCATCGCAGGCGCTGTGGTATGTCGAGGGCAAGGGCCGCGCATGGCTTGATTTCGCCAATGACGTCACCACCAAGGATGTGCGCCTCGCGGCCAAGGAAAACTATGCCTCGGTCGAGCATATGAAGCGCTATACCACCCAAGGCATGGCCCCTGATCAGGGTAAAAACTCCAATATCGCAGCCCTTGCCGTGCTGGCGGATGCAACAGGGCGCGGTATTCCCGAAACAGGTACAACCGTGTTCCGCCCGCCTTTTGTGTCGGTCTCGATGGCCGCCCTTGGTGCAGGCGGTAAGGGCAAAGGCTTCGCGCCTGAACGCTTCACAACCTCGCATCAGGCAAGTCTGGATCGCGGTGCCGCAATGGTCGAGGCGGGGCTTTGGTATCGCCCCTCCTATTTCCCGCGCAGGGGCGAGACGACATGGCGGCAATCTTGCGACCGTGAGGTGGATATGGTTCGCAATGCAGTCGGGATTTGCGATGTCTCAACGCTTGGAAAAATCGACATCCAAGGGCCCGATGCGGCCGCATTTCTGGATTTCGTCTATGCCAATACATTCTCGACGCTCAAGCAAGGCCGCGTGCGCTATGGTGTGATGCTGCGCGAAGATGGCCATGTGATGGATGACGGCACAACTGCGCGGCTTGGGCCGAACAATTATGTGATGACCACAACCACCGCCGCGGCAGGTCAGGTCATGACGCATCTGGACTTCGTGCATCAATGCCTGCGTCCCCAGATGCAGCTGCGCTTTATCTCGGCCACCGAGCAATGGGCGCAATTTGCCATTGCAGGCCCAAAATCGCGCGAGCTGTTGAACGGGCTTTTGGACAGCCCGATCGACAGTGACAGCTTTCCCTATATGGGCTGTGGCGAGGTGAGCGTGCATGGCACAAAGGCGCGATTGTTCCGTATCTCCTTCTCGGGCGAGCATGCTTATGAATTGGCCGTCCCCGCACGCTTTGGCGCAGCGCTGTTTCGCGATCTGGTCGCGCGCGCCGAGACCATGGGAGGCGGTGCCTATGGGATGGAGGCCTTGAATGTCTTGCGCCTTGAGAAAGGCTTTATCACCCATGCCGAAATTCACGGACGGGTCACGGCCTTTGACATTGGCATGGGACGGATGGTTTCGGCCAAGAAAGATTGCATCGGCAATGCGGCCTCCAAGCGGCCAGGTTTGCTGGATGAAGGGCGCGAATTATTGGTCGGCCTCAAGCCTGTGGGCGCGGTCAAACAGGTGATCGCGGGGGGGCGCTTGTTTAGCACCGACGATCCTGCCGATCGTGAGCATGATCAAGGCTATATCACCTCGACCGCCTTTTCCCCCACACTCGGCCACTCCATCGCGCTTGGCTTCCTGCGCAATGGCCGCAACAGGGTGGGCGAGCATATCCGCATGGTCGATCATCTGCGTGGGTTAGAGGCAGAGTTGGAGGTTTGCGACCCCGTGTTTTTCGACCCAGAGGGAGGGCGTCTTCGTGGCTAAGCTGATCGCACAAAGCCCCGCAAACGGGATCCCTAGCAGCACTATCGGCACGGTGACCTTATCCGAGCTTGAGATGACACCCATCACCTCAATCGCGCCCTTCGCGGGCAAGGAGACCGCGCTGGCAAAGACGCTGAAGGTCGCGCATGGGTTGGAATGGCCCGCCGCTGGTCAGACAAGCGAACATGCGGGCACGCGCGTGATCTGGGCAGGGCTGGATCTGGCCTTTTTGACTGGGGTGGAGGCCTCATCCAAACTGGCAAAAGACGCAGCCCTTACGGATCAAAGCGATGCTTGGGCGCGGTTTGAGTTGGGCGGCACAGAGGCGGCGGATGTCTTGGCGCGCTTGGTGCCTGCTGATCTGCGCAAGACGCAGTTCAAAACGGGCCAGACCCTGCGCAGCAGCCTTGGCCATATGCAGATGATTTTGGTGAAAACCGCCCCGCAAAGCTTTCTGATTATGGTGTTCCGCAGCATGGCCCAGACCGCTTTGCATGAATTGACGGATGCCATGACAAATGTGGCCAAACGCGCCTCTCTCTAGCCACAGCGCGCGCCAGAGCATGATTACGCACAATTTTGCGGGCCTTATCCACAGACCCGCCCCCGCGCCGACTGGACTTCGCGCCAAAGGCCAATGATACTTGTGCCATGAGCTTGCCCCCTGGATTCCTAGACGAGTTGCGCAATCGTGTTTCGCTGTCCCAAGTGGTCGGTCGCAAGGTCATGTGGGATAATCGCAAATCCAATCAGGCCAAAGGCGATATGTGGGCCCCCTGCCCCTTCCATCAGGAAAAGACCGCCAGCTTTCATGTCGATGACCGCAAAGGCTTTTACTATTGCTTTGGCTGCCACGCCAAAGGCGATGCTTTGGGCTTCATTAAGGAAACCGAAAATGTAAGCTTCATGGAAGCGGTTGAAATCCTTGCCCGTGAGGCAGGGATGACGATGCCAGCCCGTGACCCGCGCGCGCAGGAAAAATCGGATGAACGCGCAGAACTGGCCAAGATCACCGAAGCCGCCGTTGGGTATTTCCGCCTGCAACTCAAAACCGGCGCCGCAGCCGAGGCCCGTAGCTATCTTGAGAAACGCGGGCTTGATCAAGCGGCCCTTGATCAATTCGAGATCGGTTTTGCCCCTGCAACCCGCCAAGGGGCCTTTACCGAATTGACCGCCAAGGGGCTGGATGCAAACCGCGTCATTACGGCTGGAATTGCCAGCAAACCCGATGATGGCGGCGCGCCCTATGACGCGTTTCGCGACCGTATCATCTTTCCGATCCGTGATCCGCGCGGGCGCTGTATCGGGTTCGGGGGCCGCGCCATGGCCGCGAATGCGCGCGCCAAATATCTCAATAGCCGCGAGACGCCTTTGTTCGATAAAGGCCGCGCGCTCTACAATCACGGCCCCGCCCGCGAGGCGGCGGGCAAAGGCCAGCCTCTGATTGTGGCCGAGGGCTATATGGATGTAATCGCGCTTGTGCGCGGCGGCTTCCACGCGACTGTGGCCCCTTTGGGCACTGCCATTACCGAAGACCAGTTGCGCCTTTTGTGGCGCATTGCGGATGAACCGATCATCGCGCTGGATGGCGACACGGCGGGCCTGCGCGCAGCCATGCGCCTGATTGATCTGGCGCTTCCTTTGCTTGAGGCTGGTAAATCCTTGCGGTTCTGCATCATGCCTGCGGGTCTGGACCCTGATGACCTGATCCGCAGCAAAGGCCCCGCCGCCATGCAAAAGCTGCTGGATGAGGCGCAGCCCTTGGTCAGCCTGCTTTGGCGACGCGAGACCGAAGGCAAAAGCTTTGACAGCCCTGAGCGGCGTGCGGGCCTTGATAAAACCCTGCGCACAGCGATCAGCCGTATCCCTGACCCGTTCCTGCGCCGCCATTACGGTGAGGCGATCAACGATCTTCGCAGGCAGTTGTTCAACCCGCAAAGACGCGGGTTTGAGCAACGCGGCGCGCGCGCGGGCGGCAAACGCTTTGGCTTTGGCGAGGCGCAAGTGGTGCCCTTGGCCGCCACGCGTGCCTCGGCCCTTGCCTCGGGTCTGCGCAGTGAGGCCGAGATCCGCATCACCCTGATCCTTGCAACATTGTGCCGAACACCCGCCTTGATCGACCGTTTTGAGGCGCAGCTTGAACGGCTGGAGCCTGAAAACCCAGAATACGCGCAGCTTTGCAGCTTTTTGCTGCGCACATCCGCGCGGGAGCATGAACCGCTTCTGGCCGAACTTGAGACAGCTAATCTTCGAGCTACCCTTGAAAAAATACAGACGCTTGGCCATGTGCGGATAGCACCCTGCACTCTGGCGGCGGGTGACCCCGAGAAATCGGCGCAATGCCTGACGGAAGAATTCGCAAAGCTCGCCGCAAAACGCGGGATCGAGCATGAGATGGCAGAGGCGCTGGAAGATATCGACCGCACCGAAGACGACGCGCATCTGTCATGGCGCCTCAATCACGCGATCCGCACGCGCCAGAACGCCGAGCGGAGCCAAAACGAGGACCAAGCGGACACAGGGGAAGACCGAACTGAGCTGTCCAATTACCTTCGTGGGTTGATAGAAGCCCGCGTCTGGGAGAAGAAAACGAGGTAGCTGGGAGTGCGAATCAGTGATTCGCACTTTATAGGGTACATATCCGAGGGTGCGAATCACTCTTGAGCGAAAGGATAATCGCGCAATGGCTAAAGACACCGACGATCGCAAACCGGACGGCGAAGACGCAGAACACGGGCTCGACATGAGCCAAGCCGCCGTCAAAAAGATGATCGCGGATGCGCGCGCTCGTGGCTACATCACTTACGACCAATTGAATTCCGTCCTCCCGCCCGAGCAGGTCAGCTCGGAGCAGATCGAAGACGTGATGTCGATGCTCTCAGAGATGGGCGTCAATATCATCGAGGATGATGAGGCCGAAGAAGAAGAGAATAAGGGCGCGACCGATCTGGTCGAAACCACGAACTCCCGTGAGGTTGCTGTTTCAAGCACGGGAACAGAAAAGCTCGACCGTACCGATGACCCCGTGCGTATGTATCTGCGCGAGATGGGCTCGGTCGAACTGCTCAGCCGTGAAGGCGAGATCGCGATTGCCAAGCGCATTGAGGCTGGCCGCAATACGATGATCGCAGGGCTGTGCGAAAGCCCGCTGACATTTCAGGCGATCACCATCTGGCGCGACGAACTTCTGGAAGAGGACATCCTGCTGCGCGACGTGATCGACCTCGACGCGACCTTCGGCAATGCAATGGGCGAAGATGAAGACGGCGAAGCCCCTGTTGTGGGCGCTGTGCCTGCCAATGGTGGAGCCTCGCCGAGAGCCGAGGGCGAGCCTGAACTGGACGCCGATGGCAACCCGATCATCAAGAATGATGACGACGACGAGGATGAGGACGATCAGGCCAATATGAGCCTTGCCGCGATGGAGGCTGCCCTCAAGCCGCGCGTTCTCGAATCCCTCGATGTGATTGCTGAAAACTACATCCAGCTGGCCGAGATGCAGGATAAGCGTATCTCAGCGACCCTGAATGAAGATGAAAGCTTCCACAAAAAGGACGAAGCCAAATACCAGAAGCTTCGCTCGGAAATTGTGGAGCTGGTGAATGAGCTGCATCTGCATAACAACCGTATCGAAGCGCTGATCGACCAGCTCTATGGCATCAACCGCCGGATCATGTCGATCGACTCTAATATGGTGAAACTGGCCGATCAGGCCCGCATCAACCGCCACGAGTTTGTGGGCGAATATCGCGGCTATGAACTGGACCCAACTTGGGTTGACCGCATGGCCGAAAAAGCGGGCCGTGGCTGGCAGGCTTTGATGGAGCGTTCGCGCCCCAAGGTCGAAGAACTGCGTGCCGATATGGCCCAAGTCGGCCAATATGTCGGCCTTGATATCAGCGAATTCCGCCGCATCGTGGCACAGGTTCAGAAGGGCGAAAAAGAAGCCCGTCAGGCCAAAAAAGAGATGGTCGAGGCAAACCTGCGTCTCGTGATCTCGATTGCCAAGAAATACACCAATCGCGGCCTGCAATTCCTCGACCTTATTCAGGAAGGCAATATCGGCCTGATGAAGGCGGTTGATAAATTCGAATATCGCCGTGGCTATAAATTCTCGACCTATGCGACATGGTGGATCCGTCAGGCAATCACCCGCTCGATCGCCGACCAGGCCCGCACGATCCGTATTCCGGTTCATATGATCGAAACGATCAACAAGCTGGTGCGCACAGGCCGCCAGATGCTGCATGAGATCGGTCGTGAGCCGACACCGGAAGAATTGGCCGAGAAGCTGCAAATGCCGCTCGACAAGGTCCGCAAGGTGATGAAAATCGCCAAGGAGCCGATCAGCCTCGAGACGCCAATCGGCGATGAGGAAGACAGCCAGCTTGGTGATTTCATCGAGGATAAGAACGCGGTTCTGCCCCTCGATTCAGCCATTCAGGAAAACCTCAAAGAGACGACAACACGGGTTCTGGCCTCGCTCACCCCGCGTGAGGAACGCGTGCTGCGCATGCGGTTCGGCATCGGGATGAACACCGACCACACGCTGGAAGAAGTGGGCCAGCAATTCTCGGTGACCCGCGAACGTATCCGTCAGATCGAAGCCAAGGCCTTGCGCAAGCTGAAGCACCCAAGCCGCAGCCGCAAATTGCGGAGCTTCCTGGATCAGTGAGTTCAGCGATGGCGGTCGGGCTTGTGATCTCGGAGTTTAAATGAACACGCTCCGCCGCCTTCTCGACGCTCTGCCGCTTTGGGTGGTGCTGGCGCTCTGCCTCACTCTTGGCCTTGCCCCGTTCACGCCCGAGCCACATATCTGGGAGAAGCTCAAAATGCTGGCTGCGGGCGGGCTTACCCGACCCGTCGATATTTTCGACTTCGCGCTACACGGCACGCCTTTCTTAGTCTTGACCCTGAAACTGGCGCTCAGGCGGCGCGGCGTCTAAACTCACCTCCAAACCTGAGGAGTGTAGCCCCATGTCCCTTTTCTCGAAGCTTTTTGGCGGCGGTGCCAAAGCCGAACCAACGCCCGAAATCCACAAGGATTTTCGGATTTTCGCAGCCCCTCAGCGCGATGCGGGCGGCTACCGCATTGCCGCGCGGATCGAAAAGGACGTGGATGGCGAGACGAAAACCCATAACCTGCTGCGCGCCGATACCGTTCAATCCGAGGATGAGGCGATTGCCTTTTCGATCCGCAAAGCCAAACAGGTTATCGACGAACAGGGTGAGCGGATTTTCGGCTAAAGCCCCCGCCTAAAAACATGCGTCAGCCCTTGAGTTGCGCCAGCATTTGGGCGGCTGCCATATCAGGGGTCAGCGCGCCTTGGGCAACCTGATCCGACATCGCGGCCATCGCCTCCTTCACGCCCGCGTCACTGCGCAACCGCGCCAAAAGGCCCTCGCGCACCTCTTGCTCGAACCAATGGGCCGCCTGCTCGGCGCGGCGCGCATCCCAAAGCCCTGTATCCTTGCGCCAACCGCCAAGCTCTTGCATCTGCTCCCATGCCTCAGGCAAGCCATCGCCTTCCATCGCAGAAACAGGCAGCGCCTTGGGAAATCCTTCGGGGTCTTGCGGACGTTTGCGCAACAGCCGCAGCGCGCCTGCGTAATCAGCCGTGGTGCGGGTGGCTGCCGCTTTCAGATCGCCATCGGCCTTATTCACCAAGATCAAATCCGCCATCTCCATGATGCCGCGTTTGACGCCTTGCAACTCATCGCCACCAGCAGGGGCCAGCAGCAAAACAAAGAGGTCGCACATCTCGGCCACCATCGTCTCGGATTGGCCCACACCCACGGTTTCGATCAGCACCACGTCAAACCCCGCCGCCTCGCACAGCGCCACAGCCTCGCGCGTGCGGCGCGACACACCACCCAAATGCGACAGCGAGGGCGAGGGACGGATAAAGGCGTTTTTCTCGCGGCTCAGATGATCCATCCGCGTTTTATCCCCAAGGATCGAGCCGCCTGAACGGGTCGAACTTGGATCAACCGCCAGAACCGCAACCTTCAAGCCTTGGGCGGTCAGCATCATCCCGAAGGCCTCGATAAAGGTGGATTTGCCTACCCCCGGCGTGCCCGAAAGACCAATGCGCAAAGCCTGTCGCCCATGGCCGCGAAGCCGCTCAAGCAAATCGGTGGCCTGCGCCCGATCCTCGGCGCGCGTGCTTTCCACCAGCGTCACGGCACGCGCCAAGGCACGACGCTCGCCTGCAAGAATGCGCTCGGCTATATCATCGGGAATGTCGCGGCGGTTCATCTTGTTTGAATTTCCTTGACCCTAGAGACGCTTTTCTGCCTGTTCCCCCGCAAGGCGTCCAGCCCTGCGATATATTAAAAGGTTCCCTCCACCCCGATGATCCTGCCGATCGACGATATCCTTCCCAGCCTGACCGAGGCGCTTGCGCGTCATGGCCGTGCCGTTTTGCAAGCCCCACCCGGGGCAGGCAAGACCACGCGTGTGCCCTTGGCGATGCTGGAGGCGGGGCTGACACAAGGCAAGATCATCATGCTGGAGCCGCGCCGCCTTGCCGCGCGGGCTGCCGCCGAACGCATGGCCCAAACCTTGGGCGAGGAGGTTGGCCAGACTGTCGGTTTTCGTGTGCGTGGTGAGCATGCCGTGTCCAAGGCCACACGGATCGAGGTTGTGACCGAAGGCATCCTGACCCGCATGTTGCAAGACAATCCCGATCTGCCCGGTATTGGTGCCGTGATCTTTGACGAATTCCACGAACGCTCGCTCAATGCCGATCTGGGGCTGGCCTTGGCATGGGAAGTGCGCAGCGCGCTCAGGGATGATCTGATCCTTGTGGTAATGTCAGCCACGCTGGATGCAGGCCCAGTTGCCGCGATGCTTGAGGATTCGCCGCTAATCACTTCGGAAGGACGTGCCTTCGAGGTCGAGACCCGCTGGCGCGAGGCCCCACCCCCCCGCGAGGAACGCTTCGAGATCACCATGGCGCGCCTGATCGAACAGGCCATGACCGAGACCAAAGGCGGCATCCTCGCCTTTCTCCCCGGTGAGGGCGAGATCAGGCGCGTGGCCGCGCATCTGCGCCTGTTTGGCGATGTGCAGCTTCATACCCTCTTTGGCGCGATGCCGCTCAAGGATCAGCGCGCGGCGATCAAACCCGCCGAGACGGGGCGCAAGCTGGTGCTTGCAACCTCGATCGCCGAGACCTCGCTGACCATCGAAGATATCCGTGTCGTGGTTGATGGAGGCCGCGCAAGGCGCGCGCGGTTTGATGCAGGCTCGGGCATGACACGGCTGGTCACAGACCCCGTTAGCCGTGCCGAAGCGGCACAACGCCGTGGCCGCGCAGGCCGCGTGGCCGAGGGCATCTGTTATCGCAATTGGACCAAAGGCGCTGAAGGGGCCTTGCCCTCCTTTCCCCCCGCCGAGATCGAGGCCGCTGATCTGGCATCCCTCGCGCTGGAACTGGCCCTTTGGGGCTCGGATGAGGGCTTGGCCTTCCTGACCCCGCCACCCGAAGGCGCATTGGCCGAGGCGCGCGCGCTTCTGCGCGGTTTGGGGGCCTTGGACACGCAAGCCCGCATTTCTGAGCATGGCCGCGCCTTGGCCAAAATGCCACTGCACCCGCGGCTGGCGCATATGCTGGCAAGTGGCGGCAAGGGCGCGGCGCGGTTGGCAGCCCTTATGGCCGAGCGTGATCCACTGCGCGGGCGCGGCATCGATCTAACCCTGCGCCTGCGCGCCATCGAGACGCCCGAGAAATTCAACGCAGATCGCGGCGTGATTGCGCGCATCCGCCAAGAGGCCAAACGCCTCGCCAAATTCGAAAGCGGCGCACCGCGCAGCCCTGCCGCACAAGCCGCCCTCGCCTATCCCGACAGGATCGGATTGCGCCGCAAGGGAGATGCCCCGCGCTATGTGCTGTCAGGCGGCAAAGGGGCTGTGATGCCAGATGGCGATGGTCTCGCAGGGCAGCGTTTGATCGTGGCCAGCGACCTTGATGGCAACCCGCGCGAGGCGCGCATTCGCCAATCCATTGCTTTGTCCGAGGGCGAGATGCGCGACCTCTTTGCCGATCAGATTGAATGGCGGGATATCTGCGACTGGTCCAAACGCGAGCGCAAGGTGGTGACACGCAGACAGGAATGTTTTGGCGCTTTGGTGCTGGAGGACAGGCTGTGGAAAGACGCAGATCCCGATGCAGTGGCGCAGGCCTTGCTGGCGGGCATTCGTGATCTGGGGTTGCAGGCACTGGATTGGTCGAAAGCCGCAAAGCTGCTGCGGGCAAGGATCAGCTTTTCTGGCCTGATGGATGTCAGCGATGCGGCCCTTCTGGACGGGCTGGAGGATTGGGCCCTGCCCTATCTCTCGGGCAAACGCAGCGCCGAGGACTTGGCGCGTTTTGATCCGACCGATGCGCTGACGGCCTATCTGGGCTGGGACAAGCAGGCCGAATTGGACCGCCTTGCGCCCGCGCGCTGGACCACGCCATTGGGGCGCGGTGCGGCGATTGATTATTCAGGCGACCAGCCCGAAGTGCAGGTTCGTCTACAAGAAGTCTTCGGCACGACCCAGCATCCGCAAATCGGGCTTGAGCGTTTACCCCTCAAAGTCACGCTGCTTTCGCCCGCGCAACGGCCCATTCAAGTGACCAATGACCTGCCGGGGTTTTGGGACGGCTCCTATGCCGATGTTCGAAAGGATATGCGCGCGCGCTATCCGCGCCATCCTTGGCCCGAAAACCCACGTGAGGCCGACCCGACCCTGCGCGCAAAGCTCCGCGGGAGCTAGGCCGCAACAGGCACATCAATACCGGCTGCCCGCGCCGCATCCCGAGCCGATGGGTGCAACCGCTCGGACGGGTCTGCGCCAATGGTTCTGCGGCGGCGGATCAGGAAATATTTGGCATAGCCATGAAACCTGCCTGTCGAGGGCGCATCAGGATCGGTCACAAAACGCATCTGCCAATGATGTGGCAGTTTCAGCCCGTGTTTTTCGACCTCCTCCAACATCCAGACAAGCGGGATATTCGACAAGGGGCGGGCTGCGTGAAAACCGCTGAGTTGGCCGCCAATATCGCCATGCCGCCCGCGAAACCACATCTGCACCACGTCATTATCCTGCGCCGCATCCGTTTCCCAAATCACAGGCTGGTAGAGGTTGCGCGACTCGTTGATGGCCAGCGCCTGCCGCCCCACGCGCGTGCAAGCCCCCAATTTGTGATTGTGATAGGGATGGGGCACTGGAAGGAAACGCCACAAGCCAGGCCAACGAATTCCCAAGGCGCGCACAGTGTCATAGACCCCCAGAAAATCGATATGGATTTCCGCATGGCACCTTGCCGCTTTGAAGGCCTGCGCGGCCTCGGTGTCTGGATCACTGCGGTAGTGGAAATAGACCCGCTCAAGCGATCGGTCATTCAACTCATCTGCGCGCAGCAAACCCATGCGATCAATCAGGCCTGCCAGCGAGCGCACCGCATAAGCCCCGCGTGAATAGCCCATAAGAATGATCTTATCACCGGGCCTGTAGTTCTTGGCCAAGAAGCCATAGCCGCGTTTGATCTGGTGGTTGATACCGACGCCTGCGATCACCTCATGCGCATGGCGCAGCCCGCGCCATTGGATGCCTGGCTCATAATGAAGCGCCAGATCAGGCACGGCACCTGGTTGGCTAAGCAGACTATAGGTGCGGCCGATATTGGTTTTCTCCCCCCTTTTGAGGGAGGATAGGGTCCCGTCCATCAAGACGACAAGCATACGCGGATTTTCGCCCGCCGGCTCGGGTGGCGGCGGGTTTCGAAATCCGCGAAGGCGTTTCCAAAGAGCGCTATTCCGCAGCAACCGCCTTACCTTGATTGAGAAGCTCCCACATCCGCGATGGTGTGAAGGGCATATCCACCTGACGCAACCCGTAAGGCCAAAGCGCATCCTGCACCGCATTGGCCACAGCCGCCAAAGCGCCAACCGTGCCTGCCTCGCCGCAGCCCTTCATGCCAAGCGGGTTATGCACCGATGGCACAGGCTCGGTATAGAAGGCCATGAAAGGCACATCATCGGCGCGCGGCATGCCGTAATCCATGAAGGTCGCCGTCAAAAGCTGGCCATCGCTGTCATAGACCGTGTGCTCGGTAATGGCCTGCCCGATCCCTTGGGCGACACCGCCATGCACTTGGCCCTCGGCCAGCATCGGGTTCATCAGATTGCCGAAATCATCAACAACCGTGTAATTGACAACGGCTGTCTGGCCCGTGTCGCGATCAATCTCGATCTCGGCGACATGACAACCGTTGGGATAGGAGCGGCCTGGCAGTTTGATCCGCTTGGTGGCTTTGGTCAACTCGGCCTTGCCCGCCGCGCGGGCGGCCTCGGCGGCCTCCAGCAAGGTGATCACGACATTGGAACCTGGTGCGCGGAATACGCCCTCTTCCACGTCGAAATTGACATCTGCATTGTCGAGATGATCGGCCATGAACTCCGTCAGGCCTGCCATCAACACATCAGCCGTCTCGCGCATTGCCATGCCCTGAACGGTGACCGAGCGGGAGCCGCCCGTGCCACCACCCGTCGCGATCAGGTCACTATCGCCCTGAATAATCTCGATGCTGTCGAGCGGAAGCCCCGTCTGGTCATGCAGCAATTGCGCATAAACCGTTTCATGGCCCTGACCGTTTGACTGCGTACCGACATAGACCTTGGCGCCTGTCTGGGTGATCTCGATTGCGGCGGTTTCCTCGGGGTCACCAAGGATCGACTCGATGTAGTAACACACCCCCAGCCCGCGCAATTTACCCGCAGCCTCAGAAGCCGCACGGCGTTTGTCGAAGCCTTTGATATCGGCCTTGCTTTCAGCGCTGTCGATCAGACGGTGGAAATCGCCCACATCATAAAGCTCGCCCGTGGCGGTCTTATAGGGGAACTGCTCCGGCTTGATGAAATTCTTGCGGCGCAGATCAAGCGGGTCGACGCCCATCTCTCGCGCGGCAAAATCAATCGTGCGCTCAAGGCAGAAAATCGCCTCAGGGCGGCCAGCACCGCGATAGGCATCCACCTGTGTTGTATTGGTATAGATGCCGTGATTGCGGAAATAGGTGTTCTGGATGTCATAGGTGCCAGCCAATACGCGCGAAAACAGGCTGGATTGAATCGCCTGCCCGAATTGCGAGTTATAGGCCCCCATATTGGACCAGCTTTCGCAGCGATAGGCGACAAGGCGGTGATCCTCGTCAAAGCCCATCTCGGTGGTGGTGACCAGATCACGCCCTGCATTATCGGACAGCATCGACTCGGTCCGCTCAGCCATCCAGCGCACGGGGTGACCAAGCTGCTTTGCGGCGAAGCACACGAGGAAATGCTCAGGATAACCCATGCCCTTCATGCCAAAACCACCGCCGACATCAGGCGTGGTCACATGGATCATCTCGGGATCGACGCCAAAGAATTTCGACAGGTCCGTTTTGGTGCCCCAAACGCCTTGGCCATTGACCGAGATATGCACCCGCTCACCGACCATTTCGGCAAAGCAGCCGCGCGGCTCGATGCTGTTCACAATCACACGGTTATCATCAATCGTCAGTTTGATCCGATGCTTGGCTGTGGCCAGCGCCTCTTGCACGGCATAATCATCGCCAAGCTCGAAATCATACGCGACATTGTCGGGGGCTTCTTCATGCACCACCTGCCCGCCTGCCACGACATCTGTCTTGCTTGGCAATTCATCGAAATCAAACTCGATCAACTCGGCCGCATCTTTGGCTTGGGCGACCGTATCAGCGACGATAAAGGCGATCGTGTCGCCCACGAACCGCACCCGATCTGTCACAAGAATGGGGCGTTGGGGGGCGGCTCCCATGGAGCCGTCACGATTTTTCACCGTGGAGAATTTCATCTTATTGGCCACGCCCGCCGCATCCAGATCAGCGGCGGTATAAACGGCATGCACACCGGGGGCTGCGCGGGCCTGCGACACATCAAGGGTGGTGATCATGCCATGGGCCACAGGGCTGCGGAATACATAGCCATGCAGCGCGCCATCGGGGGTGATATCATCGACATAACGGCCATGCCCCGTCACAAGGCGCGAGTCTTCAAGGCGCTTGACCGATTGGCTCGTTCCGAATTTGCTCATGACTAGATCCTCGCCCGTTATGCTGTGATTGGGACACTAGCGGCGGCGGCGCAACTGTCCAGTCCTCAGACCGACACAGAACGCCGCGTCTCCGCCCAAATCGCAATATTTCTGCGCCAAGCCCCGCGCAGCGGCTTTTTCTTACACCAGCACCCTGAATTCGACGACAAACCGCCCCGTAAATGCATGTGCCGCCACCACACCCCTTGGCCTTGCCGCCCCCATTCGCTAGATGATCTCAAACTCTGAGGACCACCCGAAGGCAGGACCCATGGAAAAGAACTTCAACGCCACCGAGGCCGAGGCCCGCATCTCCCGCAAATGGGAGGAAGCAGGCGCTTTCAAGGCTGGCGCGCATACCACCCCGAATGGGGAAACATTCTCGATCATGATCCCGCCACCCAATGTGACGGGCGTTCTTCATGTGGGCCATGCCTTCAATAATACGCTTCAAGATGTGTTGGTGCGCTGGCACCGCATGCGCGGCTTTGACACGCTTTGGCAGCCAGGTCAGGACCATGCGGGCATCGCCACGCAAATGGTCGTTGAGCGAGAACTGGCCAAGAATGGCGAACCCTCCCGCAGCGAGCTTGGCCGCGAGCAATTCCTCGACAAGGTTTGGGATTGGAAAAAGCAATCCGGTGGGACGATCATCGAGCAGCTCAAGCGGCTTGGAGCCTCCTGCGACTGGTCGCGCAATGCCTTCACCATGTCCGGCGCTCCCGGAGCGCCCGAAGGCGAAGAGGGCAATTTCCACGATGCCGTCATCAAGGTCTTCGTGGAAATGTATAACAAGGGCTACATCTATCGCGGCAAAAGGCTGGTCAATTGGGACCCGCATTTTGAAACCGCGATCTCGGATCTCGAAGTCGAGAATATCGACCAAACGGGCCATATGTGGCATTTCAAATATCCGCTGGCGAATGGGGCGACCTATTCGTATTTGGAGAAAGATGAAGACGGGAACGTGATCTTCGAAGAAGAGCGTGACTATATCTCCATCGCGACAACGCGCCCCGAGACCATGCTTGGCGATGGCGCGGTGGCCGTGCACCCCGATGACGAGCGCTATGCGCCGATTGTCGGCATGATGTGCGAAATTCCTGTCGGCCCAAAAGAGCATCGCCGCTTGATCCCCATCATCACGGATGAATACCCTGACGCCAATTTCGGCTCGGGTGCCGTGAAGATCACGGGCGCGCATGATTTCAACGATTATGGCGTGGCCAAACGGGCGGGCATTCCTTGCTACCGTTTGATGGATACCCGCGCGCAGCTGCGCGCCGATGGTGCGCCTTACGCCGAGGTCGCGCAGATCGCCCAAGCCGTGGCCAAAGGCGAGCGAAGCCTCAGCGAGATTGAAGTGGATGAGCTGAACCTCGTTCCCGACCATCTTCGCGGGTTTGACCGTTTCGCCGCGCGTGAGGCCGTGATCGCCGAGATCACCGCGGAAGGCCTTGCCGTCATGACGCAGGCCACCGACCCACGCCTTGGCAAGGCCGCTTTGAAAGCCGATGCGGAAGGTGCTGATGACATGGTGCCTCTGGTTGAGGAAAAAACCATCACCCAGCCCTTCGGTGACCGCTCCAAAGTGGTGATCGAGCCTATGCTGACCGATCAGTGGTTCGTCGATACCGCAAAAATCGTGGAGCCCGCGCTGGACGCCGTGCGCACGGGCCGCACCAATATTTTGCCCGAGCAGCATCGGAAGGTTTATTTCCATTGGCTGGAAAATATCGAGCCTTGGACAATCTCGCGTCAACTGTGGTGGGGGCATCAAATCCCTGTTTGGTATGACGAGGATGGCAAGGAATATTGCGCAGCGTCCGAGGCAGAAGCGCAGGCCATGGCAGGCGGCAAGGCGCTGACCCGCGACCCCGATGTTCTCGACACGTGGTTTTCCTCTGGCCTTTGGCCGATTGGCACGCTTGGTTGGCCCGAAGAGACACCAGAGCTGGAGCGTTATTTCCCAACATCCGTCCTCATTTCGGGTTTTGACATCATCTTTTTCTGGGTTGCACGAATGATGATGATGCAATTGGCCGTGGTCGATGACATCCCCTTCCGCGATGTTTATGTCCATGCGCTGGTCCGCGATGAGAAGGGCCGCAAAATGTCGAAATCCATCGGCAACGTGCTCGACCCTCTCGACCTGATCGATGATTTCGGCGCGGATGCGCTGCGCTTTACACTGACCGCGATGGCGGCAATGGGGCGTGATCTGAAACTCTCCAAGGATCGCATCGCTGGCTATCGCAATTTCGGCACTAAGCTTTGGAACGCCGCGCGCTTTGCCGAGATGAACGAGTGCAAACCCGTTGACGGGTTTGACCCCGCATCTGTGACCCAAACCGTCAATAAATGGATCGTGACCGAGACCGCACGGGCGCGCTTGGCCCATGACGAGGCCTTGACCGCCTACCGCTTCAATGATGCGGCCAACGGCCTTTACGCCTTTGTCTGGGGCAAGGTTTGTGACTGGTATCTCGAATTTGCCAAGCCCCTTTTCGCATCAGGCGATGAGGCCGTGATCTCTGAAACGCGCGCCACAATGGCATGGGTGATCGACCAATGTTTGATCCTTCTCCACCCCACAATGCCATTCATCACGGAAGAACTTTGGGGCGAGATCGCCACGCGCCCCTCTATGCTCGTCACAACCGATTGGCCAAGCTATGGCGCGGAATTGGTCGATGAGACGGCCGAGCGCGAAATGCTCTGGGTGATCGGATTGATCGAGGAAATCCGGTCGGTTCGCGCCCAAATGCATGTGGCCGTTGGCCTCAAAATCCAGCTTCAACAATTGGAGCTGGATGAAAAAGGCCAGCAAGCGTGGGATCGCAACGCGGCCATGATCACGCGGCTTGCACGCATCTCCGAGATCACCAAAATCGAGGCCGTTCCCAAAGGCGCGGTTACCGTCGCCGTCGAGGGCGGCACCTTCTGCCTTCCGATTGCCGATCTGATCGATGTGGCCGAAGAAAAGGCGCGCCTCGAAAAGGTTTTGGGCAAGCTTGCCAAGGAAATCGGTGGTCTCAAAGGGCGGGTCAACAACCCCAAATTTGTTGCCAGCGCCCCTGAAGAGGTCGTGGTGGAGGCCCGCGAAAACCTCGCCGCCCGTGAGGAAGAAGAGGCCAAGATCAAATCCGCCCTCGCGCGACTGGCCGAGCTCGACTGATCCGAAACCAACAAACGGTCCCTCACTGCGGGGCCGTTTCTTCATCTTTCTTCAAATACGCGCGCCCCCGGGCGCAATGCGGGAAAGGGGCTCGATGCCCCTGCCCCGCAGCTCCCTCTTGCGTGTGGCTGCGAAAAACTCCAATCCTTCCCCATGACAAAACCACGCTTTACCCCGCTGAGCCAAACCCTCCCCGCCACGGTCCCTTTCGTCGGCCCTGAAACGCAAGAACGCGCCCGCGGCGCGGCGTTCATGGCCCGCCTTGGTGCCAATGAAAGCGTGTTTGGCCCCTCGCCCCGCGCCATTGCCGCTATGGAAGAAGCCGCGACCGAGGCTTGGATGTATGGCGACCCAGAATTGCATGAGTTGCGCATGGCTCTCGCCCTGCATCATGGGGTGGGCATGGAAAACGTGGTGGTAGGCGAAGGAATAGACGGGCTTTTGGGCTATCTGGTGCGGCTCCTGATCGACCAAGGCTCGCATGTCGTCACCTCGGACGGGGCCTATCCCACCTTCAACTATCATGTCGCGGGCTTTGGCGGGGTGCTGCATAAAGTTCCCTATAAGGGTGATCACGAAGACCCCGAGGCTTTGATTGCAAAGGCCCATGAGGTCGATGCCAAGCTGCTCTATTTCGCCAATCCCGATAACCCTATGGGCAGTTGGCATGATGCCGCCACCGTCCAAAGAATGATCGACGCTCTCCCAGAGGGCTGCGTGCTGGCCTTGGATGAGGCCTATGCCGATACCGCCCCGCCCGAGGCCATCCCCGAGATGGATATAACCCATCCCCGCGTGATACGTTTCCGCACCTTCTCAAAGGCCTATGGTCTGGCCGGAATGCGGGTGGGCTATGCGCTGGCCGAGGCGGAATTCATTACGGCCTTTGGCAAAATCCGCAACCATTTCGGCATGGGGCGCGTGGCGCAAGCCGCAGCCCTCGCCGCCCTCAAGGATCAAAGCTATCTCGCGAAAACGGTCGCAAGCATTGCAGGCGCGCGCGAAGGCATCGCTCGGATCGCTCGGGAAAACGGGCTTACCCCTCTGCCCTCCGCCACCAATTTCGTCACAATTGATTGCGGTGCCGATGGCGATTTCGCCCGCGCTGTCCTGCACGAGCTCGTGGCGCGCGGGGTGTTTGTGCGCATGCCCTTCACGGCACCACAGGATCGCTGCATCCGTGTCTCTTGCGGGCGCGGGGGCGAGCTTGAGGCCCTAGCAGCAGCCCTGCCCCTTGCCTTGGACGCTGCCCGCCAGAAAGGCCTTTGAGCCATCAGCAATGACCTTGGCCGCGGCTTCAAGCCCTGTTGGTCCATGCGGGATATCCAACGCCACCATGCCCGCCTGAAGCGAGCCGAGCACGCCTAGAACCATATGGGCATTCACATGACCCATATGGCCAATGCGCAGAAAATCAGCCGCCGCCTCGGGCTCGGGCCTGATGCCCCCAAGCGGAATGCCAAGCGTCACGCCCGCATTGGCAATCATCCAATCGCGCAAGCGCTGTCCGTTTCCGGTCCCGAAATCCACTGTTGTCACCGCGCAGGAGCGTTTATCAGCCTCGGCGATATTGGGGCGGATGGGGCCCGCCTGCCCCCAAACCTCAAGCGCATTCCAGATCGCTTGCGCCAGAACGGAATGGCGCTTCCAGACAGTTTCTACCCCCTCTTCATGCACAATCATATCTAGTGCTGTGCGAAGCCCATAGAGATGATGCGTGGCAGCCGTGCCATTGAAGTAGCGGTAGAACTCATCGGGGTTCACGCGCGGGCGCCAGTCCCAATACGAGGTTACGAGATCGGCGTTTTCGCGCGCGGCATCTGCCTTGGGCGAGAAATAAACAAAGCCCATACCAGGCGGGGTCATCAGCCCTTTCTGGCTGCCCGTGACCATCACATCCACGCCCCAGTCATCCATATGAAACTCGTCACAGGCCAGACAGGCGATATTATCCGAGAATAAAAGGGCGGGATGATTGGCGGCATCCATGGTTTTGCGCAAAGCTGCGATATCGTTTTTCACGCTTGTCGAGGTATCGACCTGAACGGCAAGCACCGCTTTGATCTGATGTGATTTATCGGCCTCCAGCGCTTCGGCGACTTGGGCCATATCGATATCAGATTGCGTGCCGAAATCGATGATCTGGCAGTTGACGCCCATGGTCGCGGCCATTTCGCCCCAGCCAAGGCAGAAGCGGCCCGTTCCAAGCACGAGGATCGTATCGCCACGGCTCATGGTATTAGAGATCGCGGCCTCCCAAGCGCCATGGCCATTGGCGATATACATCGCGACCTGCGCTGTGCTGGTGCGCGCAACCGCTTTCAGATCAGGCACGATCCCATGCACCATCTCAACCAGCTCACCCGTATAGATATTGGGCGCCGCGCGGTGCATCGCCTGCAAGACCCGATCGGGCATAACCGATGGTCCGGGGATCGCGAGATAATGGCGGCCATTTGCGAGGCTCATGGAGATGTTCCTTTCTGACAACTGGGAATAGGCGTAAACCCAAGATGCAAGAGGCGCAATTGCGCCGTCACGTCTTGCCAGCGCGCAGGTCATGATTACCTGTGACATGCGATATCAGGAGGCATGATGATGCAAGGTGAAGCAACAAAAGATCGGATGGTTCTCAAGATCGGCGGTGCGGATCGTGCGGGCTTTCTTCAAGGGCTTGTCACCCGCGACATCAAAGGCCCCGAGGATGGTTTGGTCTATTCGGCGCTCCTGACGCCGCAAGGCAAATATCTGGCTGATTTCTTCCTGCTCAATCGCGGCGATGACATCTTGCTGGATGTGAAATCCGATATCGCACCTGCCTTGGCGCAACGGCTGGCGATGTACCGCCTGCGCGCGGATGTGGGCATTGAAGACAGCGGGCTTGGCGTCACACGCGGGCTTGGGCTGCCGCCCGAAGGGGCTTGGGCCGACCCGCGGCATCACGCGCTTGGCTGGCGCGGCTATGGGCTCGAGGGCGATGCCCCGAGCATTGATTGGGACGCGATCCGCGTTGCCCATTGCATCCCCGAGACAGGGTTGGAACTGATCCCGAATGAGACCTTCATCCTTGAAGCAGGGTTTGAGGCGCTTGGCGGTGTGGATCACCGCAAAGGCTGTTATGTCGGGCAAGAGGTGACCGCGCGGATGAAGCACAAAACCGAGCTGCGAAAAGGGCTTGTCACGGTGGACCTGTCTGGAGACGCGTCTTTTGGCACGGAAATTTTTGCAAGCGAGCGTTCAGTGGGGAAATTGCTGACCCGCGCGGGCGACAAAGCCATCGCCTATCTCCGCTTTGACCGCGCAAGCGGCGCGATGCAGGCAGGTGAGGCGCAGGTGACATGGGTGCCCGACACATAATTCTGTGTCAGATCAACAAGCCCGCCGCCCCTTCATGTTTCAAAAGCCAGACTTTGATCTCGACCCCGCCAGGCGCGGAGAACCCGCCGAGGGTGGAGCCCCCAAGCACGCGGTGGCATGGGATGATGATCGGAATGGGGTTTGCACCGCAAGCCTGACCAATGGCTTGTGCGGGGCGGCCAAGCGTCTTGGACAGATCGCCATAGGTCACGGTCCCGCCAAAAGGGATCGCGCAGAGCGCGGTTAGAAAACTCTGCTGGAAGGCCGAGCCAACCGGCCTGAGCGGTAGATCAAACTGGGTAAGACGGCCCTCGAAATAGGCCGCCAATTGCAGCGCCGCGCGCTCGAGCAGGGCTGTGCAGGGCGGGCCAGCTTGCCCGCCCCATGAAAGCTGGGTCACCGCACCATCTTCTTCGGTCAGCGTCAGATCCCCCAAGGGGCTGGCAAGGGTGGCCTGTTGCGTCACTCGGGCGCTTTCTCTCCGATTTTATCTTGGGTCTTGGTGTCGAAATCCGAGGCATCATGACGTTCATGAAGCTGCAATTGAGGCTCACCAAAGGCACGGTTCACCATCCGCCCACGCAGCACGGCAGGGCGGGCATCGATTGTTTCGGCCCATTTCATGACATTCTTATAAGAGGCCACATCAAGGAATTCGGCGGCATTATAGAGCCTGCCCAAAACCAATTGCCCATACCATGACCAGATCGCGATATCGGCGATTGTATAGGTATCGCCTGCCATCCAGTCTCTCTCGGCCAGATGGCGGTCCAGAACATCCAACTGGCGCTTGGCCTCCATGGTGAAACGGTCAATCGGGTATTGGAATTTCTCAGGCGCATAGGCGTAGAAATGACCAAATCCGCCGCCCAGATAAGGCGCAGAGCCCATTTGCCAGAACAGCCAGCCCAACATCTCGGCGCGGGCCTCATGGGTGAGGAAGGCGTCGAATTTTTCGGCCAAATGCAAAAGGATCGCGCCCGACTCGAAAAGGCGAATTGGCGTGTCGCCCGAATAATCCATCACTGCGGGAATTTTCGAATTCGGGTTCACATCCACAAAACCCGAACTGAATTGATGCCCTTCCCCGATATTGATGAGCCATGCATCATATTCCGCACCGCTATGGCCTGCAGCGAGAAGCTCTTCGAACAGCACGGTGACTTTCACCCCGTTTGGCGTAGCCAAGGAATGAAGCTGGAAAGGATGCTTGCCGCGCGGCAGCTCCTTGTCATGGGTCGGGCCTGCGATGGGGCGGTTGATCGAGGCGAATTTGCCGCCGCTCTCTTGGTCCCAAACCCAGACTTTGGGGGGCGCGTAGCTGGCCGTGGTCATTGGGGTATCCCTTTGCGTTTCGGATTTCCTGCAGGCTAGACGCAATAGCAGGCAAACCCAAGGCACAGGTCTGTGTTCATTTTTGCAGAGGTGTGAGAGAGGCAATGGGGTAAGGGGCGCTGCCCCTCGGCGGCAAAGCCGCCTCACCCCGAGGTATTTTGAAAACAAAGAAAGGTCTGGCGATAGCGGGACCGCCAGACCGTAATGCTTTTAGCCAAGCGCGCTGTCGCAACGCCCGCAGACGCCTGCATGGCTGTGCTGACCGACATCAGGCAGGATTTTCCAGCAGCGTTGGCATTTTTGCCCCTCGGCCATGTCGAAGACCACCGCAACATATGCAATCTCGGGCAGAGTGAAGCCCGTATCATTGGCAGGCGTATCGGTCAGAGTGATGGCCGATGTGATGGCGATATCCTCGAACTCAACGGAGGTGAGCGCGTCAAGAACGGCTTTGTCCGCCACATGCACCACGGGTGCCGCCTCAAGCGAGGCCCCGATGACCTTGTCACGGCGCTGAACCTCGAGGGCGGCCGTCACCACGCGGCGGGCGCTGCGGATCTTGCTCCATTTCTCGGCCAAGGCTGCATCACGCCATGCATCGGGGGTTTGCGGGAAATCGACCAGATGGACAGAGCTGTTGTCGCCCTCAAAGCGTTCCAGCCAGACCTCTTCCATCGTGAAGACAAGGATCGGGGCCAACCAAGTGGTCAGACGGTGGAAC
Source organism: Rhodophyticola sp. SM2404 (assembly GCF_053570515.1). NCBI lineage: Bacteria > Pseudomonadati > Pseudomonadota > Alphaproteobacteria > Rhodobacterales > Roseobacteraceae > Rhodophyticola > Rhodophyticola sp. SM2404. The sequence continues at coordinate 135,527 of NZ_JBSEDL010000002.1, forward strand.
AGGATATCCAGCACTGTCCGCGCAGCGCGGCGGCGCTCAGTATCGCCATCGCAATAGAGCGCATCCTTGCGAATGTCGAAATAGAAGGCCGACAGATCGGCGGTGGCGAAATTGAACAGCGCCTGAAACACACCTTGGAAATCGTATTTGGCATAGCCTTTGCGGACCGTCTCGTCCAATTCGAACAGGCGGTGCAGCACCCAACGTTCCAGCTCGGGCATATCGGCGGGGTCCATCCGGTCCGCTTCCGTGAAATCGGCAAGGCTGCCCAACATGAAGCGCATCGTGTTGCGCAGGCGGCGATAGCTGTCGGCCACCCCTTTGAGGATTTCCTGCCCGATCCGCAGATCCGAAGTATAGTCGGATTGCGCCACCCAGAGCCGCAGAATATCCGCGCCATATTGGTCGATCACCTGTTGCGGGGCGATTGTATTGCCGAGCGATTTGGACATCTTCATGCCCTTCTCATCCAGCGTGAACCCATGTGTCAGCACACCTCGATAGGGCGCGCGGCCAATCGTGCCGCAGGCCTGCAACATCGAGGAATGGAACCAGCCGCGATGCTGGTCTGTGCCCTCAAGATAGAGATCAGCGATCCCGTCTTCCGAGCCGTCTTCGCGGTCGCGAAGTACGAAAGCATGGGTTGAGCCTGAATCGAACCACACATCAAGAATGTCAAAGACCTGCTCATAGGCCTCGGGGTCATACTCATTGCCAAGGAAGCGCGCCTTGGCACCCGCCTTGTACCACGCATCGGCGCCCTCAGCCTCAAAGGCTTCGAGAATGCGGGCATTCACGGCGGGGTCACGCAAGAGGTAATCCTCGTCCGAGCGCTGCGCATCTTTCTTGACGAAACAGGTCAGCGGCACACCCCAAGCGCGTTGGCGGCTCAGCACCCAATCGGGCCGCGCCTCGATCATGGAATGAAGACGGTTGCGGCCTGTTTGCGGTGTCCATTCCACCAAAGTATCGATGGAGGTCAGCGCGCGTTCGCGGATCGTTGTGCCATGCGTGTCCTGCCCGTCACCGACCGCGCGGTCGATGGAGGCGAACCATTGCGGGCGGTTCAAACGGATCACAGGGGCCTTGGAGCGCCAGCTATGCGCATCCGAGATGGTGATGCGACGCCGCGCAAGCAGGCCTTTTTCACCGACCAGCTTTTCGATCACGACTTTATTCGCATTGCCCGGCTTGCCATTGTCACGGATGATCTGCTCGCCCGCGAAGAATGGCAAATCCTCACGATAGGCGCTGTTGTCGAGGATGTTATAGGTCATCTCCAGCCCGTGTTTCACACCGATCTGGAAGTCGTCATCACCATGGCTGGGGGCGGTATGGACAAAGCCCGTACCCGCATCAGCCGTCACATGATCACCCGCGAAAAGAGGCACGGCATAATCCCATTCGCCATTCGCGCCCTCGGCACCGTTGAGCGGATGCGCACAGGTGAGCCCTGCCAGTTCCTCGGGCGTGACATCGCGCAGGCGGCGATGCATTGAGGGCTCAAGCCGCATGGCACCAAGCGCATCCTCGGCCAAAGCATCGGCCAAAAGATAGCGATCCCCGATCTGCACCCAGCATTCCTCGGGGCGGCCTGTGACCTCATAGAGACCATAGCTGATCTCGGGGCCAAAACAGATCGCACGGTTTTGCGGGATGGTCCAAGGCGTTGTCGTCCAGATGACAACCTTGGAGTCTAGAAGCTCCTTTGCTTTGGCGACTTGCTCTGTTCGGAGCCTTAAGGCTTCTTCTTTCTGCTCCTCAAAAAAGATTCCCGACTGAGGAACGGATACATCTTCCACATTAAACGGCACCCAGATCGCGTCGGTCTGGCGGTCGTGATATTCGACCTCCGCCTCGGCCAAAGCGGTTTTCTCGACAGGGGACCACATCACGGGTTTGGAGCCCTGATAGAGCGTGCCCGTCATCAGGAATTTCATGAATTCCTCGGCGATCACCCGTTCGGCGTGGAAATCCATCGTCAGATAGGGTTGCTCCCAATTGCCCGTGATCCCGAGGCGCTTGAATTCCTCGCGCTGGATGTCGATCCAGCCTTCGGCAAAGCGGCGGCATTCCTGACGGAAATCGACCACATCGATCTCGTCCTTATTCTTGCCCTTGGCGCGATATTGCTCTTCGATCTTCCACTCGATGGGAAGGCCGTGGCAATCCCAACCAGGGATATAGCGCGCCTCATGGCCCATCATCTGCTGGCTGCGCACAACCATGTCCTTGAGCGTCTTGTTCAGCGCGTGGCCGATATGGAGATTGCCATTCGCATAGGGAGGCCCGTCATGCAGCACGAAAGGCGGGCGGCCTTCTGCGTTTTCGCGCAGGCGGTCATAAATGCCGATTTTCTCCCAACGCGCCAGCCATTCAGGTTCGCGCTTGGGCAGGCCAGCCCGCATTGGAAATTCGGTGCGGGGCAGATTGAGGGTGTCTTTATAGTCGGGGGTCTCGGCGCACATCGGAGCCATCCTGTTTGTCAATTTGGTCAGGGGAATATCAGGGCGGTGCGTATGATCAACACCTTATCCCGGCGTCTCTTCGTCTCAGAGCGCCGGGCCTGTAATTCGAATGATGATGCGCAGGGCTGAAATCAACATGGAGGTCGTATATCGCCCCACAGGCTTGGGGTAAAGATGTCAGGGCGCAGCAATTGCCTTGTGCAGCAGGGCGCGTTCACGCGCGACAATATAGAGCCCCGCCGCGATAGTCAGGCAGATGCCAAAGGCCGCCAAGCCATTGGGCCATTCTGCAAAGAAGAAAAACCCCACCACCGTGGCCAAAGGAATTTCCAGATACTGCATTGGCGCAAGTGTGGCCGCGGGCGCGAAGCGCAAGGACCATGTCATCAGCAAATGCCCGATGACACCCGCCACCCCCATCGCGGCCAACAAGGCCCAATTGATGGCATCCAAGCCAAGCCATGCGAAAACGGACAAAGCCGCCTCGCCCTGCGGCAGAGCCAAAAGCGGTAGCAGCAGCGGCAAAGCGATCAAACCCGACGCGCCTTGCAGCGCAATCGGGTCAATCTCCTTGGCGATATGGCGGGTTACCAACATAAAAAACGCAAAGCTCACCGCCACCCCAAGTGGCAAGAGCGCTGGCCAGCCCACTTGCGCAAAACTCGGCTGCACCACCAAAAGCGTGCCCACAAACCCCAAGGCGCAAGCCGCCAAGCGGCGCGGCCCCACCTCCTCACCCAAGACGTATTTCCCAAGCAAAAGCATGATGAAGGGCATCACGAAGGCAATCGCAACAGCATCGGCCAAGGGTAAAAAGCGCAAGGCGGTGAACATCATGCCAAGCCCCGCGATATGCAAAACGGTTCGCAAGGCCGTCAGCCACGCCACGCGCGCTGATGGAAACAAACCCGCCCCCATAGCAAGTGCAATCGGCCCCAGCAAAAAGGCCTGAAACCCGAAACGCACCAAAATCATCTGCAAAAGCGGGACCCTATCTCCCAAAAGCTTGGCCAGAGCATCTGCAAAGGGGATGACCGCGCAAAATCCCAGCATCAACAAAATGCCCAAAAGGGGTCTATCTGCGGCGGGGCTACTCATGCCCCATGTCTTGGCATAGCAGCCCTCAAAACACCAAGACCCGATCATCTTTGCTTGAAAAATACTTCGGGGGTGAATTGGCCCGTGGGCCAAGAGGGGGCAGCGCCCCCGCCCCCTGGCTACCCTTTGCGGTCAAACAATCCCGTCAGGGCACGGCGCACGAGGGCCGTTACGCTGGGGCGACGCTCAGCCCCAAAGGGTAAGGGCCTGCAAACCTCCATCGCGGCTACTCCGACCCGCGCGGTCAGGGCCCCATTGACCAAACCCTCCCCGAAGCGGCGTGAAATCTTGGCCAAAACAGACCCACCCGCAAGCGAGCCGATCAGATCATCCCCAACGGCCACAGCCCCTGTTGCCACAAGATGGGTCAGCACGGCCCGCGTCAGCCGCCATGCCCCCAATGTGCCCGAGCGTCCGCCATAAATCTCGGCAATCCGCCGGATCATCCGCAGGTTCGAGGTGAGGGCCGCGATCACATCCGCCAATGCAATCGGAACAAGCGCTGTGATGGTCGCCACTTGGCGTGCAGCGGCCTCGACCTCGCGGGTTGCGGCCTGATCCAGCGAAGTCAATAGATGTGCCTCGGTCAAGAAAAACAGATCATCAACCTCGAAAACATCGCCCTGACGGCGGGCCAATTCATCCCGCCCCAAGCGCAATTCCGCGCGTCCTCGATACAGGGTCGAGAGTTTCTCCACCACGGCGCGGGCCTGTCGCAGATCGCCAGAGGCGCGCGCGCTTTCAGCGGCTTGGTGGATCGCGTCAAGCCGCGCCAGACGCGAGAATGCCGCCAATTCGCGCAAGGCAATCACGAGGGCCGCAAATAGAACCAGCCCCAAAAGGCCTGTCGCTATCCACCCCAGAACGGGGTTGGCGGCCAAAAGGCCCGTGACAAAATTCAATGCCGCGAGGGAGACCACAAACCCCACCAATGAGAGCAGTGCTGCCCAGAATAATCGTCCGATCCGCGACGGTCTTTTGGCGCCAAGGCTTGCGACAACCTGCATCGCCTGCCCTGCCGGCAAAGCCGCATCAGGCACAGGAGGGGCGCTTTCGGGCCCTTGTGACGGGGCCTCGTCCAATTCGATCAGGACAGGGCCTTTGCGATCAGCCAATGATCTCTCCTTACTTGCAGACCTCTCGGCCAGAAACCAAAGCCGGCCCCAAAGCTTTGCGCCTCAGCTTGCCAACACGTTGCGAAAGGCCCAAGGCTCGTTTTCGTCAATATCCTCAGGGAATAATTCCCACCGATCCGTCAAAGGCGTCCAATCTGTATAATGGGCCTCGACAGGTCCTAGATAAGGGCGCTGGACCTCCAGACAACGGGCATGGTTCATTTCATCCGCCTCAACGATGCCCGATTGCGGGTTCTCGAGAGCCCAAACCATGCCTGCAAGCACGGCTGAAGTCACCTGCAGCCCCGTTGCATTCTGGTAGGGGGCCAGCTCACGCGTTTGCTCATTCGACAGGCGCGAGCCGAACCAGACCGCGTTCTTGGAATGCCCGTAAAGAAGCACGCCCAATTCATCGATCCCCTCAACGATTTCGTCTTCGGTCAGGATATGATGCGCGCTTTGCGTTTTGCCCGAGCCGAACATCTCATGCAGGCTGAGCACCGCATCATCGCAAGGGTGATATGCATAATGACAGGTTGGACGATACTCGGGCGCATCGCCCTCGCCCAAGGTGTAATAATCGGCGATCGAGATCGCTTCGTTATGGGTCACAAGGAACCCAAATTGCGGCCCCGGTGTCGGGCACCATGTATGCACACGCGTGATCGCACCGGGCCTATCCAGCCAGATCCCTGCCTTGCAGCCTGTTTCATGGCGATGAGCGTTTTCGGGGAACCAAGGTTCATGCGTGCCCCAACCAAGCTCGGCAGGTTGGAAACCTTCCGAGATGAACCCCTCGACCGACCATGTATTCACAAAAACATCTCGGGGGCGCGGCAGACGGCGGGCTTGGGTGTCACGCTCGGCGATATGGATGCCCTTGACGCCAAGGTCGCGCATCAGGTTGGCCCATCCCTCGCGCTCCACAGGCATCTTCATTTTCAGCCCCGTATCGCGGGCCAAGGTCAAAAGCGCCTCCTTGACGAACCAGCTGACCATGCCGGGATTTGCGCCGCAACACGACACCGCAGTTGTGCCACCCGGATTGGCAGCCTTTTCATCACGAATGGCTTGGCGCAGCGCGTAATTGGTCCGCTCGGCATTGCTCTTGGTCTCGAAATAGAAACCTTCCCATGGCTCGGCCACGGTATCGATATAAAGAACCCCCTGTTCACGGCAAAAGCGCATCAATTCCAAGGAGGATGTATCGACAGAAAGGTTCACCACAAACCCTTTGCCCGGTTCGATCAGTCCGCCCAGAACCTCGCGGTAATTGTCGCGGGTGATCGCCATTTGCAGATGGGTGATCTGGTGCTGGCTCAGGAATCTATGCGCGGCCGCGTCGGGCTCGATCACCACCAGTTTCGAAGCGTCATATTCGAAATGCCGCTGGATCAGGGGCAATGTCCCCTTACCGATCGAGCCGAAACCAATGATAATGATCGGGCCATCAATATGCCCATAGAGGGGGTAATTCTGCGTCATACTGTGCTCCTGCCTCAGGGCCTAACACGAAAAAGGGCCACGCCAGATCGGCGCAGCCCTCAAACAGTAACATACCAAAAAGATTAGTTCTTGGCGTAATATTCGACGACCAGGTTTGGTTCCATCATCACGGCGTAAGGCACATCAGCCAAGGACGGCGTGCGCACGAAAGTCGCTGTCATCTTGGAATGGTCCGCGTCGATATAGTCAGGAACGTCACGCTCGGCCAATTGAACGGCTTCCAGAACGAAGGCCAGTTGCTTGGATTTGTCACGAACGGAGATCACATCGCCTTCCTTCACACGGTAGGAAGGGATGTTAACGCGCTTGCCGTTCACCTGCACATGGCCATGGTTCACGAACTGGCGTGCGGCGAAAACAGTTGCAACAAACTTCGCGCGGTAAACAACAGCGTCCAGACGGCGCTCGAGCAGACCGATCAGATTTTCACCTGTATCGCCTTTAACACGGGCGGCTTCTGCGAAGATGCGCTTGAATTGCTTTTCCGTCATGTCGCCATAATAGCCCTTGAGCTTTTGCTTGGCGCGCAGCTGGATGCCGAAATCGGACAGTTTGCCCTTGCGGCGCTGACCGTGCTGGCCTGGCCCATATTCACGACGGTTGACGGGGGATTTTGGACGACCCCAGATGTTTTCACCCATCCGGCGGTCAATTTTATACTTGGCAGACGTGCGTTTGGTCACGGCTGTTCTCCTTCTAACGGGTGCCCCCAATCGGGAGCTATGAAGGGCGTTGTCCTTTGCCTTGCGGCCGACAGGCTTTCCCTTGCGGGAGCCACCAACACCAAATGAAACACCCGAGGCAAAACCTCGGGCTTGGCGGCTTTTACAATGTCAGCCGCGCGAGTCAATGCCTCTACCAGCATTTATTGGGAATATCAGGCCATATGGGCCATGAGGATGGCCGCTTCCCCCCGCGAAACCATACGGCGCGCAGGGGCACCGTATTTCTGCGGGTCCGAGGCAAGTTCGGGGCGCAGTTCTACAAGCGCACTACGCTGGATATCTTCAAGATGGTCCAGCCCCATATAGCCCGGGTGGAAGGTCTCAACCTCCAGCCCGTTTGCCCAGATCACTTCATGGCGCTCCAGCATCAGATGCACATACCATGTTTCGCGCAAGGAATGATCGACGGTGACAAAGCGGTCGCCCACCAGATCGGCGGCGCGCACCAGCACTTCCGGCTCGCCCCAAAGCTCACGCGCTTGTGGGCCACGCACCATCACACGGTGGTCGGGAGATACGATAAGATCACTATCGGGACGATCGACACCCAATGCGCCACGACGCATGCGGATGGGGCGTTGCTCGGGCATAGCGAAGAGACGCGCGCCCGACATACGGCGATGCCCAGACCACAGAACTTCCTGATCCCCGTCATCGCGCGTTAGAACACGGTCACCAGGCCCGAGATCCTCAATCGCCATTTCACCCTCGGTGGTGCGAATGCGCGTCCCCGGCGTAAAGCAAATCACGGAAGCCGCCTCGGCATCACGCGACGGTGTCACGCGTTTAGAGGCATGGATGATGGTCATGGTTTTATTGGCGGGCGGAATTTCATCAGGGAACAGCAGGATCGGTGCCGCACCATCGGCAATCTCGATCGGCACCACATTGTAGAACCCGATACCATCGGACAGCACAAACGCACCCTTGAACAACGGGTCTGCATCTTCTGCTGCCACCTGTTCGGGCGTCAGCGCGGGCATATGCAGCATTTTGCGCACAGCCCGCGCCGCCCGTTCACGAAGATCGTCGTAGTCCTGGCTGGCTGTCAGGAGCAGAGCGGCGCCATCGCCTTCCAAAGGAAGAGCGCGGCCATGCCAGCTCCAGGTCATCCCTTCAGCCAGTTCTTGATTATATTTAGCCAGTTCCCCGTCGATAGAGGTCTGCGCCCATGAAATCATGAACGAGCCCCGTGCCCCCGTGCCCATTTGCTCGCCTCGTCTACCGTCATTATTTTTCGCTGATTTGCTCAGCGTTAACGGCAGCGTAGCACGGGTGATTCGCCTTGTGAATCCCTTTTGCGAATCGGAGGTGTTTTAGAAATTCCACCGCAATGCGAGAGAGCCCACAACCTGCCCTTCGGACTGGCCCACAAACTCCTCGGAGAGATAGGTGACACCGTAAAACGCAGAATATCCGCCAAGTGCGTAATTCATGCCCGCGCGTAGACGGTAACGGGTATCTTCAACCTGATAACCACGGTTCTCGGGCAAATAGGCAGAGCTTTCGACATAGGCCAGATCACCGCCGAACAGGACGGAAAAACCCTGATCCTCAGAGGCGGAGATACCTGCAAAGCGTTGCCCCGTGATCGGGTCGCGCAGACGCAGACCATCTTGACCGAAATTGCCCAAAGTGACGTCATAGCCAACGCGCGCCAAGGTCTCGACGCCTGCTTGTAATTCGATGAAGGGGCGCACGTATCTATTGCCACCAAGATCGGCTTCGCGCGCGATCTCGAGCGTGCCGTGCAGCAATATCTCGTCTTCGACCTGAAAATTCTGGCTGTTCACCACGGGTTGGTTCAACGCGTCATGGATATCAGCATGCACATCGCGCAGGCCAGTTTGATCGCCCAAGGCAACCAGATCGACACCTGCCGAGATATCATAGCCAGACGAATTGAAGTGGTAATGCCCACCTGCGGACAACGCGCCAACATAGAGACGGTCGCCAGCGGCAGGGTTGGTGATATTGGCAGGCGAAATTACCTCACCGCGAAAGCGGTATTCGACAACACCATTGCCGAAAGAACCTAGTGTTCCACTCCAAGCCTCGCCGCGCAGCAGACTGATGGAATAGGACCCCGTCCGCCAGCGGTCACGCCCGTCACCAATCAAATCATTGTTGAACAAGCGTCCCACCCCAAGCGTTTGGGTCGTGGGCTCTGAAATATCTTGCGTCATTGCCTCTTGGGCCTCGCCCTTTCCCGACAGGGCAATTGCCACCAAACCCAAGAACACAAGGCGTGGAATACTAAACAATTTAAACATGGAACGGTCTTTCTCGGTCTTATCTGTCGCGGGCAGATAGAAGCCGCGCTGCTTGCTCGTTTTTGTCTGTAGAGAATGGCCTAGCCTTCAATAATGGCAGAAATATCACGTGATGTGCGTTTCGGCAGGAAAAAAGCGGCTAACAGGGTCAGGCCTGCAAAAAGCGCGGCCCATAGACAACAGTGTTCCCCCGCAAAGAAGAAGCGCGGCCGATTTCTCGCCCGCGCCCACCTGTCTGACCACTCGTACTCAATTTCACCACTTACTTGAGGTCAAACCGGTCCGCATTCATGACCTTTGCCCAAACCGCCACAAAATCAGTGACGAATTTCTCGGCATTATCGTCTTGCGCATACACCTCGGCATAGCCGCGCAGGATCGAGTTCGAGCCGAACACCAGATCAGCGCGTGTTGCTGTCCATTTGGTATCACCCGTCTTACGGTCACGGATATCGTAGCTATTTTTGCCAGTTGGCATCCAAGCATTGGACATATCGGTCAGGTTCACGAAGAAATCTGTCGTCAACGCGCCCTCACGGTCGGTGAAGACACCATGCTTTGTGCCACCATAATTGGTGCCGATCACACGCATACCCCCCAGCAGAACAGTCATCTGTGCAGCGGTCAGCCCCAGAAGCTGTGCGCGGTCCAGCATCATTTCCTCAGGGCTGACGACATAGTCTTTCTTGAGGAAGTTGCGGAACCCGTCTGCCAGAGGCTCGAGCACGTCAAAGGATGCCGCATCGGTCATCTCATCGGTGGCATCGCCACGGCCTGCGGTGAAGGGCACATCAATATCGAAGCCAGCCGCTTTGGCCGCTTGCTCGACACCGAGATTGCCCGCCAGCACGATCACATCCGCGATGGATGCGCCGCTTTCGGCTGCGATGGGTTCAAGCACCTTGAGCACGGCGGCCAGACGGTCGGGCTCATTGCCTTCCCAATCCTTTTGCGGTGCAAGACGGATGCGCGCACCATTGGCACCGCCGCGCATATCTGAGCCACGATATGTCCGTGCGCTATCCCATGCAGTGGCAACCATATCCGAAACCGACAGCCCAGAAGCCGCGATTTTCGCTTTGACCGCATCGACATCATAGGAGGTCGACCCCGCAGGGATTGGATCTTGCCAGATCAGGTCCTCGGCAGGAACGTCAGGTCCGAAATAGCGGGCTTTGGGGCCCATATCGCGGTGGGTCAGCTTGAACCAAGCGCGCGCAAAGGTATCCGCGAAATAATCGGGATCGGCCATGAATTTCTGGCAAATCTCGTTATAGATCGGGTCCATTTTCATCGCCATATCGGCATCGGTCATGATCGGCATGCAGCGGATCGAAGGATCCTCTACATCGACGGGCATGTCTTCTTCCTTGATGTCGATCGGCTGCCATTGCTGCGCACCTGCGGGGCTGTGCTTGACCTCCCACTCATACCCGAAGAGCAGCTTGAAATAGCCCATATCCCATTCGGTCGGATTGGTTGTCCACGCGCCCTCAATGCCGCTGGTCACGGCCTCACGGCCCACGCCTTTACCCTTGGGGTTGGTCCAGCCAAAGCCCTGCTCTTCCAGCTCGGCACCCTCAGGCTCGGCACCCAGAAGGCTTGCATCGCCATTGCCATGCGCCTTGCCAACTGTGTGACCACCTGCGGTCAAGGCAGCAGTTTCTTCGTCATTCATCGCCATGCGCGCGAAGGTCTCACGCACCTGCTCGGCTGTTTTGAGCGGGTCGATGACGCCGTTCACACCCTCGGGGTTCACATAAATCAGGCCCATCTGAACAGCAGCCAGCGGGTTTTCCATGGTCGAGGGCTTCTCGACATTTTCATAGCGCGTGTCGGACGGCGCGAGCCATTCCTTCTCGGCACCCCAATAGACGTCCTTTTCAGGGCCCCAGATATCTTCGCGACCAAAGGAGAAGCCGAAGGTTTTCAAACCCATCGATTCATAGGCAATCGTACCTGCAAGGATCATCAGATCGGCCCAGGAAACTTTGTTGCCGTATTTCTTCTTGAGCGGCCACAGAAGGCGGCGCGCCTTGTCGAGGCTGGCATTGTCAGGCCATGAGTTCAGGGGCGCAAAGCGGATATTGCCCGTGCCACCACCACCGCGGCCATCCGACAAGCGGTAGGAGCCTGCCGAGTGCCATGCCAAGCGGATCATCAGGCCACCGTAATGGCCCCAATCCGCAGGCCACCAATCTCGGCTGTCCTTCAGAAGGCTGTGCATATCGGCCTTGAGCGCCTCGACATCCAACTCTTTCAGCTTCTCACGATAATCAAAGCCTTTGCCCATCGGGTCGGTTTTGCCATCATGCTGGTGCAGAATGTCGAGGTTGAGGGCATTTGGCCACCAAGCCAAAGGGGATGTTGCCATTTCAGTGCTGCTGCCATGCATAACAGGGCATTGTGCGACGTTGTTTCCGTCCATGTCTCTCTCTCCAGATTATCTGCGCGTTTTTCGGTTTCAGGAAGGGCTTTGATCTCACGAATACCGGACTGAGCTCACTCAGCATGCATCGGCGATTTCAGGGTCCTCTCCTTGCATGGCCCGCCACCATAGGGTGAAAGGCCGGTGATTTTGCGAAAGGGGGATCGGGCGCAAACCCTGCGACTCATGTCAGCCCCCCTTTTCTTGGAACCGTTCTAACAAATTAGATCGATTGGTTTAAGTTGCATTTTGTGATTGTCGCGATAACTTCACATTATGAATAACATCACCCTGCGACAGATGCGGTATTTCGAGGCTTTGGCCCATTCCGGCCATTTCGGGCGGGCGGCAGATATGTGCTCGATCTCGCAACCTGCGCTATCCGTTCAGATCAAGGAATTGGAACAAAATCTTGGAAGCGTGCTGTTCGAGCGCAGTGCGCGTGAGGTGCGGTTGACCAGTTTCGGTGAGCAATTCGCGCTGCGCGTGCGCGAGATTCTGCGCTCGGTGGATGAATTGGGTGATCTGGCCCGCGCCGCGCAAACCCGTTTGGTGGGGCGCTTACGGATTGGCGTTATCCCCACCATCGCGCCCTATCTTTTGCCTACCCTGATCGGGAAGCTGAATGAGGACAATGCCGAGCTGGACCTTCATATCCGCGAAACGGTCACCCCGAAGCTGATCGAGGAATTGGCAGGCGGGCGGCTGGATACGGCCATTGTCGCCCTGCCCGTCTCCGAGCCGTCTTTCAACGAGGTGTCGCTGTTCTCTGAGAGCTTCGTGCTGGTCCGCCCAAGCGTCGATAAAGACAAACCCGTTCCCGACCGAGATGCGTTGCATGAGATGCGTTTGCTTCTTCTAGAAGAAGGCCACTGCTTTCGTGACCAAGCCCTGTCCTTTTGCAATATGCAATCAAACTTGCCGCGCGAATTGCTGGAAGGCAGTTCGCTGTCAACACTGGTGCAAATGGTAGGCTCAGGCATCGGCGTGACGCTGGTGCCTGAAATGGCGGTGCCTGTGGAAACCCGCTCGGCCTCGGTCTCAATTGCCCGCTTTGCCAGCCCGCAGCCTTCCCGCACCATCGGAATGATCTGGCGCAAGAAAAGCCCGTTGGCCGACCAACTCAACCAGATTGCCGAGATCGTGCGCCAATCGGCCGAGCATCTTTATGGCCAGCAGGCGATGACACCGCCAGCCTGATGACCTCTTTCGCGGGGCGGATAGACCCTGCCTTGCATGGCTGCTAACGGTTGAGCCAAGCCAAAAGGGAGAGACGGCAATGAGAGTTCTATTTACTGGCGGTTCGGGCAAGGCAGGCAAGCATGCCATTGCCTATCTCGTAGCCCAAGGGCACCGCGTGTTGAATGTGGATCTGACCCCGATCGAGATGGACGGCGTCGACAACCGGATCGCCGATATCACCGATGCAGGGCAAATCTACGATATCATGTCGGGCTATGCGGGCCTTGATGAACTTGGCACAGGCAAGGGCGCTCCGAAATTCGATGCCGTTGTCCATTTCGCCGCCATCCCGCGTATTTTGGTCAAAAGCGATAATGAATGTTTCCGCGTCAATACGTTAGGGACATATAATATCATCGATGCGGCCGTGAAATTTGGCATTCGCAAAATCATCTTTGCCTCCTCCGAGACGACCTATGGCGTGTGTTTCTCCGATAGCGACCGCAAGCCCGACTACCTGCCCGTTGATGAAGACCACCCCACCGTTCCCGAAGACAGCTATGCGATGTCAAAGGTCGTCAATGAGGTGACGGCGCGCAGCTTTCAGCGCCGCACGGGCTTTGATATCTACGGGCTTCGGATCAACAATGTGATCGAGCCGCATGAATATGAGGCGAATTTCCCTGCCTTCATGCAGGAGCCAGGCCTGCGCGAGCGCAATATCTTTGCCTATATCGATGCCCGCGACCTCGGGCATTTCGTGGATCGCTGCCTCAAGACCGATGGTTTGGGCTATGAAGTGTTCAATGTCGCCAATGACAACCACTCGGTTGCTTTGCCGACATCAGAGATCATCTCACAGTTCTACGCAGGCGTTCCTGTCAAAAAAGAAATCGGTGAGGAGGAAACCTTTTACTCCAACACCAAGGCAAAAGAGCTTTTGGGCTTCGCCCCGCAGCATGACTGGCGGCACTATCTGAAAGACCAGTAAACCTGAAAAACAGGCGGGGCCATCACGCCTCGCCTGTCCTTCCGAAACTCCGCCTCTTGGATAAACTACGTCATTCACCACGCGGAAAGCGGGCGCGTTCTTCGACCTCGTTGAGGTCCATATGATTGCGCATGAAGCGCTCGGAAGCTTTTTGCAGGGGCTGGTAATCCCAAGGGTAATAGCCGCCCTGACGCAAAGCCTCGTAAACCACCCAACGGCGCGCTTGTGATTTGCGAATATCGGCATCGAAACGGTCAAGATCCCAACGGGACTCCGCCTCGGAGCGCATCTGTTCTAGCTGCTCAGCCGCATCGGGGTCCTGCGCGAGATTGTTCAATTCATGCGGATCGCGGCGCAGATCGAATAGCTGCTCGGGATCAAGTGTGCAGCGGGTGTATTTCCAGCCGTCCTGCACCAATGCCACCATCGGCGCTTGCGAGGCTTCGGCCGCATACTCAATCGCCACGGGCGTTGTCCGTTTGCCACCTTTTGCTAGGCCAACAAGGCTCTCACCTTGGGTCCATGGCATGACCTCTTCCATCGAAATTCCAGCCAGATCACATAGGGTCGGGCAGACATCAATATTGGAGACCGCATCCGTGACCAGACGCGGCTCAATACCTTGTGCACTGATCATCATCGGCACGCGCGAAGACCCTTCGAGGAAGCTCATCTTGAACCACAAGCCCCGCTCACCCAGCATATCGCCATGGTCGGAGACAAAGAGAATGACGGCCTCCTGACGTGTGGCTTCCAGCGCATCCAGCATCTCACCGATTTTGTCATCGAGATAGGAAATATTGGCGAAATAAGCCCTACGCGAGCGGCGGATATCCTCATCCGTGATATTGAAATCGCGCCAGTTATTGGCATCGAAAATCCGCTGTGAATGCGGGTCGTGATCTGCGTAATCCATCGCGGGCACCTCAGGCTCGAGATGGGCGCAATCCTCATAGAGATCCCAATATTTCTTGCGCGCAACATAAGGGTCATGCGGGTGGGTGAAGCTGGCAGTCAGACACCATGGGCGCGGATCAAGCCCGCGGCCATATTCACGGATTTTGCGCACCGCATGAAACCCGACCTCGTCATCATATTCCATCTGGTTCGTGGTCTCGGCCACACCAGCGCCCGTGACCGAGCCCATATTGTGATACCACCAATCGATCCGCTCACCTGGTTTGCGGTAATCGGGGGTCCAGCCGAAATCAGCGGGATAGATATCGGTGGTGGTACGTTCCTCAAAACCATGCATCTGGTCAGGGCCTACGAAATGCATCTTGCCCGACAGGCAGGTCTGGTAGCCCGCGCGGCGCAAATGATGCGCATAGGTCGGGATATCACACGGGAACTCGGCCGCGTTGTCATAGATACCCGTGACCGAGGGCAATTGCCCCGACATGAACCCGCCCCGCCCCGGCGCGCAAAGCGGTGAGGCCGTGTAGCAATTGGCAAACCGCGCCGAGCGGGCGGCCAGTTTCTTGAGATTGGGCGCATGCAACCAGTCCGCCGGACCATCAGGAAAAAGTGTTCCATTCAACTGGTCCACCATGATGATCAGGATATTGGGGCGGGTCATCGCATGCGCTCCTTTTTGCGAGATAAAATCGGTCTTGGTCTTCATGTTTCATTGCGCGGAAATTGGCGCTGTTCTCCTTGCGACGAAATGCGCAGCATTTACACCCCCAATCCACGTCACAAGCCGCCTATTTGAGGCGCTCCCAGATGTGGGCTTGTCATACCCACATCCACCCGATGGAAAATTTCCGATTCTATTAATGAGTGAAAACTAGAAAAAGTTTACTTATGTTTCAGAAGCTTACAGATCTTTCCCCTTGAAGGGTTGCATTGCGGTGCCTGCTATTGTCTGATCGTTAGGTGATGAGAAAGCGTCTTTCATTGATGAAATTTGGCGCTGATGCGGGTCCACAGGTGGACCTGCGCGTTACAAAACAGGGAAGTAGAAATGAAAAAGATTATTCTGGCCGCTGCCGTTGCCGTGACCGCTCCTAGCGTTGCGTTTGCTGACTGCGGCGAAGTGTCGATCACCGAGATGAACTGGGACTCCTCCGCGGTTGTGACCTATGTGTCTAAGTTCCTGATGGAACAGGGCTATGGCTGCACCGTGACCACAGTGCCATCCGCGACTGTTACCTCGCTGGCATCCGTTGCCGAAACCGGCACACCTGACATCGTGACCGAATTGTGGATCAACGGCACACCCGCTTATGGTGAATTGTCCGAAGCAGGCCGCATCGTCACATTGGGCGATGTTTTGTCCGATGGTGGCGTTGAGGGCTGGTGGATCCCGACTTACGTTGTTGACGAGCATCCTGAACTTGCAACGCTTGCAGGCGTTCAGGCCAACCCAGAGCTGCTTGGCAGCCGTTTCCACAACTGCCCCGATGGCTGGGGCTGCCGCAACACGAACGCCGCATTGGCCGAAGCAGCCGAGCTTGAAGCAAACGGCTATGAAGTGTTCCAGCACGGTTCGGGCGAGACAATGGCCGCGTCGATCGCAGCGGCATTCGAGAACCAAGAGCCTTGGATCGGATATTACTGGGCGCCAACTTCGGTTCTGGGCCAGTATGACATGACCATGGTGGATTTGGGTCCCTATAACGAAGAGATCCATATGTGTAACTCCAACCCCGAATGTGAAGAAGTTGGTCTCAGCTCCTATCCAGTGGGTCCGGTTAAAACCATCGTAACCACAACCTTCCAGGAAGAATTCCCCGAGATCGCAGAGTTGATGGCCAGTGTGTCCTTCACCAACGCGCAGATGGGTGAAATCCTCGCATGGAAAGAGGCCAACAACGCCTCCGCTGAAGAAGCCGCAGTTTACTTCATCTCCAACAATTCCGACATTTGGTCGACATGGTTGAATGATGATGCCCGCGAAAATCTTGCAGGCTTGATCCAGTAATCTTCTCATAGGGCTCCTGCATCGCAGGGGCCCTTTTTACAATCAGCAAAGGGCCCAGAAATGCTTATGGGGCCTTTGTGATGCTCGGGATGGGATAGGCAGAATATGGCCTTTTACGACAGAATTTTTGAAACCCTCGGTCTGCAAGACTGGTGTGGTGAGGCCAGCGGCGGCCCGATGACAATGGCGGAATTGCTGGCGCAAAGCAGCGGCGGTGGTGGCGGTGGCGAAGATGCCCCAATGCCTTTCATGGAAACCCCCTTCCCGTCCCTTGATGTGCTGCATGGCTCGTGCAACACGATCCCCCGTACCCGCGATATGACCGAAGCCGTTGAGCAAAGCTTTATCGGCATCAAGGACGAATTGCGCTTTGTCCTCGACCCGATCACGGCCCCGCTTGGCTGGTTGCTGGACCAAACCCTGATCTGGTTTCAGGTTATCCCTTGGTTCTTCATGATCCCACTTTTGATGCTGGTGACATGGTTCGCCGCACGCTCGCTTGGTGTGCTGGCCCTTGTGACAGGCGCATTCCTGTTCATGGCCGCGATTGACCACTATGATGCAGCGATCGCGACGCTCTCGATTGTCTTTGTCTGTACGATGTTCTCGGTGGCGCTTGGTGTGCCGATCGGCATTGCCATGTCCAAAAGCAATACGTTGCAGCGCATGACCATTCCCATTCTGGATATGCTGCAAACGCTTCCGACCTTTGTTTACCTGATCCCGCTGATTTTCCTGTTCTCGGTCACCGAGAGTAAGCTCTACGGTATTGCGATCATCCTTTATGCGATTGTGCCTGTGATCCGCCTGACGGATTTGGGCATCCGACTGGTCGATAAAGATGTGATCGAGGCGGCGGATGCCTTTGGGATGTCCAACCGCCAGAAACTGGTTGGTGTTCAAATTCCGCTCGCCCTGCCCAATATCATGGCTGGT
Source organism: Rhodophyticola sp. SM2404 (assembly GCF_053570515.1). NCBI lineage: Bacteria > Pseudomonadati > Pseudomonadota > Alphaproteobacteria > Rhodobacterales > Roseobacteraceae > Rhodophyticola > Rhodophyticola sp. SM2404. The sequence goes on from NZ_JBSEDL010000002.1 coordinate 153,175, forward strand.
ATCAACCAGACTATCATGATGAGCTTGGCCATGGTTGTCATCGCCTCGCTGGTATCGGCACCGGGCCTCGGACGATTGGTTCTGCGTGGCATTAACAACCTTGAACTGGGCGTGGGTCTGGTTGCGGGCTTCTGTATCGTTATTCTGGCGATCCTGCTTGACCGCGTCACCAAAGCCGCCCTGAGCCGCATTAATACAAGTGAGCACTGAAACCATGACCGAACGCAACGAGATCAAGGTTTCAATCCGCAACCTTTATAAAATCTTCGGCTCCGACCCCAAAGCGGCGCTGGAACATGTCCGCCAAGGTTTGGGCAAGCCCGAGCTTCTGGAACAGCATGGCCATGTTTTGGGCCTGCAGGATATCAATGTCGATATTCGCGCAGGCGAGATCACAGTGATCATGGGCTTGTCGGGTTCTGGGAAATCCACGCTGATCCGCCACCTCAACCGATTGATCGAGCCCACAGCGGGCGAGATCGTGGTCAATGATGAGGATGTCCTCTCCTATAACGAGCAAAAGCTTCATGAATTGCGCCAGAATACCATGTCGATGGTCTTCCAGAAATTCGCGCTCTTCCCGCATCGCACCGTTCTGGAGAATGCAGGCATGGCACGCCGTGTGCGCGGCGAGAATGCGGCGGCGGCGGATAAGGAAGGGCAGAAATGGCTCGACCGTGTGGGGCTTGAAGGCTATGGCGGCCATTATCCCAACCAGCTTTCTGGCGGCATGCAGCAACGTGTGGGCATCGCCCGCGCCTTGGCCTCCGACAGTGATATCATGCTGATGGACGAGGCCTTCTCGGCGCTGGACCCCCTGATCCGCACCGATATGCAGGACCTTCTTCTGGAATTGCAGCGTGAATTGCACAAGACCATCGTCTTCATCACCCATGATCTGGATGAAGCGCTGAAACTGGCAGATCACCTCGTGATCCTTAAGGATGGCGCCGTGATCCAGCAGGGGGAGCCGCAGGAAATCCTGCTGCACCCCAATGATCCCTATATCATGGATTTCATCGCCGATATTAACCGCGCGCGGGTTTTGCGCGTACGCTCGGTCATGGAAGAGACCACGAAGAAGGGCACCAAAATCGCAGGTGAGGTGGATGCAAATTCAAACCTCGAACGGGTCATCGCCCTGTCCGAAGGCGACACAAACCTCCATTACCGTGTGATGCAGGATGGCGAGCAAGTGGGCCTGCTGCATATGCGCGACCTCGTGCGCGCCTTGGTGCCTGTTGAGGCCTCGGACCCTGCAAGGCGTCTGAGCGCGTAAACAGCCAAGCCGACCTAACATCGAGGGCGCGCAAGATCAGCAGATCGAGCGCGCCCTATTTGTTTCGCTGCCATCTTGCTGCAATGGCTTGGTGCGACTGCAAGCACAGCCATGTTTTTGAATTCTTCATCCGCACTATCCTGCTCGCTTAACCAGAGCAGGAAAGGCCTAGCCGCATTTCGAATAGCCGCAATTGGCGCAGGTCATGCAGCCCTCGACCATCCGCATCTCGAAGCTTCCGCAGGATGAACAGCTAGGGCCCGCAGCACGGGTCTGCTGACCCATCTCGACGATCTCGGCATGCGGGTCCTCTTTGAGGCCCATGCCCTCGCCGCCGATAAAGCCGATATTGATCAGGTGCCGCTCGATCACGCCGCCGATGGCCGCAAGGATGGACGGCACATATTTGCCGCCAATCCACGCCCCGCCACGCGGATCAAATACCGCCTTCAATTCCTCAACCACAAAGGAGACATCGCCGCCGCGACGGAACACCGCCGACATCATCCGCGTCAGCGCCACCGTCCATGCAAAATGCTCCATATTCTTGGAGTTGATAAACACCTCAAAGGGGCGACGATGCCCGTTCAGGATGATGTCATTCACCGTGATATAGATCGCATGCTCGGTATTGGGCCATTTCAGCTTGTAGGTTTGCCCCTCAAGCGTCTGCGGACGGCTCAAAGGTTCCGAGATATAGACAACCTCGCCATCGCGCGACTCGGTCGTCTCGGCGCCTGCTGATTTCTTTTCGCCCTCCGACACGGTCAAAACCGACCCTGTTACGTCATTCGGGCGGTAGGTCGTGCAGCCTTTGCAGCCTGTCTCATAGGCCTGCATATAGACATCCTTGAAATCCTCGAAAGAAATGTCCTCGGGCACGTTGATCGTTTTCGAGATCGAGCTGTCGATCCAGCGCTGTGCGGCGGCTTGCATCTTTACATGCGCACCCGGCTCAAGGGTTTGCGCATTGACGAAGAAATCGGGCAGTTCAACCTCACCGAATTTATCGCGCCACATTTGCACGGCGTAATCGACAACCTCCTCTTCGGTTTTCGATCCGTCCCGCTGCAAAACCTTGCGGGTGTAGCTATAGGCGAAGACAGGCTCGATCCCTGACGAGACATTGCCCGCGTAAAGGCTGATTGTGCCCGTGGGCGCGATGGAAGTCAGAAGGGCGTTGCGGATACCATGGGTGCGGATCGCCTCGCGCACATCCTCATCCATGCCAACCATATTGCCCGAGGCCAGATAGCCATCTGCATCAAAAAGCGGAAAGGCCCCTTTTTCCTTGGCCAGATCAACCGAAGCCAGATAGGAGGCGCGCGCGATCTGCTTCATCCATTCTTCGGTCTTGGCTGCTGCCGCGTCCGACCCATAGCGCAGGCCAAGCATCAAGAGCGCATCGGCAAGCCCTGTGACACCTAGCCCGATCCGCCGCTTGGCACGGGCTTCAGCCGCCTGCGCCTCAAGCGGGAAACGGCTGGCATCAACGACATTATCCATCATCCGCACAGCGACACGCACAAGCTCGTCCAGCGCCTGCGGGTCCAGCTCGGCATCGGCTTCAAACGGGTTATTGACCAGCCGCGCCATATTGATCGAGCCAAGCAGGCAGGCTCCATAGGGGGGCAAAGGTTGCTCGCCACAAGGGTTGGTTGCGGCAATCGTCTCGACATAATTGAGGTTATTGGCCTCGTTAATCCGGTCAATAAAGATCACACCAGGTTCGGCGTAATCATAGGTCGAGCGCATGATCTTGTTCCACAGATCGCGGGCCTGAACGGTTTGATAGACCTTGCCGTCAAAAACCAGATCCCATGAGCCGTCCTCTTTCACCGCATCCATGAACGGGTCTGTTACCAGCACTGAGACATTGAACATCCGCAGGCGTGCGGCATCGGATTTGGCCGATATGAAATCCTCGATATCGGGGTGGTCGCAGCGCATGGTGGCCATCATTGCGCCACGGCGGCTGCCTGCCGACATGATCGTGCGGCACATCGCATCCCAGACATCCATGAAGGAAAGCGGCCCCGATGCATCGGCGGCCACCCCTTTTACATCAGCGCCCTTGGGGCGGATGGTCGAGAAATCATAGCCGATCCCGCCGCCCTGCTGCATGGTCAATGCGGCCTCTTTCAAGCCATCAAAGATGCCGCCCATACTGTCGGCAATCGTGCCCATGACAAAGCAATTGAACAGCGTAACCGCGCGGCCTGTGCCCGCACCCGCTGTGATCCGCCCTGCAGGCAGGTATTTGAAATCTTCCAACGCCTCATAAAACACCCCTTCCCAATGGCTGGGGTCTTGCTCAACCGAGGCCAGATCACGCGCGATGCGGCGCCATGTATCTTCGACCGTCTGGTCAATCGCCACGCCATCAGCGCCTTTAAGGCGATATTTCATATCCCAGATCTGTTCAGCAATGGGGGCAGAGAAACGGCTCATTGGACGATATCCCAATCTTTGATGGAGGCCTCTTAAGCTAGGGCGGTTTATGGCTTTGGTCAACTTGCCGACTCGCTCAAAAAGGTTACCTTATGCGCAACACTTGGGGGTTAACCTGTGGATAAACACATAAACCTAGTAAAACTCTGCGTTGGGGCCGAACGGGTTGAAGACCTTTTGCACTGGCAAAACAACCCGCGCGCCCATGGGCCCGACGGTTTGCCCCGCCACGTCACACGCATGTGGCCCAAGCGCGCCGAGGAAATCCTGAATGGCGGCTCGCTTTATTGGGTGTTCAAAGGATCAGTCCTGTGCCGCCAGCGTGTTCTGCGTCTGGACGAGGTGGATCGCGGTGATGGGATCAGGCGCTGCGGCATTGTGCTTGACCCTGAGGTGATCCGCGTCAGTGCAACCACCAAGCGCCCTTTTCAAGGCTGGCGTTACCTCAAGCCCGAAGACAGCCCGCGCGATCTGCCAAAGGGCCGCGAAAACGAAGAAACCCTGCCGCTGGACTTGCAAAATGCCTTGGCCGAAATCGGCGTATTCTAATGCCAGCGCCTCAGGCGTTTAGGCCAAGCTGGCTCAATAGCCCTGCGAGAGCGGTGCGCTGTGTATCGCCCCATTCAGCATGACGCGCGCGGAACAAAACCGCTTGGCTGCGATGCACCAAGGCGTCATCGAGAATTTTAAGGTGGTTTGCGCGCAGGGTCTCACCCGTTGAGGTGATATCCGCAATCGCCTCGGCCGTGCCGTGAACAACTGTGCCCTCGGTCGCCCCTTGGCTATCAACAAGCTGGTAATCGGCCACGCCCGCCTCACGCAGGTATTCACGCACAAGGCGGTGGTATTTGGTGGCAATGCGCAGGCGGTGGCCATGCATTTCGCGGAAATCTGCTGATGCCGCATCCAGATCATCCAGATTATCGACATCCACCCAGCACCGCGGCACGGCGATAACCAGATCGGCAAAACCGAACCCCATCGGCTCCAATTCCTCGACGGCCTGCTCCCATGCAGGGATTTTTTCGCGCACAAGGTCCGAGCCCGTCACACCAAGATGAATGCGACCCGCTTGCAATTCGCGCGGAATTTCACCCGCCGAGAGCAGCATAAGGGTGACATCGGCACCATTCACTTCGGCAGCATATTCCCGATCTGATCCCGTGCGGCGCATCTCAACGCCCCGCTCGGCAAACCAGTCGAAGGTTTTTTCCATCAATCGGCCCTTGGAGGGCACCCCAAGCCTGACGGTCATGTGTTCCCCTCCCGCTGGCTTATGGCATGGACCAATTCGGGGCGGATCACACCACCCACCGCAGGAATTTCACGCCCGCCGCCGAGCACACGGGTAAGCGCATCATAGCGCCCGCCCGAGGCAACCGGTGGCAGATTGGGGCGATCCTCGGAGATCAGGCCAAAGACGAAGCCGTCATAATATTCCATCGTGGTGCGGCCATAATTGGCCTCGAAAGGCAGTTGCTCGACATCGACGCCTGCGCGACCCAAGGCCTCGATCCGTGCTTCAAGCCGGTCCAGCGCGGGGGTCAGCCCAGATAAATCAACAGCCACATCGCGCAAATGCTCATAGGCATAAGGCAGAGTTTCGCGGATGCCGAGGATTGTATCAAGAACCTCAGCCTCAGATGAGGAAATCATCGCAGCCTCTGCATCTTCTTGAAGAAAACGGATACGGCGGGCGATATCTTCGGGCTTGCGCAAACCGATTTGTGGGCCTTCCGCCTCCAACAAGCTATCAATTCCCGAGGCCGCTTTTTCCAGCAATGCGAGGCGGGAAGCAGGCGGGGCACTGCGGCCCGTGAAGCGGTCCAGCAGGGTGCGGAAACGGCGCGGGCGCCAGATATGACGGCGCAGCGCGCGTTTGCGGCGATCCGAGGTCGTCAGGCTTTCCACAGCCGCCATTAAGATGCCGATATCACCCGTGACAGGGCGCAGGTTCAGCGGCGCAAGCGCCTTGGAGAAGAGCGCGAAGACCTCGGCATCGGCGGCGGCGGGGTTGTCGCGGTCAAACACCTCATAGCCGACCTGCAGATACTCGCTGGCCCGCGCGGCGCTGGCCTCTTGTTTGCGAAACACTTCGCCCAGATAGGTATAGCGCGCAGGCTCAGCCCCTTGGGCCATATGCATCTGCACCACAGGCACCGTGAAATCGGGGCGCATCATCAATTCGCCGCGGTTCGGGTCTTGGGTGGTATAGGCCCGCGCGCGGATGTCTTCGCCGTAAAGATCAAGCAGCGTTTCCGCAGGTTGAAGAACATCCGCCTCCACAGGAACGCCGCCGCTTTCCTGAAGATAGGCAAACAGGCGTTCGCCCTCGGCCCTTATGGCGCGTTTATCGCTCATCCACGGCGGTCCAGAATTGCGCGCACTTCTTGCACAAGATCATCCATCGCCACCTCGCGCTGTGCGGGCTGCGCCTTCCATTCCTCAAGGCTTGCCTCTTGCGCGATTTGCGCGCCCAAGACGAGATCCTTGATCTGCACAACGCCGCGCGCCGCTTCATCCGAGCCTTGAATAATGGCCACGGGGGATTGCCGTTTATCGGCATATTTCAACTGGTTCCCAAAGTTTTTCGGATTGCCCAGATAAACCTCGGCGCGAATGCCTGCGCTGCGAAGGGTCGACACCATCGCCTGATATTCGGCCATGCGGTCGCGGTCCATCACGGTCACAACCACGGGGCCCGCGGTCTCATGGCCGATACGGCCCTTGGCGCGCAATGCGGCAAGCAGCCGGTCCACACCGATGGATACACCTGTTGCTGGCACTTCCTGCCCCGTGAAACGCTTGACCAGATCGTCATAGCGCCCTCCGCCTGCAACCGAGCCAAACTGGCGCGGGCGGCCTTTTTCATCAAGGATTTCGAAGGTCAATTCGGCCTCATAGACGGGCCCTGTATAATAGCCGAGGCCACGCACAACCGATGGATCAATCTCGATGCGGTCAGCGTTATAGCCTTGCGCGGCCAGAAGGGCTGCGATGGTTTCCAGCTCTTCCACGCCTTGCCCGCCAATATCGGAGCCTTGCACCAATTCGCGCAAGCGCGCCACGGTGGCACTGCCTGTATCGCGCTTGGCGGACATGAAGCCCATCACGATCTCGGCCTGATCAGGCGACAGGCCTGCGCCTTTGGTGTAATCGCCGCTTTCATCTTCGCGGCCTTCCCCGAGCAGCGCGCGTACGCCCCCCTCGCCCAAACGGTCCAGCTTGTCGATGGCGCGCAAAACAATGCCACGCGCCTCTTCCTTATCCTCGCCAGCAAGCCCTGCAACCTCAAGCACACCATTGAGAACTTTGCGGTTATTCACACGAACGATGTAATCCCCGCGCGGAATGCCCACAGCCTCAAGCGTGTCCGACAGCATCGCACAAATCTCGGCATCGGCGGCCACGCTAGAGGCGCCGACCGTATCTGCATCGCATTGATAAAACTGGCGGAACCGCCCCGGACCCGGCTTTTCATTGCGCCAGACGGGGCCCATTGTATAGCGGCGGTAAGGGTTGGGCAGATCATTGCGAAACTGTGCCGCGACCCGCGCCAAAGGTGCGGTCATGTCGTAGCGCAAGGCCAGCCAAGCATCATCTTCTTCCCGCCACGCAAAAACACCCGCATTGGGGCGGTCGACATCGGGCAGGAATTTTCCAAGCGCCTCGACCGTTTCGACAGCGGATGTTTCCAAAGGGTCAAACCCGTAGCGATGATAAACTTCGCCGATCTGGCGCAGCATCTCTTGGCGCTCGGTCACCTCGGCACCAAAATAATCACGGAAGCCTTTGGGCGCTTCTGCCTTAGGGCGGGGCTGTTTTTTAACTTTGGCCATAGTCTGTCCTCTGGGTCGCGCGAGATGTAGCGGAGGGGGGCGAAAGGGGCAAGCGGGGGCTGCATATCCCGCGCGATTAGGCGTATAGGATGCAGAAATAGAATGGATGGAGACAAGCGAATGGCAGATCGCATGGAGCTGGAAGAGCAAATGGCCCATCTGGTCCGCGTGGTTGATGACCTCTCGGATGTGGTGGCACGGCAGGATGGCGAGATTGCCAAGCTCACCAAACGGGTCGAGATGCTGATGTCACGCGAGGCCACGCGCGAATTTGATGCAGGCGGCACCGTGCCCTTGGCCGATCAAAAACCGCCACATTGGTAAACCTTGGCCGATCCAGCCGGCGCTGAGGCCGCAGGCAACCGCTTGGGACGGTACCCTAGACTTCCTCGACCGTCATAACCCCGCCCAGACTTTTCAGCGCGCCCTTGATTTGCGGGTTCACGGGGAAATCCTCGCCCAAGAGAACATCCACCTCACCGGGAAGATCGGGATGCATCAGGCACAGATGCACTGGCCCGCGCCCTTTCAGCTTGGCCTCGGGTTTCGCACGCTCCAGAAGGCCCGCAACTGTGGTGATCGCCTCTTGGTCTTCCACGAAGATGCGCAGGCCAGAACCGCCCACATCTGCGACTACGGAGTCGATCGGCTGCACACCACGCGCCAGAAGTTTGAGTTGATCGCTTTCGAATGTTGCCTCGACGGTCAGCACCACATTCGCGCCTGTTTCCAGATGATCGCGTGAAGCCTCCAAGACATCCGAGAACATCACGACCTCAAACAGGCCCGTGGGGTCCGAGAGCTGCACAAAGGCAAAACGGTTGCCGCGCTGGCTTTTACGCTCCTGCCGCGACGAGACAGCACCTGCAAGCTTGGCCGCAAATGCCCCGCCCTGCACACGGTCTTCCACCTCGGCCAAGGTCAGGCAACCGCGCCGTTTCAGGCTTGGCATATAGTCATCCAACGGATGGCCCGAGAGGTAGAAACCGATTGCCATATGCTCATGCGCAAGGCGTTCATTGGGCAGCCAATCGGCGGGGTTCGGCAAACGTGGCTCGGGCAGGTCATCGCCCGCCTCCCCAAAGAGCGACACCTGATTGGAGCCCTTTTGTTCATGGATCGCGGCGGAATAGGCGCTCAATGCATCAAGGCTTTCAAAGACGCGGCGGCGGTTGCGGTCCAACTCGTCAAAGGCCCCTGCGCGCGCCAACATCTCAAGGCTGCGCTTGCCGATCCGCTTCAGATCGCAGCGGCGGGCAAAATCAAACAGCGAGACGAAGGGTTTTTCGCCCCCGTCTTCCATGCGCCGCGCCTCAACGATCATACGCATCGCTTCGACGCCCACATTCTTGAGGCCGCCCAATGCATAGACGACACGCCCCAGATCCACCGTGAAGGTCGCGGCCGAGCGGTTGACGCAAGGCGGGATCGTCTCGATCCCGAGGCGGTCAACTTCCTGCTTATAGACGCTCAGCTTATCGGTCAGATGGATATCGCAATTCATGACAGCCGCCATGAACTCGACGGGGTGATTGGCCTTCAGCCAAGCCGTTTGATAGCTGACCACGGCATAGGCGGCCGCGTGGGATTTGTTGAAGCCGTAATTGGCGAATTTTTCCAGAAGGTCGAACACTTCCGAGGCTTTCGCGGCCTCCACCCCGTTCTCGGCGGCCCCTTTTTCGAATTTGGGGCGCTCGGCATCCATCGCTTCCTTGATCTTTTTACCCATCGCACGGCGCAACAGGTCAGCGCCACCAAGCGAGTAGCCCGCCATGACCTGCGCGATCTGCATCACCTGTTCCTGATAGACGATGATGCCTTGGGTTTCCTCAAGGATATGGTCAATCAGCGGGTGCACCGAGGCGCGATCTTTCAGGCCGTTCTTCACCTCGCAATAGGTGGGGATATTCTCCATCGGGCCGGGGCGGTAGAGGGCCACAAGCGCCACGATATCCTCGATACAGGTGGGTTTCATGCGCCGCAGCGCATCCATCATGCCCGAGCTTTCAACTTGGAACACCGCCACCGTCTTGGCCGAGGCATAAAGCTCATAGGTCGGCACATCATCCAGCGGGATCAGGTTGATCTGGTTCTCGGCCCCCTCAGCCGGCGCATAGAGTTCCGAGCCATCAGGCCCGATATGCAGATCACGCCCCGAGGCATGGATCAGATCAATCGCGTTTTGCACAACCGTCAGGGTTTTGAGGCCCAGAAAGTCGAATTTCACGAGGCCCGCAGGCTCCACCCATTTCATGTTGAATTGGGTCGCGGGCATATCCGAGCGCGGATCTTGATAGAGCGGCACCAATTCATCCAGCGGACGATCACCAATCACCACACCCGCCGCATGGGTTGATGCATTGCGCAGCAAGCCCTCGACCTTCATGCCGTAATTGAGCAATCGGTCCACCACTTCTTCGCTGCGCGCGGCCTCGCGCAGGCGATCTTCTTGTATAAGAGCTTGCTGGATCGAGACGGGTTTCACCCCTTCCACAGGGATCATCTTGGACAGTTTATCAACCTGACCGAAGGGCAGTTGCAAAACACGGCCCACATCGCGCACGGCCGCTTTTGACAAAAGCGCACCGAAGGTGATGATCTGCGCAACCCTGTCGCGGCCATATTTTTCCTGCACATATTGGATCACTTCCTCACGACGATCCATGCAGAAGTCGATGTCGAAATCCGGCATCGAGACACGTTCGGGGTTGAGGAAACGTTCAAACAGCAGGCTATAGCGCAGCGGATCAAGGTCGGTGATGGTCAGCGCATAGGCCACCAACGAGCCCGCGCCCGAACCACGGCCCGGCCCGACCGGAATATCGTGGTCCTTGGACCATTTGATGAAATCCGCAACGATCAGGAAATATCCCGGAAAGCCCATGCCTTCGATGATATCCAATTCGAAATCGAGGCGTTTTTGATACTCTTCGACCGAGGCCGCATGCGGGATAACGGCAAGGCGGGCTTGCAGGCCTTCATTGGATTGACGGCGAAGCTCCTCCACCTCGTTCTCGGCGAATTTCGGCAGGATCGGATCATGGGTGCGCGCCCGAAAGGCGCAGCGCTGTGCAATCTCGACGGTGTTTTCCAAAGCCTCGGGCAGGTCCGCGAAAAGCGCGGCCATTTCCTCGGGTGTTTTGAAGTAATGCTGCGGCGTCAATCGGCGGCGCGGCTCCTGCTGATCGACATAGGCGCCCTCGGCGATGCAAATCAGCGCGTCATGGGCCTCATACATATCAGATTCGGGGAAATAGACGTCATTCGTGGCCACAAGCGGCAAAGCCAGCGCATAGGCCAACTCGACATGTCCGGGTTCCGAGAGGCGCTCAGCCTCTGGCAGCCCCCCCTCTTCGGGATGGCGTTGCAGTTCCACATAAAGGCGCTGCGGGAATATCGCGGATAATTGCTTTAATAGCGCCTCGGCCTTGCCGCGATTGCCCGTCTGCAACAGCCGCCCCACAGGCCCGTCAGGCCCACCCGTCAGGCAAATCAGGCCTGTGTTTTGCGCCTCAAGCTCTGCGGGCGTGATATGGGGCAGCGTTCCATCTCCACGCAGATAGAGATTGGAATTGAGCTTCATCAGGTTGCGATAGCCCGCCTCGTTCTGTGCCAAGAGAACAAGACCTGCAGGGGGTTTGGCGCGTTCGCCTTGGGCGACCTGCTCGTATTCAAGATCGATCTGGCACCCGATAATGGGCTGAACACCCGCTTTTGCCGCTGTCTCGGAAAACTCCAGCGCGCAGAACATATTATTCGTATCCGTCACCGCCACTGCAGGCATTTTGGCATTGGCCACCATGTCAGGCAGTTTCTTGACCCGCATCGCCCCTTCAAGAAGCGAATATTCGGTGTGAAGGCGGAGATGGATGAATCGAGGTTTGCTCATGCGCCAAGGCTAGGCGCTCAGCGCGTCAGAAGGAAGGGGTGCGCCGTGAATTTCGCGCCAAGACTGCCAGCCGTTCCAGCCCCCAAGTTTGGGAAGCCAAGCACAAAGCCCGCCCGCCACATCGCACAAGTTTTAGGCATTTGCGCAAAGATGGGTAATTCGCGAAGGGCGCAAAGCTTGCATTGCGCGGCAAAACTGGCTTTTCTATTCGAGGTCCCACAAGACAGAGGCCGCCTTCTACGCCGCATCGAAGGTAGGATGACCACCTCGGAAAAGGTAACGCGGCGGATTTCCATATGACGATCCGGTTTCTTCTCAATGGAGAACCTCAGGAGGTGGCGTGTGATCCGACGCGCACGCTTCTTGATTGGTTGCGCGAAGAGCGTGGGCTGACAGGCACCAAGGAGGGCTGCAACGAGGGCGATTGTGGAGCCTGCACCGTGATGGTGCAAAGTGAAACAGGCGAGGCCCGCGCGCTGAATGCCTGTATCCTGTTCCTACCCCAGATCGACGGCATGGCGCTAACCAGCGTAGAGGGCGTGGCCGCCCCCGATGGCGCTTTGCATCCCGTCCAAGACGCCATGATCACCCATCATGGCAGCCAATGCGGTTTCTGCACCCCCGGTTTTATCGTGTCGATGGCGACAGCCCATCTCAATGGCGACACCGATCATGATGACCAATTGGCGGGCAATCTGTGCCGTTGCACAGGTTATGCACCGATTATCCGCGCAGCCAAGGCGGCGGAAAACGCGGCGAAAGCCGATTGGCTCACACCCGACTTCTCGCAACTGAGTGGCTCGGGTGCGGGGGGCACCTCGGCTTTCGTTCCGCAATCAGGTAATGAATTGGCCCATTGGTATGAGGCCCACCCCGATGCGACCTTGATCGCGGGGGCCACGGATGTGGGGCTTTGGGTGACAAAGCAGTTTCGCGAGTTTGGGGATATTGCCTTCCTGAACCGCTGCGACGACCTCAAAACCATCGCGCAGCAGAACGGCATGATCCGCATCGGTGCGATGGTCACCATCGCCAAACTGCGCGAGGTATTGGCCGATAGACATCCCAGCTTTTCAGAGATGCTGCGCCGATACGGATCGCAGCAAGTGCGCAATGCCGCTACGATTGGCGGGAATATCGCCAATGGCTCCCCGATCGGAGACAGCCCTCCTGCCCTGATCGCCTTGGGCGCGCGGCTGCATCTGCGCAAAGGCAATGCCCGACGCGAGATCGCGCTTGAGGATTTCTTTATCGATTATGGCAAACAGGATCGCGCAAAGGGCGAATTTGTCGAAGCGGTCTCGATCCCCGTGCAGTCGGATCATTTGCATGTGTTCAAAATCTCCAAACGCTTTGATCAGGATATTTCGGCGGTGTGCGGGGCGTTTCATATCCGCGTTGCAGATGGCGTGGTGCAGGAGGCCCGCATTGCCTTTGGCGGCATGGCAGGCATTCCAAAACGCGCCCGCCATGTTGAGGCCGCGCTGATCGGTCAGCCCGCAACCGCCGAGACGGTCCAAGCAGCGCAAGCGGAATTTGCCAAGGATTTCCAACCGCTCTCGGATATGCGGGCCTCGGCGACATATCGGCTTGAGACGGCCCAAGCGATGTTGGAGCGCTGTTTTCCAGAGCTTGCCATGAAGAAGGCCCATCATGTCTTGGAGGTGCGGGTATGAGCGTTCACAAACCCCTGCCCCATGATGCAGCCAAGCTCCATGTCACGGGCGAGGCACGATATATTGACGATATCCCATTGCCCCAAGGCGCGGTGCATCTGGCCTTTGGCCTCTCGAGCATCGCGAAGGGCAAAATAGCCACGCTGGACCTTGCGCCAGTGCGCGCCGCTGACGGGGTATTGGAGGTGCTATCGGCACAGGATTTCGACACCATCCCAGATTGCAGCCCCTCGGCCCATGACGAGCCGCTTTTATCGGATGGGGAAATCCATTTTGCGGGTCAGCCGATATTTCTGGTGATCGCAAAAAGCCATCTTGCGGCCCGCAAAGCCGCGCGTTTGGCGAAGGTCACCTATGAAGAAGATACCCCAATATTGAGCATTGAGGATGCGATGCAGGCGGGCTCGATCTTTGAAGATGGGCCACGCATCTATACCAAAGGCGATATCGACACCGCTTTGACCAAAGCAACGCATCTGGTGGAAAGCTCCTTTGACATTGGCGGGCAGGAGCATTTCTACCTTGAAGGGCAAACAGCTTTGGCTCTACCGCAGGAAGGCGGGGATATGGTGGTGCATTCCTCCAGCCAGCATCCGACCGAAATCCAGCATAAGGTGGCCGATGCTTTGGGGCAGTCGATGCATTCGGTCAGGGTAGAGGTCCGGCGGATGGGGGGCGGTTTTGGCGGAAAAGAAAGCCAAGGTAACCATCTTGCCATTGCCTGCGCCATCGCGGCCGCACGCATGGGCCGCCCCGCGAAAATGCGCTATGACCGCGATGATGATTTCATCATCACGGGCAAGAGACATGATTTCAGGATCACTTACCGCGCGGGGTTTGATGCAGCGGGCCAGATTTTGGGGGTCGATTTCACCCATTATGCGCGCTGCGGATGGGCAATGGACCTATCTTTGCCTGTAGCCGATCGCGCGATGCTGCATGCCGATAATGCCTATCTGCTGCCCAATGCGCGGATCACCTCGCATAGGCTCAAGACCAATACGCAAAGTGCCACGGCTTTTCGTGGTTTTGGCGGGCCGCAAGGCATGGTTGGCATCGAGCGGGTGATGGATCATGCCGCCCAAGTGATCGGCATGGATGCTTTGGAGTTGAGGCGCCTCAATTATTACCGCTCCGCAAGCTCTGATCTTCGTATTTCTGGAAAGATGAAAGACGGGGTCGTGGATATGGGGGCGGTTAAGGGTCAGGGGGCTGTGAAGCTCGAGACGGGCTCAGGCCATGCCGCCCGATTTGGCGGGGCGCATTCCCCTGTGCCACTGGATTTGGCAAATACCACGCCTTACGGGCAGGAGGTCACGGATTTCATCTTGCAGGATATGACCGAAGCGCTGGCCGAATCCTGCGATTATGCGGAGCGGAAAAAGGCAGTAGCGGCGTGGAATGCCGCGGAGCCGATCCTGAAGAAAGGGATTGCGCTGACGCCCGTGAAATTCGGGATTTCATTTACCCTGACCCATCTCAACCAAGCGGGCGCTTTGGTGCATGTGTATCAGGATGGCTCCATCCATATGAACCATGGCGGCACAGAAATGGGTCAGGGCTTGTTCCAGAAGGTGGCGCAAGTCGCGGCTGCGCGGTTCGGGGTCGGGCTGGAGCGCGTGAAAATCACGGCGACCGATACGGGCAAAGTGCCCAATACATCGGCCACGGCGGCCTCGAGCGGGTCGGATTTGAACGGGATGGCCGTTCAGGCGGCCTGTGACACGATCAGGGCGCGGATCGCCGAAGTCGTGGCGCCTGAGCTGCGAGCCAAAGCGTCAGAACTGGTCTTTGAAAATGGTATGGTGCGGGCGAGCGCTGCTGAAATGCCCTTTGAGGAGGCTGTTGCGAAAACCTATCAGGCCCGCGTCAGCTTGAGTGCTGCGGGGTTTTATAAAACGCCCGAAATCGCTTGGGACAGGATCGCCGGAAAGGGCATGCCGTTTTTCTATTTTGCCTATGGCGCGGCTTGCTCGGAGGTGGTGATTGACACTCGCACTGGCGAGAACCGCATTTTGCGCACGGATATCTTGCATGATTGCGGCGCCAGCCTGAACCCTGCTTTGGATATTGGCCAGATCGAGGGCGGTTTTGTGCAAGGTGCCGGCTGGCTGACCACCGAGGAGCTGGTTTGGGATGACAAAGGCGTGCTGCGCACCCATGCGCCGTCCACCTATAAAATTCCTGCCTGCTCGGATCGCCCTGATATTTTCAATGTGGCGCTTTGGGATGGTGAAAATGCGCAAGCCACGATCTACCGCTCCAAGGCCGTGGGCGAGCCGCCTTTTATGTTGGGCATCAGCGTCTGGTCTGCCTTGAGCGATGCCTGCTGCGCGGCGGGGCCCAATTGGCCCGATTTGCAAGCCCCCGCCACGGCCGAGGCCGTTCTGGCGGCTGTCAGGAGAGCGGCCGCATGACGGGCATTTTGGTGACCATTTTATCAAGCGCGGGCTCCACGCCTCGCGATACAGGCACCCAGATGTTTGTGCATCCCGATGGGTTCGAGGGCACAATCGGCGGCGGCGCATTGGAATGGGAGGCGCTGCGCACCGCACGGCAGATGCTGGCCGATGGGAAGACCCGTACCGAGCGCCAGATCGCCCTTGGCCCCGCGCTCGGGCAATGCTGCGGAGGGGCGGTGACGCTGTTATTCGAAGCGGCATCGGGGTTGAGCCCGCGTGAGGGGCAAGCGCTATGGATTTGGGGCGCAGGCCATGTGGGCCGCGCTTTGGTTGAGGTTCTCCATCCGCTCCCTGATTTTGCGATCACTTGGGTGGATACTGGCCCCGCGCGGTTTCCCGACCACATCCCTGACGGGGTAGTGCAACTGGTAGCGGCGGAGCCCGCACGCGCGATGGCCCATGCGCCAATCGATGCCGAACATCTGATCGTGACCTATAGCCACGAGATTGATCTCGCGCTCTGCCATGCCGCCCTTTTGCGCGGTTTCACCTCTTGCGGTGTGATTGGCTCAGATACGAAATGGGCGCGTTTCAAATCTCGGCTCCGCCAGCTCGGGCATGAAGATGCACAAATTTCACGCATATGCTGCCCAATCGGGCTGCCAAACCTCGGGAAACACCCGAGAGCCATTGCGATAGGCGTGGCCTCTCGTCTACTCAGTGATCCGATGCATAAGAATCTGGCAGACACGGCAGCCCGCGAGGGTCTAGCATGAGCGCGGCCCTTTTGGAGATCAAAGGGCTGACCAAGGCCTATCCCGGCGTTGTCGCGAATGACGATGTCTCTTTCCAGATCAAGCCCGGTGAAGTGCATGCCTTGTTGGGTGAAAACGGGGCGGGTAAGTCCACCCTCGTCAAGATGATCTATGGCCTTGTGCGCCCTGATGCGGGCGAGATGCGCCTGAAGGGCGATGGTTTCGCGCCGCTCGAGCCGCGCGCGGCGCGGGCTGCGGGCGTGGCGATGGTGTTTCAGCATTTCAGCCTGTTCGAGGCGCTCAATGTCGCCGAGAATGTAGCGCTTGGCATGGAGAACCCGCCCAAGCCGCGTGATCTTGCCAAGCAAATCCGCGATGTCAGCGAAACCTATGGCCTGCCGCTTGATCCCGATAGGCTGGTGGGCGAATTGAGCGCGGGCGAGCGCCAGCGGGTCGAGATTATCCGCTGTCTGCTGCAAGACCCCAAACTGCTGATCATGGATGAGCCAACCAGTGTTTTGACCCCTCAGGAGGTCGAGATTCTGTTCCAGACGCTGCGCAAGCTGTCGGCCGAGGGCACGGCGATTTTATATATCTCGCATAAGCTCGAAGAAATCCGCGCGCTCTGCGATGAGGCCACGATCCTGCGGCTTGGCAAGGTTGTGGCGACCTGTACGCCCCGCGATGTATCAGCCGCGCATATGGCCGAATTGATGGTCGGAAAATCACTGGCGACGCCTGCACGCGCGGCCAGCGATGCGGGCGAGGTTTTGCTTGGTGTGTCGGAATTGAGCTTGTCGCCCGCCACCCCTTTTGGCACTCCTTTGCGCGATATCTCCTTTGAGGTGCGCGCGGGCGAGGTTTTGGGGATCGGCGGGGTTGCGGGCAATGGGCAAGATGAATTGCTGGCCGCACTATCTGGCGAGGTGAAAACTAGGGCAGGCGCTGTCAATTTGAATGGCATCTCCATCAGCGGGCTTGGCCCGAATGCGCGCCGCAAGGCGGGGCTGCTTTGCGCGCCCGAGGAAAGGCTTGGCCATGCCGCCGCCCCTGATATGAGCCTGACAGAAAACGCCGTGCTGACGGCGCGGGTCAGGCTGGGTTTGGACCAGAAGGGTTTTGTGAACTGGGCAGGCGCGAAGAGTTTCGCACAGCAGGTTATCCAGCAATTCGACGTGCGCACGCCAAGTGCTGATGTGGCGGCACGGGCCTTATCTGGCGGCAATTTGCAGAAATTCGTGATTGGGCGAGAAATCT
This sequence comes from Rhodophyticola sp. SM2404, assembly GCF_053570515.1. Classification (NCBI taxonomy): domain Bacteria; kingdom Pseudomonadati; phylum Pseudomonadota; class Alphaproteobacteria; order Rhodobacterales; family Roseobacteraceae; genus Rhodophyticola; species Rhodophyticola sp. SM2404. Next base: position 170,723 of record NZ_JBSEDL010000002.1, read on the forward strand.
TGCAGAACCCAACGGTTCTGATTGTGAACCAGCCGACATGGGGCGTCGATGCAAGTGCCGCGGCCGCGATCCGACAGGCCCTGCTGGATCTGGCGCAAGGTGGCGCGGCGGTTGTTGTGATCAGCCAAGACCTTGATGAATTGCTGGAGGTCTCCGACAGGTTCTGTGCGCTGAATGAAGGGCGGCTATCCGAGCCGCGCCCTGCACGTGGGCTGACCATGGAAGAGATCGGGCTGATGCTTGGCGGCGCGCATGACTTGCAAGGCGTCGAGAGCGGGGTGGTCGCATGATCAGGCTTGTCAAACGCCCCGCCCCCTCGCGGCTTTGGAGCCTTGCCACCCCCGTTGTAGCGGTGATCCTGACAATGATCGCGGGCGGCATCATGTTTGCGGCTTTGGGCAAAGACCCGTTCGAGGCGATCCGCGTGATCTTCTGGGACCCTCTGTTTCATGAACGCTTTGCCAGTTATTCGCGCCCGCAGCTTTTGATCAAGGCAGGGCCGCTGATCCTTATCGCAATCGGTTTGAGCCTCGGGTTTCGGGCGGGCATCTGGAATATTGGGGCCGAGGGGCAATATATCATCGGCGCGATTTGTGGCGCGGGTTTCGGGCTGGCCTTCTACCCCTCCGAGAACCCACTGATCTTTCCGGGAATGGTGATAGCCGGCGCGCTTGGGGGGTGGGCTTGGGCCATGATCCCTGCGATTTTGAAAACGCGTTTTCGGACGAATGAAATTCTGGTCTCGCTGCTGCTTGTCTATGTGGCGGAGGCCATTCTGGCGACGGCAGCCACTGGCTTTTTACGCAATCCGGAAGGCTCGGGCTTTCCAGGCAGCCGCAATCTGGCGCGCCATGCGGGAACCGACAACCCTGAATTGATCGCCAATACGGGCATGCATTGGGGGGTTGTCGCGGCCTTCATCGCTGTGATCGCGGCCTATGTGCTGCTGAACCGCCATATCTTGGGCTACCAGATCAAGCTTGCGGGCCAAGCCCCGCGCGCGGCCCGTTTTGCGGGTGTGAACCCGACACGCCTGATCATCCTATGCCTTGGCGTCTCGGGGGCTTTGGCGGGCATGGCGGGCTTGTTCGAGGTCTCAGGCCCTGCGGGGCAGATCAGCATTGATTTCGGTGTCGGCTATGGCTTTACGGCGATCATCGTGGCCTTTCTGGGGCGGCTACATCCCGTGGGGATTTTGCTGGCAGGCCTGCTGATGGCGCTGACCTATATCGGCGGTGAGCTGGCGCAATTGATGCTGGGGGTTCCTGCAAGCGCAATTCAGGCCTTTCAGGGGATGCTTTTGTTCTTCCTTCTGGCGCTGGACGTCTTGTCGAATTACCGCATCACATTCGGCGCGGAGGCCAAGGCATGATTGATCCCGTCACGCTTATTGTGGCCCTAATCGCCGCATCTACGCCGATCCTGCTGGCGGCGATCGGGGAATTGGTGGTCGAAAAGTCAGGCGTGCTGAACCTCGGGGTTGAGGGGATGATGATCATGGGCGCGGTCTGCGGTTTTGCGATTGCGGTCAATACAGGCTCACCTTGGATCGGCTTTGTGGCGGGTGCCATTGGCGGGGCGGCCTTATCGATGATTTTTGCCTTCCTGACCCAAGTACTGCTGTCAAATCAGGTGGCGACAGGGCTGGCGCTGACCTTGTTCGGGCTTGGCCTCGCCTCACTGATTGGCGAGGGGTATTCTGGCATCAACCCGCCATTGACGCCCGACCTCTTCCCGCAAGCGATGCGCGAGATCCCTGTGATCGGGCCAATCCTGTTTGGCCATGACATCATCATCTATTTCTCGATCCTCTTGGTCGCGGCGGTGTGGGTCTTTCTGTATTCAACCCGCGCAGGGCTGATCCTGCGTGCGGTTGGCGAAAGCCATGATGCCGCACATGCCTTGGGCTATAAGGTCATCCGCATCCGCTTTATGGCCATCGCTTTTGGCGGAGCCTGTGCGGGGCTTGGCGGGGCCTATCTCAGCCTTGTACGCGTGCCCTCATGGACCGAAGGCATGACCGCAGGCGCAGGCTGGATTGCGCTGGCCATCGTGGTCTTTGCAAGCTGGAAACCATGGCGCGCGCTGATCGGCGCGTATCTGTTTGGCGGCATTGCGGCCCTTCAATTGCGCCTGCAAGCCGCCGAAATCAGCGTGCCCGTCTGGGTGCTGGACTCTTCGCCCTATATCGTGACGATCATCGTTCTTGTGATCATCTCTTCCGACAAAACACGCTCCGCGCTCAATGCGCCTGCCGCTTTGGGGCGTGTTTTCCATTCGACCCGATAACTGCTTTAAACTATCTAAAACACCACAATCCAACTTGGAGGATACTCAATGAAAACCATGACGAAACTTCTTGCCTCAGCCGCGCTGGCCATCGGCGTTGCAGGCAGCGCCACTGCGCAAGACGACCCGTTTCAGGTCGGCTTTGTCTATGTCGGCACAGTCGGTGACCTTGGCTGGACCTATGAGCATGATCAGGGCCGCTTGGCCGTGGAAGAAGCCTATGGCGATGCCGTTGAAACCACATTCGTGGAAGCCGTACCCGAAGGCGCCGATGCCGAGCGTGTGATGACCCAGATGGTGCTTAACGGTGCCGATATGATCTTCACGACATCCTTTGGTTATATGGACCCGACAAATAACGTCGCGGGCCAATTCCCTGATGTCTATTTCGAGCATGCCACAGGCTATCGCCGCGACCATGACAACGTCTCGACCTATTCGGCGCGTTTCTATGAAGGCCGTTCCGTCATCGGCCATATCGCGGGCCATATGACCGAGAGCAATGTCATCGGCTATATCGCGTCCTACCCGATCCCCGAAGTTATCCGTGGCATCAACTCGGCTTATCTCGCAGCCAAAGCGGTGAACCCCGATGTGGAAATGCGCGTTGTGTGGGCCTTCACGTGGTTTGACCCAGCCGCTGAAGCCGATGCAGCACAGGCGCTGATCGATGCAGGCGTCGATGTCATGATGCAGCACACCGACTCCACAGCGCCTCAGACGGTTGCTCAAGAAGCGGGCATCATCTCCTTTGGTCAAGCCTCGGATATGTATCAATTCGCACCTGCGCCACGCGTCTCCTCGATCATCGATGATTGGGGCCCCTATTACGTGCGCCGCGTTGGTGAAGCGATGGAAGGCACCTATGAGCAATCCGATGTCTGGGAAGGCATTGCAGAAGGCATGGTCGAAATCGGCGAGATGACCGAGACCATCCCAGAAGAGGTCCGCGCCTCCGCCACCGCTTTGATGGAAGCGATCGCTGCAGGCGAGGTGCATTCCTTCACTGGCCCGATCCACCGCCAAGACGGCTCGGTCTGGCTGGCCGAAGGCGAGACAGCCGATGACGGCACCTTGCTTGGCATGGATTTCTACGTTGAGGGCATCACTGGCGATATCCCCAACTGAGCCTTCGCCAGATAATGAATTGGAGAGGCCCGCCATCGGCGGGCCTTTTCTTTTTTACGGCGTCTATAGGCTGCGCCGAGGGCAGCTGCGCGGGACGAAGCGCATCGCGCCCGAACCGAGGGGAGGGCGAGAAGCGCCCGCCCCGTGGGGGCGGTTCGGGCGCTGCCCGTGCTTTGCACGGGCAATTTGGATAGTCGCTGCATCCGTCATTCTGACCTCAAGACCAGCCCTTCGCTGCCGTGACACGAATGTTGGGTTTGCCCCCTTGAAACTCCCCCCGCCAGCATGCAGCAGTTCCAGCATGACTTATGATTTCATAATTATCGGCGGCGGCATTGCTGGCACATCTGCGGCGGCGCGGCTTTCGCATTTGGGGACGGTTCTTCTGCTCGAGGCCGAGCCTGCCTTGGCCTATCACGCCTCGGGCCGCTCGGCGGCTTTGTTCGAGGCCAATTACGGACATCCCGTCACGGTCGAGCTGAACAAGGCCTCGAAAGACTATCACATGAGCGTCAATGGCGGCGTGCTGAGCCCGCGTGGTTTGATGTTTCTGGGCGGTGCCGAGGATAGCGCGCAATTCGCACGCGATGTGAAGACCATGCATCTCAACGAGATCACGGTGGATGAAGCGATCGCCATGGTGCCGATCCTCAACCCCGATCATGTGACCCATGCCGCCCATCATCATGCGTCTTGGGATATCGACACTGATTTGCTGATCCAAAATTTTGTCAAAGAAGCGCGTGGCAACGGGGCCGAGATCCTTAGTAGCGCTGAGGTCAGCGCAATCTCCAAGGATGGCGCGCTTTGGCAGGTTACGGCCAAGACAGGCCAATACACCGCGCGCATGCTGGTTAATGCGGCAGGCGCTTGGGTCAATGAAATCGCGCAGATGGCAGGTGTTGCAAGCCCCGGATTTTCGCCTTTGCGCCGCTCCATGGCGCGGATGCCTGCGCCCGGTGGTCATGACGTCAGCGGCTGGCCCATGCTGATCGGCGCAGGCGAGGCTTGGTATGCCAAACCCGATGCAGGCGCTTGGATCGTCTCTCCTGCTGAGGAAGACCCCGTCGATGCCCCGCATGATGCATGGGCCGATGATATGGTCTTGGCCGAGGGGATCGCGCGCTATCAGGAATGTGTGACAGAAGAGGTCACGCGCATCACCTCGACTTGGGCGGGCTTGCGCACCTTTGCGCCCGACAGGGCTTTGGTGATCGGGCGGGCCAATGATGATCCGTCTTTCTTATGGTTCGCAGGGCAAGGCGGCTACGGATTCCAGACAGCCCCCGCAGGCAGCCAGCTTTTGGCCGATATCGTGGCTGAGCGCACCTCCGAGCTTGCGCCAGAGGTCGTGGCGGGGCTGTCGCCCGCGCGCTTCGCATGAGCCGCACGCTAAACCTGCCCGATGCCCCGCAGCCCGAGACGGACGGACGGATGTCTGCCCCCTCAGCCCTGCGAAATCGCGAGAGCATCGCCCATGCCATGAAAGCGCATGCCCCGCACCAAGGACGTGCCTTGGAGATTGCTTCGGGCACGGGCGAGCATGTGATCCATCTGGCAGCAGTAATGCCAGATATCGAGTGGCACCCCACCGATCTGGACGCGCAGCGGCTGGTCTCGATCAAAGCATGGGTAGAGGCCGAGGGGCTGCCCAATATCCTGCCGCCTCAACACCTCGATGCGGCCCAATCGGGTTGGGCGCAAAGGCATGACCCTTTTGACGTGATCTTGATTGTGAACCTGCTGCATCTGATCTCGGACAGCGAAGCAGGTGTCATTCTGAACGAGATCGGGCAGGCTTTGGCCACTGGCGGGGTGGCCTTTATTTACGGGCCGTTCCTGCGCGACGGGATCGCCACCAGCGAAGGCGATGCGGCCTTCGATGCCAGCCTACGCGCGCAGGACCCGATGATCGGCTATAAGGATGTCAGCAATATCGAGGCCCACCTGAACGCGGCGGGCCTTGCGCGGCTGACCCGCCTCGAGATGCCTGCCAATAACCTGATGCTTGCCTTCGAAAAGCCGAGCTAACAGGTCTTAACCATTCACGCGGATGGACGCATTGCTCGGATCATAGGGGCTGTCTTCAACCACCTCGGCATCCCAGAGTTTGGTCTGCATCCGAACTTTCAACTTCGTGCCAGTAACCGCCAGATCAGGCCTGACATAGCCCATGCCGATCTGCTTGCCGAAATGCACCGAATACCCGCCCGAGGTCAGACGCCCAACCTTGGTCTCGCCGTCATAGAGCGCCTCGCGTCCCCATGGGTCGGCATCCTCGGGGCCGTCGATCAGAAGCGTCACGCATTTGGAACGAATGCCCGTTTCCAGCATCGCCTCTTTGCCGTGGAAGTCTTTTTCCAAATCGATGAAACGATCCAGACCTGCCTCAAGCGGGGTCGCGTCGCGGCCAAGTTCGGTGCCAAAGGCGCGATAGGATTTCTCCTGTCGTAGCCAGTTCTGCGCCCGCGCACCCACAAGCTTTAGCCCATGCTTTTCGCCCGCTGCCAAAAGCTGGTCCCAGAGGTAGCCCTGCATCTCGATGGGGTGGTGCAATTCCCAACCCAATTCGCCCGTATAGGCCACGCGGATCGCACGCACAGGGCACATGCCCAACTCGATATTGCGCATGGAAAGCCATGGGAACCGCTTGTTGCTGAGCACGGTTTCGGGCTCGGCATCCTTGACCAATTCATTTAGGATATCGCGGGTTTTCGGACCTGCGATCGCAAAAACGCCCCATTGCGTCGTGACATCATGGATGTCGATATAACCACCCCCCTCGCCCATGAAATCTTCGGCCGCTTTCATCAGGAAATCGGCGTCATAAGCGGTCCACGCCCCTGCGGAGACAAGGTAGTATTCATTCTCGGCCAAGCGCACGATCGTGTATTCGGTGCGCGTTGTGCCATGTGCCGTCAGCGCGTAGGTCAGATTGATCCGACCCACCTTGGGCAGTTTGTTGCAGGTAAAGTGGTCAAGGAAATCCGTGGCGCCCGGACCGCGCACCAGATGTTTGGTAAAGGCTGTGGCATCGATCAAACCCGCACCTTCGCGGATCGCTTGCGCCTCATTCTTGGCATAGTCCCACCAAGCGCCACGGCGGAAGCTGCGGCTGTCATGATCGAAGCTTTCAGGCGCATCTTTGGGGCCGTAGTAATTCGGGCGTTCCCAACCATTCACACAGCCAAATTGCGCACCAAGCGCCTTTTGGCGGTCATAGGCAGGGGCCGTGCGCAAGGGGCGGCAGGCTTCGCGTTCTTCATCGGGGTGGTGCAGAATATAGACATGCTCATAGCATTCTTCATTCTTGCGCGCGGCATATTCTGTGGTCATCCAGCTGCCATAGCGCTTGGGATCAAGCGAGGCCATGTCGATCTCGGCCTCACCCTCGACCATCAATTGCGCAAGGTAATAGCCCGTGCCACCCGCCGCCGTGATGCCAAAGGAGAACCCTTCAGCCAGCCACATATTGCGCAAGCCCGGTGCGGGGCCGACAAGCGGATTGCCATCAGGCGTATAGCAGATCGGGCCGTTATAATCGTCCTTCAAACCCACCGTCTCGGAAGACGGGATGCGGTGGATCATGGACATATATTCTTCCTCGATCCGATCCAGATCGAGCGGGAAGAGATCGGCGCGGAAACTTTCGGGCACATCATAGAGGAAGCGCGCAGGCGCGTTGCGCTCATAGGGGCCAAGGATCCAGCCGCCGCGTTCCTCGCGCACATACCATTTCGCATCAGCATCGCGCAGAACAGGATGCTCAGGCTGGCCCGAATTGCGATACTCGACCAAGGCAGGGTCAGGCTCTGTGACGATAAACTGATGCTCAACGGGGATGGCGGGGATCTTGATCCCCAAAAGCCGCGCGGTGCGTTGCGCGTGGTTGCCTGTTGCGGTCACGACATGCTCGGCTGTGATCACTTGCTGCTCGTCAGACGGGATCAGGTTGCCGCCCTTCTCGACCATCTTGGTGACGGTGACCTCCCATGCCTCACCCGTCCAGTGATAGCCATCAACCTGCCATTTCCGCTCAACGGTGACACCGCGCTGACGGGCACCTTTGGCCATGGCTTGGGTCACATCGGCTGGGTTAATATAGCCATCGGTCGGGTGGTAGATCGCGCCTTTCAAATCTTCGGTGCGCACCAAGGGCCAGCGCTGTTTGATCTCGTCTGGCGTCATCCATTCATAGGGAATGCCCACGGTCTCGGCGGTGGAGGCATAGAGCATATATTCATCCATACGCTCTTGGGTTTGGGCCATCCGCAAATTGCCCACCACGGCAAAGCCTGCATTCAGGCCTGTTTCTTCCTCGAGGGTTTTGTAGAACTTGACCGAATAGTCATGAATATGGGTCGTGGCATAGCCCATATTGAACAAGGGCAGCAGCCCCGCTGCGTGCCATGTCGAGCCCGAGGTCAGCTCGTCACGTTCCAGAAGCATCACATCTTCCCAACCCGCACGTGCAAGGTGATAGGCGATCGAGGTGCCAACGGCACCGCCGCCAACGACAAGGGCTTTTACATTGGTTTTCATCGGGGACTCAGAGCTCCGGCAGAGGGATGTGACGTGATCTTGTCATGCCAGAGAGAGGCCCGCCAAGCCCCACCCGCCCGACGCATATCGGCTGGAAAACGACATCGACAGGCACGCGGTCTCATTCCGCCCTTGGCAGCGCCTTTACAACATGGATGGCAAGACCAGATCGGGCGGCCTATGGCCATCATCAAAGGTCTTGATATTGATCAATACCTTCTCGCCCATCTCCACACGTCCCTCCAAAGTGGCTGAGCCCATATGAGGCAGCAAAACCGCATTGGGCAATTCGCGCAGACGGGGATTGATCTCATGGCCATGCTCGAACACATCAAGGCCCGCACCCGCCAATTCAGAGGCGCGCAGCATCCGCGTCAATGCGTTTTCATCAATCACTTCCCCGCGCGATGTATTCACGATCACCGCTGAGGGCTTCATCAGTTTCAACCGACGCGCATTCATCAAATGGAAGGTTGAAGGCGTATGCGGGCAATTGATCGACAAGACATCGATCCGCGCCAGCATCTGATCAAGGCTTTCCCAATAGGTGGCCTCCAGCGCGCTCTCGATCTCGTCATGAAGGCGGCGGCGGTTGTGATAATGGACCTGCATGCCAAAGGCGGATGCACGGCGCGCAACCGCCTGCCCGATGCGCCCCATCCCCAGAATGCCCAAACGTTTGCCGCCGATACGCCCGCCCATAAAGGCCGTGGGTTCCCACCCCGACCAGCGGCCGCCCTGCATCACGGACATGCCTTCAGGCACGCGGCGCAAGACCGACAGCATCAAAGCCATCGTCATATCAGCCGTATCATCCGTCATCACATCAGGGGTATTGGTAACCAGAACCCCACGCTGGCGCGCGGTGGCCACATCGATGTGATCGATCCCTGCCCCGTAATTGGCAATCAGTTTGAGCCGCTCACCCGCCTGCCCCAGCATGCCCGCATCAATGGTATCGGTGATACAAGGCACCAAGACATCCGCACGCTGCATGGCCGAAACAAGCTCCGCCTTGCTCATCTTGCGGTCATCGGAATTAAGCTCGACATTGAAAAGCTCGCTCATCCGCGTCTCGACCGCCTCGGGCAACCGTCGCGTAACGACAACACTCAAGCGCTGTCCTGGCATGTCGCGTTCTCCCTCGCTAGCATTTTGCCGTTGTTCATGACACTCTCTGATCCGCAGGCGAGGTGCAAGAAGAAGGCGCGCCTGCGACTATGAAAGATTTAGGACGCGGTGGAAAAACGCCGCGCGGGATTTGTAGGCGGTAGAGTAGAATGCAGCGCGTGTACCTTATGGTTCTGGCGGGTGTTTTGGGTGTGATGGCTGTCTCGGCCATGGCGCAAGATGTGTCATCGACCGCCCCCCAACAACGGCCTGAAACCTCCGCCTCCGAGCCATCGCCCATTGATATCGCAGTGGCCTCCATGGCCACGCCCGAGCGGCGGGTTGGCCCCGTCACAGGCTACCCAATTCCCCGCTTTGTCTCGCTTGATGCCTCCACGGGCAATGCAAGGCGCGGCCCTTCGCGAAGCCATCGGATCGATTGGGTCTTCCAGCGCCGCAGCATGCCAATGATGGTCGTAGCCGAGCATGGCCATTGGCGGCGCGTTGTGGATCGTGATGGTGCAGGCGGCTGGATGCATTACGCGTTGCTGTCAGGCGCGCGCTCCGCAATCGTGGAGGTCGATCTGGTCGAGTTGCGCCACCGCCCCAGCGCCGATGGATCGCCCCGCGCCCAAGTCGAGCGCGGCGTGATCGGTCGGCTGGCCGAATGCCAGATCGAGTGGTGCCTGATGGAAGTTGGCGGCTATTCGGGCTGGGTGCCCAAAACAGCGATCTGGGGCGTGGAGCCAGACGAAGTCTTCGAATAACGCCTGCCCCTCACGCCACCTTATCCAAGCCACGCCCTTTCAACAGCGCCTCGACACCGGGCATGCGCCCGCGAAACGCGGTATAAAGCGCGTCTGCCTCTTGGCTGCCGCCCGCTGACAGAATGAATGTCTCAAGCTTCTTGGCCATCTCAGGGTCAAACGCGCCACCCGCTTCCTCAAAGGCGGCAAAGGCATCGGCATCCATAACCTCCGACCACATATAACTGTAATAGCCCGAGGAATATCCATCACCCGCAAAGACATGCGCAAATTGCGGCGTCGCATGGCGCATGGTGATTGCCTTGGGCATCCCAATACGCGCCAAAGTCTCGGCTTGGGCGGCCATCGGATCACTTGGGGCGGCCCCGTCATGGAAATCCAGATCAACAAGGGCCGAGGCCACATATTCGACGGTTGCAAACCCCATATCATAGGTCTGCGCCGCCAAAAGCCGCTCCAGCAAATCGGCCGGCATTGGTGCGCCTGTTTCCGCATGGCGGGCATGCTTTTCCAGAACCTCGGGCACTTCCAGCCAATGCTCATAAAGCTGGCTCGGAAGCTCCACGAAATCCCGCGCCACAGAGGTGCCCGAGATCGAGCCATAGGTCACATCCGAGAGCATCTGATGCAGCGCATGACCAAATTCGTGAAACAGGGTGCGCGCATCATCATAGGATAGAAGCGCAGGATCCCCTTTGGCGAAATTGCATACATTCACCACGATCGGGCGCGTCTCGCCGCCAAGCTTTTTCTGACTGCGCATCGCCGAACACCACGCGCCCGACCGTTTGGAGCCTCGCGCGAAATAATCCCCGATAAACACCGCCACATGCTCACCGCCCCGCGTCACCTCCCATGCACGCGCATCTTCATGGTAAAGGGTGACATCCAAGGGGCGGAATTCCAGACCAAAGAGGCGTCCTGCACAATCAAAGCTCGCCTCAATCATCGCATCAAGTTGCAGATAGGGTTTGAGGGCTGCCTCATCCAGATCATGCTCGGCCTTGCGGCGTTTCTCGGAGTAATAGCGCCAATCCCATGGCTCAAGATCGCCATTGATCCCATCCGCATGCATCATGGATGTCAGCACATCGGCATCCGCCTCGGCTTGGGCTTTTGCAGGCTCCCAAACCTGCATCAAGAGATCACGCACAGCCTCGGGTCGGCCTGCCATTTCGGTCTCGAGTTTATAGGCGGCAAAATTCGGATACCCCAAAAGCTTCGCGCGAGCCTCGCGCAAGGCCAGCGTCTCGGCCGCGATCTCGCGGTTATCCGTCTCCCCACCATTGGCACCGCGCGCGGCCCAATCCTTGAAGGCCCGCTCACGCAAATCACGCCTTGGGGAAAACTGCAAAAACGGCACGATCAAAGACCGTGACAAAGTCACAACTGGGCCATCCACCGCTTTTTCCTTGCCAGCGGCATGGGCTGACGCCACGACGAAATCAGGCAGGCCCTCCAGATCAGCGGGTTCAAGTTCCATGAACCAACTGCGCTCATCCGCCAAAAGGTTTTGCGTGAACTGCGTCCCCAACACCGCCAATCGGCCCTTCACATCGGTCAACTGGCTGCGCGCCTCACCTTTTAGTGCAGCGCCTGACCGTACAAAGCTGCGATGCGTCAGGTATAGCACCCGCTCCTGCTCCGCGCTCAAGCCAAGGCTGTCCTTGCGCTGCCATACATCATCAATCCGCGCCCAAAGCGTCTCATTATTGGTGATCTCGGAGGAAAAGGCCGAAAACTTCGGCGCAAACTCACGCTGCAAAGCTTCGCGCGCAGGCGTCGAGTCTGCCCCCGCCAAATTGAAAAACACCCCCGCCACGCGGTCCAACAAGCCATCCGCCTGTTCCAAAGCCTCAATCGTATTGGCAAAACTCGGAGTGTCCGCCTGTTCCGCAATCACCTTGATCTTCGCGCGCGCCTCTTCAAGGGCTGCATCCATCGCAGGTCCAAAATCCTCATCCGTGATCTGCTCGAAAGGGGGCAGTTCAAACGGGGTTTGCCAGTCTTGCAAAAGCGGGTTTGTCATTGGGTCAAATCTCCTTCTCCCCAGAGATAGAGCCAGACCACCCATCTTGCGAGGCCCGCTCCTTCATCTTTCCAAAAATACGACCCTATTCCGCTCAGATATCACCGCAGACAGGGCAATCGGCCTTACGCTTGAGCGTCAGGATGCGCGTCTCGGCATTCAAGCCATCATAAATCAGCATCCGCCCACGCAAGCCCTCGCCAGCACCCGTCAGGCTTTTTACAGCCTCCAAGGCCATCATTGTGCCCACCACACCGGGCAAAGCCCCGATCACGCCTGTCTCGGAACAGGTCGCGGCCATGCTGGGGTTGGGGGCTTGCGGAAAGACGCAGGCCATACAAGGCGCGCCAGCCGCGGGGTCATACAAGGTCACCTGCCCTTCCCAAGCCGAGATGGCGCCGGCCAGAACAGGCCGCCCCGTCGCCACAGCGGCGCAGTTGATCAAGGCGCGCGCCTCCCATGTATCCGTGCCATCCAACACCAGATCATATTCACCGATCAGGTCTTCGGCGATGTCCTCGCTCAAAGCGCGATTATAGGGGCGGATCTCAACACCCGGGTTCAACGCTTTCATCGACATCTCGGCAGAAAAAACCTTGGGCATATCTTGGCGCGCATCGGTATGGATCACCTGCCTTTGCAGGTTCGACAGGCTCACATGATCGGCATCAATAACCCCGATCCGCCCGACACCCGCCGCCGCAAGATACAGCAGAATGGGCGAGCCCAAACCCCCTGCCCCCACGACCAACACCTTGGCCTCCTTCAGCGCCCGCTGCCCCCGTCCGCCAATATCGGGCAAGGTGATATGGCGGGCATAGCGCTCCAATTCCTGATCCGAAAACAGCCCGCGCGCGCGCGGCTCCACCGCAGCATCCCGCGCGGCTTCAATCGTTTCGGCCCTGCCGCGCACCCGCCGCAACACCGTGCGATACCCCAGAAACACACTGCCCAATACGCCCAAAAGCAGCCATTCCCCAAGCGAGCCACCCGTGCTCTCCAAAAGCGGATGCCCCTCGGGCAAGACGACATGCAGCGCCAAAATCGCCAGATAAAGCAGCCCCAGCATATAGAGCCGCGCTTGAACAGGCGCCTTCATCAGATGCCCCAACCCCCAGATCGCCCCTGCAATGATTGCGATCAACACCATCAGCTGCGACCCGTTGAGCCAAAACCACCGCCTCCGCGCGCGGTATCCTCCAAAACATCAACCCGCTCGAAACCCGCCTGCACAACAGGCGCGATCACGGCTTGCGCAACCCTATCACCATGCTGGATATGAAAAGGCTCTGCCCCGAGATTGATCAAAATCACCCCAAGCGGGCCGCGATAATCGCTATCCACCGTCCCAGGCGCATTCGGAATCGATATTCCATGTTTCAAAGCCAGCCCCGAGCGAGGGCGGATTTGCATCTCATACCCCTCGGGGATCGCAACCCGCAAACCCGTGGGAACCAGCTTCCGCTCCAATGGCGCAAGAACAATCCCCGCTGCCCGCTTCTCGGATGGGAAATTCGCGCGCAAATCCGCGCCCGCCGCCCCATGCGTTGCGTAGCTGGGAAGACCGAGCGCCTGATCGGCCCAATCTTCATGCGTCATATGCAATGTGATGCGCATTCTGGCTCTCTTCTCTATCCCATAAATACTCAAAAAAGAGCTATGCCGAACCCGCGCAGGGTCCAGCACTTTTACTCAAATCGCCTCGGAAATCCGCAGGGCCAATCTGCGGGCAGTTTCCGCTTTTGACAGGCGCGGCCATTCCTCGGCCCCTGCATCATTGACCAATATGACCTTATTCTCGTCCCCGCCCATAATCCCCGTCTCGGGCGAGACATCATTGGCAATGATCCAGTCACAGCCTTTGCGCAAACGCTTGGCGGTTGCATTCTCGACCACATCATTGGTCTCGGCCGCAAAGCCCACAACCAGATCAGGGCGGTTGGAGGCGCGTTGCGCGACAGCCGCCAGAATATCGGGGTTCTCGGCGAAAGCCAAAGCTGGCGCCTTGCCGCTGCCGTCTTTTTTCATCTTCTTGTCAGTTGCATTCTCGACGCGCCAATCTGCAACAGCGGCAGCAAAAACTGCCGCATCCGCAGGCAAAGCTGCCTCAACCGCCTCGGCCATCTCATGCGCGGTTTCCACCTTGATCACCTCAACACCAATGGGGGGCGCGACCGTGGCAGGGCCTGTCACAAAACTCACCCGTGCGCCCAGATCGCGCAACGCCTCGGCCAATGCCGTGCCCTGCGCCCCAGACGAGCGGTTGGCGATATAGCGCACTGGATCAATCGGCTCATGCGTGGGGCCAGAGGTCACCAGAACATGCTTTCCCTTCAGCGGCCCATTCCCCAGAGCGGCATCAACGGAATCTATAATTGCAGGCACCTCGGCCATCCGACCGGGGCCGAATTCACCACAAGCCATATTCCCTTCATCAGGGCCGACCACCAGAACACCATCACCCTGCAAACAGGCCAGATTGCGCTGCGTGGCGGGATGCTCCCACATGCGCACATTCATGGAGGGGGCAATCAGCACCCGCTTGTCTGTCGCCATCAACAGCGTGGAGGCCAGATCATTGGCCAGCCCGCTGGCCATCTTTGCCATCAAATCCGCAGTGGCAGGTGCCACCACGACCAGATCAGCGGCGCGGGACAATTCGATATGGCCCATCTCGGCCTCATCGGTCAGATCGAACAAATCGCGATAGACCTTTTGCGCGGCCAGTGCCGAAACCGAAAGCGGCGTGACAAATTCCTCGGAGGCGCGGGTCAGAACTGGCGTCACTTGCGCACCCTGATCACGCAGACGGCGGATCAGATCGAGCGATTTATAAGCGGCAATGCCACCGCCGATGATCAGAAGAATGCGTTTGCCGCTGAGCATGGCCAGTTGTCCCTTTTCCTGCGGCTAGGTTAGGGGCGGGAGCAATGCGGGGCAATGCCGAAATGCGCCTATCGGAAGACCGCGCAAGGGTCGCCACGCTCGGGCGCTGTGGCACTCAGCCATGCATCATAAAGTGCCGCATCTGGCACGCGCCCGTCTTCTGTCTGGCCAAGGCTGAACACGGAAACCGTCGGTGCGGCAAAGCGCAAAAGGCGCGGCGCGCCGATATAGCGACGCGCATGGCCATTGCCCGTGATCACCAGAACTGGCCCACCGACCGTATCCAGCGCCTCCAACACGCGGGCGGCCAGCTCCGCATCGCGCAGGCGTTGCGCCTCAACGAAAGCGGGCAGGATATCAGCGGGAAGCGCGTCACAATGGGCGGCCATTTGCTCGGCCTCACGTGTGGCTTGTTCTTCAGGCGGCAGCGGCTGGTCCAAACCAAACCGCGCGGCATCCCCGTCAAAAGCTTGCGCCGCCCCAAGATCAAAAGCCGCCCGCGCGCTATCGCGGTCCACCCATGCCCCGTAAATCTCAGCATCCGCGGCCATCTCGAAAAGGGGGGCGTAAAACTCGAAATCGGGCCAGCCGGAATTGTCCCAATCCAACATGGCGCGCAGACCATCACGACCACCCTGCGCAAGGGTTGTCGCAACATCACCAGCGCTCTCAGCCGTGATCATCTCAAAGATAAGGGCGCTTGGCGCAAGGGCCAGTGCAATCTCATGCTGGTTGCGATGATGGGTCGGGTTGTCGTGAATTTCGCCCAGAAAGATGACATCAGGCGCGCGATCGGAAATCTGGCGCAGCACATCCTGAACCGTTCCCTGAGCTGAGGCAGAAAAGGCCAGACACGCACATAAAACCTGAAGAACCAGAAATCTCACCAATAAACCTCCCCACTGCCTTTGGGAAAAACCTAGCCCGCGTCGGGAAAAAGCACGAGAATAATTAAGCGCTAAAGCGGATCAACGGCGCAAAGCACCACGAATCTCAGAAAGGTTGAAGGCCCCCAGCAGACGCCCGAAAAGATAGTAGCTGAGAAGCCCAAGCCCCACCAAAAGGACCAATGCAAGATAGCGCCAGCCTTCGGTGCCAAGGCTTGGCCCCAAGACCAGACCTGCAGCCCATAGCACGCCCCCCATTCCGATTGCAGCAAACGCGATCCGCCACAAACGCCTGCGATAGCGTGCATCAAATTGCGCCACCTCGCCCATGGGCTTTACCCCCCGCCGCAACAGCCAAACCATGACCCAAGCCGCAACAGTTGTGCCAATGGCCGCGCCCACAAATCCCAGCACAAAGGCCAGACCAATGGCCACCGCCGCATTCACAACCATTGCCACCACGGCAAAGCGGAACGGGGATTTGGTATCTTCGCGGGCGAAATATAGGGGCTGCAGAACCTTCTGCATCACAAAAGCGGGCAGGCCCGCCCCATAGACAGCAAGTGCAAGGGCCGTTTCCGCCGTATCATCTGCCCCGAAAGCCCCGCGTTGAAACAGCACCGATACCAAAGGCACCGAGATCACGATGAGGGCCACCGCGGCAGGCAGGGTTAGCGCCATGGAAATCTCGCCTGCGCGGCTGAGCGCATCACGCCCACCTGTTGCGTCTTCGGCGCGCAAACGGCGTGATAGCTCTGGCAGCAGAACCACACCGATTGCGATCCCGACAACCCCCAAGGGCAATTGATAAAGCCTGTCGGCATAGCTGAGCCACGCAATCGCACCATCAAAGAAACTGGCCACTTGGCGGCCAACCAGCAGGTTGATCTGCATCACGCCACCCGCCAGCATGGCAGGTGCAGCAATCATCGCGAGACGTTTGATCTCTGGTGTCAGACGCGGGCGACGCGGGATCAGCCTGACCCCTGCCCGTGCCGCCGCGACCCAAAGCAAGACAAGCTGCGCAACACCTGCAATCGGCACACCCCAAGCAAGGATCAAACCCTGCACTTCCTGCGCATTGGCGACATCGCCCGACGACACCATCAGGTGGCCCGCATAGAGTGCTGCCACAAGGATGACATTCAACAAAACAGGGGCGGCGGCAGCCGCCGCAAACCGCCCCGATGCATTCAAAACGCCCGAGGCAAGCGCTGCCAGCGAAATGAACAGAATATAGGCAAAGGCAATACGGCCATAGCTGACCGCCAGATCAAAACGCGCATCCCCCACAAAGCCTGAGGCCATGGCGAAAACCAGCCACGGCATGGCAAGCTGCGCAATCAGGGTGAAGACAATCAGGATCGAGGCCAGCCCCGAAAACGCATCCCTTGCGAACTCACTCGCGTTTTCCTGCCCTTCCAGTTTTTTGGCATAAAGCGGCACAAAGGCCGTGTTCATCGCACCTTCAGCGAAGAAGCGGCGGAACATATTGGGCAAGGAAAAGGCCACCAGAAACGCCTCGGCCACTGGGCCTGCCCCCAAAAACAGCGCGATCATGATATCGCGGGCAAACCCGAACACACGGCTGAGCAGGGTCCAGACCCCAACGGTCAAAAAGCTCGATGCCAATCGGATCGGGCGCGCTGCCATCCGTTCAGCCCCCCGCCCGTTCCGCCACGCGCGCAATCGCGTCACGCAGCTTGCGCTCTAGGCTTTCCTGCCGCGCGCTCGCATGGAGTTTCAATCCGAACATGTCTTTCACATAGAAGGTATCGACCACCTGAACCCCATAGGTCGCGATCACGGCGCTGGCGATATAGATGTTATTATTGGCAAGCGTGCGCGCCAGATCATAAAGCAGCCCCGGACGGTCGCGGGTATCCACCTCGATAATCGTGTAAATCTCCGAGCCTTCATTATCGAAGGTGATATTGGTTGCCACCTCGAAGGGGCGTTCGCGCTTCTTGATCTTGTCGCGCCCTTCCAGCGCAACCGAGGTCACGACCTCGCCCGCAAGGATCTTGTCGATCATGGATTTCAGGCGGGGCAAACGGGCCTCTTCAAAGGGGTTGCCATCCGCATCCTGCACCCAGAACACCGCCGTGGCATAGCCATCCTTGGATGTATAAGTGCGCGCATCAACAACATTGGCCCCAACAAGGCTGAGAGCGCCCGCCAGACGGCTGAAAATGCCCGGATGATCGGCCAAAGCGAAACAGACGCGGGTTGCGTCGCGGTCACTGTCCAAACGCGTATCAACACGGATTTCATTTTCCGAGATTTCGCGCAGCATATTTGCAAAGGTTACATGGCTGGCCAGATCAAGCCCTTGCCAATAGGGCCCGTAATGGCGGTCGATCTCGGTCTTGAGTGCGGGCTTGGGCCAATCGGCCAACTGCGAGCGCAAGGCCTTCTTGCCCTCGCCCTCCAATTTGTCGCGATTGATATCTTCCAATCCCGTTTCAAGCGCATCAGCCGTGCCACGGTAAAGCCCCCGCAACAGCGTGGCCTTCCAATTGTTCCAGACATTCGGCCCGACACCGCGAATATCGCACACTGTCAAAACCGTCAGCAGATCAAGCCGCGCCTTGGTCTTTACGGCTTTCGCGAAGTCCCTAACGGTGCGTGGATCGGCGATATCGCGCTTTTGCGCCATATCCGACATCAACAGGTGATAGCGCACGAGCCATTCCACCGTTTCGCATTCATCAGGCTTGAGCCCCAATCTCGGGCAAATCGAACGCGCCATGCGTGCGCCCAGAATGGAGTGGTCTTCCTTGCGGCCCTTGCCGATATCATGCAGCAGGCTGGCCACGAAAAGCACCTTGCGGTTCACCCCCTGATCCAGAACACGGCTGGCAACGGGCAATTCCTCAACCAATTCGCCGCGCTCGATCTGCGCCAAGGTCGAGATCACCTGAATGGTATGCTCATCCACGGTATAGCTGTGATACATGTTGAACTGCATCATCGCGACGATCGAGGCAAATTCGGGGATGAAAGCCCCCAGAACATTCAATTCATTCATGCGCCGCAAAGCGCGCTCGGGATTGCCGTTTTTCAGCATCAGATTGAGGAAAATGCGATTGGCCTCGGGGTCGCGCCGCATATCGTCATCAATCAGGTCCAGATTGCTGGCGATCATCCGCATCGCATCGGGGTGCAACAGATACCCCGTGCGCAAGGCCTCCTCGAAAATGCGCAGTAAATTGACCTTATCCGATAGGAACTCAGCCTCATCCGCCACGGTCAGACGGTTCTGTTTGACGTCATAACCCGCCTTGACCTTCTTGCGCCGCGAGCGCCCGCGCAAAAAGCCAAGGATCGCAGGCGCGCGCTTGATATGGCTGGCTTCGAGGGCTGTCAGGAAAATGCGGGTCAATTCGCCAACGCGCGTGGCATGGCGGAAATAATCCTGCATGAAATGCTCGACCCCACGGCGTCCGCCATAATCGACATAGCCCATCCGCTCGGCCACCTGCACCTGCATGTCAAAGCTCAAGATATCCTGCGCGCGCCCTCCAAGGATGTGTAAATGACACCGCACCGACCACAAGAACCGCTCGGCCGCGTCGAAAGTATCGAACTCCTCGCGGGTGAAAACATCGAGGCCCACCAATTCTTCGGCACGCGCCACACCATGCTGGTATTTCGCGATCCAATAGAGGGTTTGCAGATCGCGCAAACCGCCTTTGCCCTCTTTGACATTGGGCTCCAGCATATAGCGCTGGCCGCCCTGTTTTTTATGCCGGTCTGATCGTTCTTCCAGCTTGGCCTCGATGAATTCCGAAACTGTGCCTGAGAACAGATCCTTCTCAAGCGCTGCCCGCAGCTCCTCACCAAGTGCTTCATTGCCGGTCAGAAACCGCATCTCGAGAAGCGCTGTGCGGATCGTGAAATCCTCTCGGCCTAAGCGCAGGCATTCCTTGATCGTGCGGCTGGAATGACCCACCTTCAGCCGCAAATCCCACAGCATATAAAGGCTCGACTCGATCACGGATTCGACCCAGCCCGTGACCTTCCAAGGCGTTAGGAAAAGCAGGTCCACATCCGAATGCGGCGCCATTTCACCCCGACCATATCCGCCCACAGCCATCACAGCCATGCGCTGGCCCTCGGTCGGGTTGGGATTGCGGTGAAGCTTTTCAACCGCCACGCGCAGCACTTGGCGCACAAGGCCATCGGTCAGCAATGTATAGGCGCGCGTGACACGCCGTGCCGAAAGCGGGGTGACCGAGAACGCCTCCTCTATCGCTTGGCGGCCATCCTTTTGTGCCTGCGACAAGACCTGCACGACCGCTGCGCGAATTTTCGAAGGATCTGTTTCATCGGCAATCGAGGCATCGATCGCAGAGGCCATGGCCTCTTCGTCAAAAATAGCATCAGCCGGGCAAATCAATTCGCCCGGCGTGGATGGGATGAGGGGGAGGCTGGGGTTCTGTTCAGAAACCGGCACTTCCAAGGATACCTGGGGCGGGGTCAACGACTACCATCTGATTTTCTTGCACCTGAATGACGGCCATGGCGCGTTCATTTGTACCGTCTGCTATCAGGCGGAATACTCCGTTGGCTCCCCTAAAGCCAGAGGAACTCGTCAATTCCGCTCCGCCAAGTCTTCCTTGGGTTGCAGCCGTTTCAACAACGGCACGCATTGCGTCATAGCCGATTGGCGCAAGCACATGGGCAGTTTCGCCATAAGCCGTGCTATACCGTGCCCTGAAGGCCGCATCTGCATTCGGATCGGGAATGGCGAACCATCCACCTTGAAGGCCCGCAATTTCCAAAGTCGCAGGCGGCGTGTCCCAACGGGTCAGGCCAACAAAACGTGTGGCTTCGGTATCGAGCCCGTTCTCCGGCAACAGCTGCGCAAAAAGCGGCAAGGCCCCTGTTGCGTCCGATGTCAGAACAAGCGCATTTGCATCGCCCGCTTGCACTGTTGAGGACACAGCCTCCAATGCCCCGACAACGCCTGCTTGGCTGAATTCATATCCAACCTCGCCTGTCAAAATAGCGCCCGAGCTGGCCACCGCATCGCGCACTGCGTCGCGTGCAATTTCGCCTGCAAGGTTGCGGGCATGCAGGATCACAAAGCGGTTGCGGCCTTGCAGGGTTGTGTACCCAACCATACGGCGCGCTGTATTGGCAAAGGTATGCCCCAGCACAAATACATTGCCACCCGCGATCTCGGTATTATTGGACAGGCTCAAAACATTGATATTATTGCGCGCAACAGCCACCCCGACAGCGGCCGCCGCATCCGAGCGGAGCGGCCCGATAATCACATCCGCCCCTTCCGAAACCGCTTGCTGTGCCACCGTTGCCGCTTGTGCTGCATCCGCGGCTGTCGGGTAGACCGTCAGATTGACCGTAACGCCTTGCACATCCCCCATGGCGAGCCGCGCGGCATTCTCAAGGCTTCGGGCGACAAGATCATCGCCTGCATTGGGTGAGCCATAGGGCAGCAACATCGCCACCTGCACCGTTTGGCCGACACGCGGGCCAGTCGACCCTGTCGTCCCGCCCATTTGACAGGCGGACAAAACAAAGCCCGCAAAAATGAGCAAGGATATCTGCCACGACTTGCGCAGCGCTGACAAAGCGAAGATCATCAATACGTCTCCTAGGGGCACATCAAAGGGGCAGTTCAAATTCGATGGGCAAAACCTAAAGCTTCACCGTCACCAAGTAAACGCCACCAATGGATCATTCGATGAATAACAGCCCAGATGCCTCTCCAGCGACACGCAATACCTCAGGGGCTGCGCAAAAAACCACGCTTGTTCCGGGGCTGTATTTTGTTGCGACACCTATCGGCTCGGCACGCGATATCACCTTGCGGGCATTGGATATTCTTGCATCCGCCGATGTGATCGCCGCCGAAGATACCCGCACTGCGCGCCATCTGATGGAGATACATGGCGTGCCACTCGGCGACAGACCGCTTGTCGCGTATCACGACCATAACGGGCCAGCAGTGCGGCCAAGACTGATCGCAGCACTCAAAGAGGGAAAATCGGTCGCTTATGTGTCTGAGGCAGGCACGCCTTTGGTCGCCGATCCCGGTTTTCCACTGGGCCGCGCCGTGATCTCGGAGGGTCTTGATGTATTCTCCGCGCCCGGCGCTTCGGCCGTTCTGGCAGCTTTGGCGGTTTCTGGCTTGCCCAGCGACAAATTTCTTTTTGCAGGCTTTGCGCCAACATCAAAAGGCGCGCGGCGGACTTGGCTTAAAGAGGTCACAAATGTCGAGGCGACGGTGATATTGTATGAAAGCCCAAAGCGCATTCATGGTTTGTTAGATGCTTTATGCGATGTGATGGAACATGACAGGCAGATTGCGATCTGCCGTGAACTGACAAAACGATTCGAGGAAATCCTGCGCGGCACATTGCATGACATCCAAGAAGCGATCGCGTCTCGCAGCCTCAAGGGCGAGATTGTCTTGGTGATTGATCGCGCCTCAGCGCGTGAGGCGGACGAAGTCGAGGTCGCGACCGCCCTTCGTGATGCGATGGGGCGATTGCGCCTGAAAGATGCAGCCGCTGAGGTCGCGGCCGAATACGGACTGGCGCGGCGGGATGTGTATCAAATGGGTTTGGCTTTGGAGGATGAGGAATGACTGGGCAGGTATCTTACCTCGCGGGATTGGCCGCCGAAGACCAAGTCGCCGAAGACTATCTACGGCGCGGCCATCAAATACTGTCTCGACGCTGGCGCGGCCCATTGGGCGAGATTGATCTTGTGGCGCAAAAAGACGGTGAAGTGGTCTTTGTAGAAGTGAAAAAGGCGCGCAGTTTTGCAGCCGCAGCCGAGAGTCTAACTGCCCGCCAGATCAAACGCATTTATTCAAGTGCCGAGGATTATCTTGGCCGATTGGCAACAGGTCTGAATACGGCCTGCCGCTTTGACGTGGCCCTGGTGAACAATATCGGCCAGATCGATATTTGCGAGAATGCCATTCAAGGGTGATGCTGCGGCATTGAACTCCCTCGCGTCGCGGGCCATGTAGTCTAGAGCACGCAAAACGGGAGAATGCATATGCCCCTCAAGGTCGCGATCCAGATGGACCCTATCGGTCCAGTTGATATTGAAGCGGATAGCACATTTCGGCTTGCCGAAGAGGCGCAGAGCCGTGGGCATGAGCTTTTCTATTATACGCCTGACAAGCTCGCTTATTCAGAGGGTCGGGTAACGGCACGCGGATGGCCGTTGGAAGTTCGCCGTGTCAAGGGTGACCATTTCAGCCTTGGGGCCGAGACCGAGATTGATCTGGCCGATTGGGATGTGGTCTGGCTCCGCCAAGACCCCCCATTCGATATGGGCTATATCACGACAACTCATATTCTTGAGCGTATTCACCCCGACACTTTGGTCGTGAACGATCCTTTCTGGGTTCGCAAC
Organism: Rhodophyticola sp. SM2404; assembly: GCF_053570515.1. Taxonomy (NCBI): domain Bacteria; kingdom Pseudomonadati; phylum Pseudomonadota; class Alphaproteobacteria; order Rhodobacterales; family Roseobacteraceae; genus Rhodophyticola; species Rhodophyticola sp. SM2404. The sequence continues at coordinate 193,762 of NZ_JBSEDL010000002.1, forward strand.
TACCCCGAAAAACTGCTGGTCCTCGACTTCCCAGATTTGACCCCGCCAACCACAATCGCGCGCGATCTCGGCACAATCAAAGCCTTCCGCGAGAAACATGGCGATATCATTCTCAAGCCGCTTTACGGCAATGGCGGAGCAGGTGTGTTCCGCCTCGATCCAAATGACCGCAACCTGAATTCGCTGCATGAGCTTTTCACGGGCATGAACCGCGAGCCATTGATCGGGCAGAAATTTCTGCCCGATGTCTCCTCAGGGGATAAGCGGATCATCCTTGTTGATGGCGAACCCGTCGGAGCGATCAACCGCGTGCCTGCCGCGGGCGAAACCCGCTCGAATATGCATGTCGGAGGGCGCGCCGAGAAAATTGGCCTGACCGAGCGCGAGCATGAGATTTGCGCGCGGATCGGGCCATTATTGCGTGAGAAGGGCCAGATTTTTGTCGGAATCGACGTGATTGGCGATTACCTGACCGAGATCAATGTCACCTCACCAACTGGTATTCAGGAGCTTGAGCGCTTTGATGGCATCAATGTGGCCGCCATGATCTGGGAACGGATCGAAGCGCGCCGCCGTGGTGAGGGCTGATTTGCGCCGCGAACGCCGCTAGTTCGATGCGCCGATGAGGCGGTAGCTGACGGCCTCGGCGATCTGATCTGCCCCCACATTTTCTTGCCCCTCGAGATCGGTAATCGTGCGCGCCACCCGCATGACCCGATGATAGCCGCGCGCAGTCAGGTTCAGCTTTTCTGCGGCCCGCGCAAGAAAGGCCTTTCCCTCTGCATCTGGCATGGCGATCTGGTCGAGCAGCTTGCCTTCGGCATCGGCGTTTACCCGCGCGGACACGCCCAATTTCGCGAAACGCGCGCTCTGGATATCGCGTGCGGCCTTCACCCTTTGGGCAATCTGCGCCGAGGTTTCACCGCCTGCTGGCAAATCCAGATCAAGATAGCTCACAGGCGGCACCTCAAGACGCAGGTCAAATCGATCCATCAAGGGGCCAGAAATCCGACCGAGATAGTCGCCGCCACAAATCGGCGCGCGCCCGCAAGCCTGATTGGCATCATAGAGATACCCGCATTTGCACGGATTGGCCGCCGCAATCAGCAGGAAACGACAGGGATAGGTGACATGGGCATTGGCGCGCGCCACAACCACATCCCCCGTCTCGATCGGTTGGCGCAGGGTTTCGAGCACGGTGCGCGGGTATTCGGGAAACTCGTCCAGAAATAAAATGCCGTTATGGGCAAGGCTGATTTCCCCAGGTTTCGCGCCGCGCCCGCCGCCGACAATGGCGGCCATCGACGCGGTGTGATGCGGCGCACGGTAGGGGCGCGTTCGGGATATCCCGCCTTGCGAGATCAGCCCTGCCAAGGAATGGATCATGGATGTCTCAAGCGCCTCGGCCGCGGTGAGATCAGGTAGAAGTCCCGCCAAGCGGGCGGCCAGCATGGATTTCCCCGACCCGGGAGAGCCGACCATCAGGAAATGATGCCGCCCTGCCGCCGCGATCTCCAAGGCGCGCTTGGCCCGTTCCTGCCCGCGCACCTCAGACATGCATTTGGTGCTTTGCGCCTCAACCACCTCACCCGGAATTGCGGGGGGCAGTGGGTTGCGATCGGTCAAATGCCCCAAAAGCTGTGACATCATCGGCGAATGCGTCAGAATAGATCACGGCCGAGCTGACCTCGACAGGGATGTCGAATATCGCGAAAGGCAACCATCCGCGCAAAGACCAACTGGAGTAGGATTTTTGGCCAATCAATAATTTATACGTCATTTAAAAAATTCCTTTGAGAACTGCGCGCCCTGATAAAACCCAAAACTTTCAAGCAGCGCAAATCTCGTTTTCTGATGGATAGGATCAGGGAAGGTGATTGACCCGCTCGATCCGCCAATTTTCGTTTTCATGGATCAGGCAGGTTACCGAAAGCGGGTCCACGACATGCCCGAGCGCTTTATAGGGCGTCATATTTCCTGCGCGCGCAATCTGGGTCATGATCGTGCCCATATGGGCCACTGCGATGATATCGCGGGGTTTATGCGTGGCCATAAGTCGGTCAACCACGGCGGAGGTGCGGCGTTCCACTGCGTTCCAGCTTTCGCCCTCGGGGGCTGCGATATCGCCAGGATTCTCCCAAAAACTGCGGGACAGATCGGGGTCGCGCTCAGCCACTTGGGTGAAATGCAGCCCATCCCATATGCCGAAATCAAACTCGCGGATATCGGGGTCATGCGGCAAACGATTGCGCCCTTGAGACAACCTATCAGCGGTCGTGACCGCGCGATCCAAATCCGAGGAAATAATCAGTGCCTCGGCTGGCAGAAACGCGTTCAAACGTTCAATCGCAGCACTATCTGACAAATCGGCGGGGACATCGCGCCACCCTGTGAAGGCCTTTTGATGGGTCGGGCCATGCCGCACCCAGAACCAGCGTGTTACCATGGGCCGAAGCCTTCGGGCAGATTGCCTTTGAGCACCATCGGCAAGCCAGCAATCACCAAAACCACCAAATCAGCCTGTGCGGCCAAAATCTGGTTGAGTTGACCATGCGCATCGCGAAATTCGCGGGCGAGTTTATTCTCGGGTACAATTCCATGCCCGACCTCATTGGTGACAATGACAGCGGGGTTGGGCATCAACTCCAAAACTTCGCATAATTCTTCGGCCTCGCCTTCCCAGTTGCGGGTCGCGAACATGATATTGCTCAGCCAGAGGCTGGCGCAATCCACCAAGGCCACCTCGTCGCTATCAAGCTGCGCCAATTCCTTTGCCAGCTCCAGCGGCGTCTCGACCGTGCGCCAGCCAAAGCCTGCGCGCGCTTCGCGATGTGCCTCGATCTTGGCTTTCATCTCATCGTCAAAGGCTTGCGCCGTTGCGAGATAGGTTTTGGCGAGACCACTGTCATGCACCATGGCTTCGGCAAAAGCCGATTTGCCCGAAGACGCGCCACCGATGACGAGGGTTATTGCGGGAAGGGCCAAGTTAATTTTCTCCTGAAAGTGATCCAACTCAATAGTCGCTCCGTAATACTCATAGAACCGCAAATCACGCGGGCCAAGAACATCGCCGACCTTGGGGGGTTCAAAATGGCTTTGGATATGAGTAGTGACCACTCGCTTTCGCGCCGTGCAATGAAAGCCGAGTTACTGGATGCAGAAACCGAACTTCGCCTCGCCTATGCGTGGCGCGATCATCGGGACGAGGCCGCATTACACAGGCTGATTACTGCCTATATGCGGCTTGCGATCTCGATGGCATCAAAGTTCAAGCGCTATGGCGCGCCGATGAATGACCTCATTCAGGAGGCGGGTCTGGGCCTGATGAAGGCCGCTGATAAATTCGACCCCGATCGTGGGGTACGTTTTTCGACCTATGCGGTCTGGTGGATCAAGGCCTCAATCCAAGACTATGTGATGCGCAATTGGTCCATGGTGCGCACTGGGTCGACTTCCTCGCAGAAATCTCTGTTTTTTAATCTGCGCCGCGTTCAAGCCCGCCTTGAGCGTGAGGCCCAAGCCTCGGGCGAGCGGTTGGACAAGCACCAGCTGCGCCAGATGATTGCCACAGAGGTTGGCGTGCCGCTGCATGATGTGGAAATGATGGAAGGGCGTCTTTCGGGTTCGGATTATTCGCTCAATGCGACGCAATCCTCGGATGATGAGGGGCGCGAATGGATCGAAACCCTTGAAGATGATGCCGAGCAGGCCTCGGAAGCGGTTGAGCAATCGCGTGATCGCGAAAAGCTACGCCAATGGCTGCTTAATGCGATGAGCATGCTGAATGACCGCGAACGCTTCATCATTCGGGAACGTAAGTTGTTGGATCAGCCCCGCACCCTCGAAAGCCTTGGCGAGGAATTGAAGCTGTCCAAAGAGCGCGTGCGCCAGTTGGAAGCTGCGGCCTTGACCAAGATGCGCAAATCGCTGGAAGCCCAATCCAAGGAAGTGGTGGCCTTCTTCGACGCCTGAGCGAATGACGGGACTATACTAGAAAATGGCGGCGCTTATGTGCCGCCATTTTTCGTAATGCCTAGCGGTTGCGCAGCTTTGCAACCACGCGCGACCAGCCGCCGGGGCTGACCACAAAGGACATCAAGAAGCCCGCGACAAAGCCGCTTAGGTCCGAGACAACGCTGCCGAAATCCCCCTGCAAAAGCGCAAATAGCACTTGGATCGCCAGTAGAATCCCGATGAAGCTAAAGGCGCGATATTGCGTGGCCCCCGTGCCTGCAAGATTCACCCAAAGCAGAAAGGTAAAAGCGCCGATCAAGCCATAAACACCGGGATAGCCGCCAATCAGCGGATAGGGGCTGTTGAGCAAAAGCGTAAAGCCCAAAGCGCCGATAATGGCTGAACCGAAAAACACCACCAAAACGGCCCAAGCGGCAAACACCTCGGCCACCATTTTGCCAATCGCAAGAATGAAGACCGTCACAAACAGCGCATGCACAAAGCCCTGATGGATCAAGGGATAGGTCACAAAGCGGATCAGGAATTCGCTCGGATAGCCGTTATTGGCAATCATCCAATCCACGATCTCGTTAAATACACCGAAATCATTGATCGCCGCCAAGCGCCACCCAACACCGCCCTGCCCGCCAAGCAGGCCTGCCGTGGCCAGTTGAAACATCATCTCAAGGCCGAAAATCACCACCGCCAAAGCGATGATGACCTTGGGCAATTGGTTGAAAGGCGAGACGTTGTAATCTTGCATGATCAGTCCCTTTGGTTGACGCATCCGCGCCCCGTGGGTAAGCGATGCGGCAAAGATTGGCCAGAGGATTGGCCAAGGCAGCCACAAGGATCCTGTGACATATGGGCGAGACGAGTTTTACACCCCGCGTCTTTTCGGGCATCCAGCCCTCGGGCGGATTGACCCTTGGCAATTATCTGGGCGCAATGAAGCGCTTTGTGGATATGCAGGATGCGGGCACGCATGAAACCATCTTTTGTATGGTTGATCTGCACGCCATCACTACATGGCAGGACCCAGAGGCTCTCAAGCGCAACACGCGTGAGTTATGCGCGGGCTTTATCGCGGCAGGGATCGATCCCGAGAAATCCATTCTCTTCAATCAAAGCCAAGTGCCCGAACATGCGCAGCTTGGCTGGGTGTTCAATTGCGTGGCGCGCATGGGGTGGATGGGGCGCATGACGCAATGGAAGGATAAGGCAGGCAAGAATGCCGAAAATGCCTCGCTCGGGCTGTTTGCCTATCCTGCGCTGATGGCCGCCGACATCCTGACCTATCACGCCACGCATGTGCCTGTCGGCGAGGACCAGAAGCAGCATCTGGAACTGACGCGCGACATTGCAAATAAGTTCAACCATGATTTCGGCGTGGAGTTCTTTCCCGTGACCGAACCTGTGATTGAAGGCGCCGCCACGCGGGTAATGAGCCTAAAGGACGGGTCCAAGAAGATGTCGAAATCCGACCCATCTGACGCCAGCCGTATCAATATGACCGATGATGCCGATGCGATTGCCAAGAAAATTCGCAAAGCCAAGACCGATCCCGACCCACTGCCAGAGGCAATGGACGGTCTGAAGGATCGCGGCGAGGCGCGCAATCTGGTCAATATCTACGCGGCCTTGGCCGAGGTGGAGCCGCAGGTGGTTCTGGACGAGCATGCAGGTGCGCTATTTGGCCATTTCAAAATGGCCTTGGCCGATCTGGCGGTGTCCAAGCTCTCGCCGATTTCATTTGAAATGGCGCGTTTGATGGAAGATCAGGCCGAGATCGACCGCCTTCTTGGCCGAGGGGCCGAGCGCGCCCGCGAGATCGCAGCGCCCATTCTCAAACGGACTTACGACATTGTGGGCATGGTCAGCAGCTAAACCTGATCTGTTCATGAAAGCACAAAAGCCCTGCATCTGCGGGGCTTTTGCTTTTTGACGCGCAACTCCAAGTTAGGTGCATAAGGAGTTTTGACCATGAGCTATTCTGCACCCAAGGCCATGACAATTGGCCATGTTCACCTGAAGGTCTCGAACCTCGAGCGCTCCATTGCGTTTTACCGCGATGTGATGGGGCTGGAGCTTCAGGAACGTTTCGGCGATCAGGCGGCTTTTCTTTCCGCGGGTGGGTATCACCACCATATCGGGCTGAACACATGGTCCAGCCTTGATGGCCCGCCTGCCTCCAGACGCAGCCCCGGGCTCTATCATGTGGCATTTCTCTATCCCGATAGGGCCGATCTCGCCTTGGCCTATGCGAATGTCATCAATTCGGGCGTTCGTATTGAAGGCGCGGCTGATCACGGCGTGTCCGAGGCGATCTATTTCAGCGATCCTGACGGAAATGGCATCGAGATTTATTGGGATCGTCCGATGGAAGACTGGCCGCGCCGTGAGGATGGATCAATCGCCATGACCAATGCGCGCCTTGACCTCGACGCGCTTTTGGGGCAAGTACCGCATCCGGCCTGACACTGGGGTCGTTCCTATTAAATGATCGTTAAGTTTGCCGTTATATCAACGGCACTCAACAGCTTTCCAAACGCTTGATGGCGCGTCCTTGCGGATGTTCGGCCAAAGGGCTCCTTTTTGAACGGAGGCAACAAATGACGAATACGCATACGAAGACCAATTTGCAGCTTGGCATGGATGAAGCCACCAAAGCGCCCAAGCCTGCTGCTGGGAAAACAGAAAAAACAGCGCCCTCGATGCAATATCAGCAGGGTTTTGCGGCTGGACGTTAACACCAGCCTGCCCCTATTGTCGGCGTCAGGAGGAATGATCCATGGCGACCGGCACCAATATCAAAACCTATTTCAATGGCACATGGCATAGCGGCGACATCCCCGTGATGAACGCCGCTGACCATGGGTCATGGCTGGGAAGCACCGTTTTTGACGGCGCGCGCCATATCGATGGTTTGGCCCCTGACCTGATGGCCCATTGCGAGCGGGTCAACCGCTCGGCCGAGGCGCTGATGATCACGCCCAATCACACCGCCCAAGAGATCTTCGATATCGCATGGGCCGGTCTCAAACTTTTTGAAGAGGGCACGCCCGTCTATATCCGCCCGATGTATTGGGCGATCCATGGCGGGCATATGGGAATTCTGCCGCAAGCGGGCTCAACTGGGTTCTGCATCAGCCTTGAAGAAATTCCGATGGCGCAGCCCGACCAAGCCGCCACTTTGACCACCACCCAGTTCCGCCGCCCCGTGCTGGCCGATAATGTCGTCAACGCAAAGGCAGGCTGCCTATACCCCAATAATGCAAGGATGCTGGCCGAGGCTGGCGCCAAAGGCTATTCCAATGCACTGGTCTGTGATGCCGCTGGCAATGTCGCGGAAACGGCCACCGCAAATGTCTTCATGGCCAAGGATGGCGTTGTCTTCACGCCAATCCCCAATGGCACCTTTCTGTCAGGCATCACACGGGCGCGGCACATCAAAAACCTGCGCGAGAACGGGGTCGAGGTGGTCGAAACCGTGATGAGCTATGATCATTTCAGACAGGCCGATGAGGTCTTTTTGTCCGGCAATCTGAATAAGGTCACGCCGGTCTCGGAATTTGATGGCACGCATTACCAGCTTGGCCCGATCACCCGCCTTGTGCGCGAGATGTATTGGGATTGGGCAAAGACAGACGCGGCCTAGAGTGCACGGCGTGCTGCTCAAACCCGTTGCAAGACCCGCCGCTTCACGCCATGCTGCATGGCCGAAGGGATAAATGCCATGCGTAAGTTTCTGGTCGTACTCGACGATACCCGCGAATGCCTCAATGCAATGCGCTTTGCAGCTATGCGCGCTGCCAAAACGGGCGGCGGCGTGGAAATCCTTTCCGTGATCTCGCCCGAGGAATTCAATCATTGGATCGGGGTAGGCGAAGTGATGCGCGCCGAGGCCCGTGAACGGATCGAGGCGCATTTCAATGTATTCGCAAAATGGATGCGCGACCGCCAAGGCGTTGACCCGACCCTTGTGATCCGCGAGGGCGAGCCTGTGCAGGAAATTCTTGGCCAAATTCGCGAAAATCCCGATATCGGCGTGCTGGTCTTGGGCGCTGGCAGCGATAAGGGAGGACCAGGGCCCTTGGTGACGCAATTGACCAAGACAGCGGGCAGCCTTCCAGTGCCGATCACGATAGTTCCAGGCGAATTGTCGAAAGAACAGCTGGAACATATCACGTAAACGCGCTCGTTTAGAATGATTCCAAAACTTGACTTTCGGGCGTTGCGGTCGCATATCTGACAAAACCGCTAAGGAAATGGCATATGTTCATCCAGACCGAATCCACTCCGAACCCCGCAACGCTGAAGTTTCTGCCCGGCCAGACCGTGCTGGAAGCCGGCACCGCTGATTTCCCTTCGGCCGAGGCCGCCGAGAAGTCACCACTTGCTTCGCGTATCTTCGGTGTGAACGGTGTGACGGGTGTTTTCTTTGGCACTGATTTCGTGACTGTGACCAAGGCTGAGACCGTTGAATGGGATCATGTGAAGCCCGCCATTCTGGGCGCGGTGATGGAGCATTTCCAATCTGGCGCCCCCGTGATGGAGGGTGAGGCTGATGCATCCGGCGGCCATGCCGAGCATCACGGCGAAGATGGCGTGATCGTTGAACAGATCAAGGAATTGCTCGACACCCGCGTGCGCCCTGCTGTGGCACAAGATGGGGGTGACATCACCTTCCACGGATTTGATCGCGGCGTGGTTTATTTGCATATGCAGGGGGCTTGCGCTGGCTGCCCATCTTCGACCCTGACGCTGAAAATGGGGATCGAGAACTTGCTGCGCCACTATATTCCAGAAGTGCTCGAAGTTCGCCCCGTCGCGGTCTGACCAGCGATATAGGCCAATGAGCGACCCTATCATTCTTGCCTTTGATACATCGGCCGCGCATTGCGCGGCCGCTTTGCTACGCGGTGACAAGATCATCGCCGAAGCCTTTGAGCCAATGAGCAAAGGTCAGGTTGAACATCTGATCCCCTTGGTCGAAGACATGCTGGCCTCGGCAAGCATTGGCCTGAGTGCGCTATCGGCCATCGGGGTCGGGATCGGGCCTGGCAATTTCACCGGCATTCGGATTTCTGTCTCCGCCGCGCGCGGGCTTGCATTGGCGCTTGGCATTCCAGCCGTTGGTGTCTCCTCGCTTGAGGCATTGGCCCATGGCCAGACTGAGCCAGTTCTAGCCTGTGTTGATGCGCGGCGCGACCATGTCTATCTGCAACGCTTTGGCAAAGATGCCCAACGCGGGCCTGAACTGGCCAGCCTCAATGATATCTCGGATTGGGACAAGGCGGGTTTGCGCGTGATTGGCGGGCCAAGCCCTGACCTGGCAAGCGCACTCGACGCCGTGCAAATCCCCACACCCCTCTCGCCCGCGCCTGCCATCGCGCAGATTGCGGCGATGCGTTACACCCAACCCGATTTGCCACGCCCTGCGCCGCTCTATCTCAGAGCCGCCGATGCCGCACCATCGCGCGATGCACCGGTTGTGATCCTGCCATGACACCGAGCGCGCTGGCCGATATCCACCGCGCGGCTTTTACCCATGGCAGACCATGGCGCGCGTCGGAATTCGAACAATTACTATCGGCCAAGGTCAATCACCTGATCACCACGGACCACGGCTTTGCCGTGATCCAGCTGCTGCCGCCCGAGGTAGAATTACTGACCATCGCCGTTCACCCCGAGCATCAAGGCAAAGGATTGGGTCGCATTTTGATGCGGGAGCTATGCATATTCGCGGCGGCAAAAGGTGCGGCGCATGTCTTTCTTGAGGTGGATGCCCGCAACGAGGCCGCGCGCGCGCTCTATGAAAAAACGGGATTCGCCCAAAGCGGCACGCGCATAGCCTATTACAGCTACCCAGACGGGTCGCGAAGTGATGCAATTCTCATGACCCGCCCTTTGGATGCCGAACAAACAGGCAAACAAGGTAAAAACTAACCCAAGCCCACCCGACGCAACGTAAAGCTGCGAGAGAATCCGGTTGACCCCCAGCCCGCGCTTTGTCCTTATTCACGTGGGGATCTCATGATCTATGTTCAGCGAGGTTTGGCTGCCTTCTTGTGAAGGAAAACGCCGGCCCGCCACCAATCGGGAGTAAGTAAATGACAGTTACTACAAAATTGCTCGGCGCAAGCGCGGCTCTGGCTCTTTCTGCCACGGGCGCTTTGGCCGATCCTGCGCTGGTTTTTGACCTTGGCGGCAAGTTCGACCGCTCGTTCAACGAGGCCGCCTTCAACGGCGCCGAGCGTTGGGCAGAAGAAACAGGCGGCAGCTACCGCGAGATTGAATTGCAATCGGACGCGCAGCGTGAGCAAGCGATCCGCCGTCTGGCCGAGTCCGGCTCCAACCCGATCGTGATGGCAGGCTTTGCTTGGGGCTCCGTCCTTGATGTCTTGGCCGCCGAATACCCCGATACAGATTTCACCATCATCGACTCGGTCGTGGACCAGCCGAATGTGCAATCGGTGATCTTTCAGGAACATGAAGGCTCCTACCTCGTAGGCATGCTGGCGGCTATGGCCTCCGAATCCGGCACGGTCGGCTTTGTTGGCGGCATGGATATCCCGCTGATCTCGCGCTTTGCTTGCGGCTACGCCCAAGGGGCTGTTGCGGTGAACCCTGATGCGGTTGTGATTTCCAACATGACGGGCACAACACCTTCCGCATGGAATGACCCCGTACGCGGCGGCGAATTGACCCGTGGCCAGATCAGCCAAGGCGCGGATGTTGTCTTTGCAGCCGCGGGCGGCACGGGCTTGGGTGTTTTGCAAACCGCAACCGATGAGGGCATCTTGTCCATCGGCGTGGACAGCAACCAGAACTACCTGCATCCAGGCGCGGTTCTGACCTCCATGCTCAAGCGCGTAGACGTAGCCGTCTATAACGCCTTCACCGAAGGTGATGACCTCGTGCCTGGCATCCAAGTTCTGGGCCTTGCCGAAGAAGGCGTGGGCTATGCCCTTGATGACAACAATGCCGAGCTGATCACAGCCGATATGCAGGCCGCTGTTGATGAAGCGCGCGCCCAGATCATCGCAGGCGAGATCGCAGTTCATAACTACACCGAAGACGGCACCTGCCCCGTGCAGATGCAGTAAAACGGACTTGAACGGCGGGTTTGGTCATTGACCGCGCCCGCCGTTTTTGTTCCCACAAGGTCAGAAAGGGCCGCGCCGCAGCAAGGAGGCGGCCCTTTTCAGAGGCAGACTGCTCCGTTGCGGGGCCCTAGCCAAAGATGAGTATCTGAAATGTCCCTCTCCCCCGCGATCGAACTCAAAGGCATCTCGAAAGCCTTCGGGCCTGTTCAGGCCAATAAAGACATCTCGCTTTCGGTTCAGCCCGGAACGATCCACGGTATTGTGGGCGAAAACGGCGCTGGCAAATCAACGCTGATGTCGATCCTTTACGGCTTTTACAAAGCCGATAGTGGTGAAATCTGGATCAACGGAGACCTGACGCCTATCCCCGATAGCCAATCCGCGATCCGCGCGGGCATCGGCATGGTGCATCAGCATTTCAAACTGGTGGAGAATTTCACCGTCGTCGAAAATGTCATTCTCGGGGCCGAAGATGGTGCGCTATTGCGCCCCTCGGTCTCCAAGGCGCGCAGGCTTTTGACCGAGCTGGCCGAAGAATACGGGCTGGATGTCAATCCCGATGCCGTGGTCGAAGACCTGTCCGTCGGGCACCAACAGCGCGTCGAAATCCTCAAACAACTTTACCGCCACGCCGATATCCTAATCCTTGATGAGCCTACGGGCGTGTTGACCCCTGCCGAAGCCGATCAGCTGTTCCGCATTCTGGGGCGGCTAAAGGAAGAGGGGAAGACCATCATCCTGATCACCCATAAATTGCGCGAGATCATGGATGTGACCGATACCGTCAGCGTGATGCGCCGTGGCGAGATGACGGCCACGGTCAGGACCGCAGACACCTCGCCGCAGCAACTGGCGGAATTGATGGTGGGCCGCAAGGTTTTGCTGCGTGTGGACAAAGCGCCGGCCCAACCCAAGGACACCATCTTGACGGTCGAGAACCTCAAGGTCACAGATGAAGCAGGGGTTGAACGGCTGAAAGGCATCTCCCTTGAAATCCGTGCGGGTGAAATCCTCGGGATTGCGGGCGTTGCGGGCAATGGCCAATCCGAGTTGCTGGAAGTTCTGGGCGGCATGATCCCCGCATCGGGCGGCACGGTGACCCTGAATGGTCAATCCATCGACCTGACGGGTAAAGCCTCGGATGCAGGATCACGCCGCGCCCGCGGGATCGCGCATGTGCCCGAAGATCGCCAAGCCGAAGGGCTGATCATGCCCTATGAGGCATGGGAAAACGTGGCCTTCGGTTATCACCATGATCCGAAATACCAGCTCAACAGTTTTTTGATGGATCACGCAGCGATCAAGGCCGATTGCGCCGATAAGATGGAGCGCTACGATGTGCGCCCGCGCAATCCCCGCCTGCCTGCGCGCAATTTCTCGGGTGGAAACCAGCAAAAAATCGTCGTCGCCCGCGAGATGGAGCGCAACCCCGACCTGCTGCTTGTGGGCCAGCCCACGCGTGGCGTCGATATCGGGGCGATTGAATTCATCCACCAACAGATCATCGCCTTGCGCGATCAGGGCAAGGCGATCTTGCTGGTCTCGGTGGAGCTTGATGAAATTCTGGGGCTGAGCGACAGGATCGCCGTGATGTTCGATGGCCAAATCATGGGCGAGCGCTTGCCCGATCAGACTGATGAAAAAGAACTGGGCTTGCTGATGGCCGGCATGAAAGAGGGGGCCGCGTAATGGAACGTATGCCAAAATGGGCGGATGTGGTTCTGGTTCCCTTGGTCTCTGTGCTGCTGGCACTGATCGTATCGGGATTGGTGGTTCTCTATATCGGGGAAAACCCGCTTGAGGCGATGGCAGTCATGGTGCGCGGTGCGGTCGGGTCCAGCTATGGCTGGGGCTATACGCTGTTTTACGCCACGAATTTCATCTTCACAGGGCTGGCCGTTGCCGTGGCCTTTCACGCGCGCCTGTTCAATATCGGCGGCGAGGGGCAAGCAGCCTTGGGTGGCCTCGGGGTGGCTGTCGTGTGTTTGTCAGTGCCTTGGCCGCATTGGTCCATTGCCTTGCTGGCGGCCACGCTTGGCGCAGCCGTTTTCGGGGCGGCATGGGCGGCGGTGCCTGCATGGCTTCAAGCCAAACGCGGCAGCCATATCGTGATCACCACGATCATGTTCAACTTCATCGCCTCGGCGCTCTTGGTCTATCTACTTGTGAATGTCTTCCGCGTTCCGGGTTCCATGGCGCCTGAGACCGCGCGGTTTGCCGAAACCATGCATCTGCCCAATGCCTCGCAATTTGCGGGCTTTCTGGGTTTCCGCCCCTCAACCCCTTTGAATGTTTCCTTTTTCCTTGCGCTTCTGGCATGTCTATCTGTCTGGCTTTTGATCTGGCGCACGCGTCTTGGCTATGAAATCCGCGCCTATGGCCATTCCGAGACTGCCGCCGTTTATGCAGGCATCAATCCCGTCAAGATCGTGATGGTGACGATGCTGATCTCGGGAGCGCTTTCGGGGTTGATGGCGACCAATGCCGTGATGGGCGAGGCCGAGCGTCTGGTCATCGACAATGTCCAAGGTGCGGGCTTTGTGGGGATCGCCGTGGCCTTGATGGGCCGCTCGCATCCCGTTGGGGTAATTTTGGCGGCCCTTCTATTCGGGGCCTTGTATCAGGGCGGTGCCGAGCTTGAGTTCGAGATGCCCGCCATCAGCCGCGAGATGATCGTGGTGATCCAAGCGCTGGTGATCCTGTTCACAGGCGCGCTGGATGCGATGGTGCGCATGCCGATGGAGAAGATTTTCCAAAGCCTGCGCTTGCGGCGCGAAGCAGATACACGCGTGGCGGGGGAGTAATCGACATGGATTTTCTGACCATCCTTCAAATCCTCGATTCAACCGTCCGACTGGCCACGCCGCTTCTGCTGGCCTGCCTTGCGGGGCTGTATTCCGAGCGCGCAGGCGTTTTCGATATCGGGCTGGAAGGCAAAATGCTGGCGGCGGCTTTCTTTTCGGCAGCCGTGGCCTTCACCTCGGGTTCGGTCTGGGTGGGGCTACTGGCGGGGATCGCGGCCTCCATGGTGCTGGCGGCTTTGCATGGGGTGGCCTCGATCACCTTCCGTGGGAACCAACTGATCTCAGGCGTTGCGATCAATTTTCTGGCCGCTGGCCTGACAGTCGTGATTGCGCAGACTTGGTTCAACCAAGGCGGCCGCACCCCATCGCTGAGCGGGGCTGCGCGCTTTCAGGAAATCACCCTTCCAGGAGCTGAGGCGCTCTCATCCATGCCCGTAATCGGGCCGATCTATTCCGAGCTGATCTCGGGCCATTCCATTCTGGTCTATGTGGCGCTGCTGATCGTGCCTTTGACATGGTGGATCCTGTTCCAGACCCGTTTCGGCCTGCGCCTGCGCGCGGTCGGGGAAAACCCTGCGGCGGTGGATACGGCAGGCGTTTCTGTGGTGGCGATGCGCTATGCGGCCGTGCTGATTTGCGGGCTGCTCTGCGGCTTGGCGGGGGCCTATCTGGCCACGGGGCTTGCCGCAGGCTTTGTCAAAGACATGAGCGCGGGGCGCGGATTTATTGCGCTGGCCGCTTTGATCTTTGCGAAATGGCGGCCTTGGTATGCGCTGATGGCCTGCCTGCTCTTCGGCTTTCTTGATGCAGCCGGCAGCCGCTTCCAGAATATCGAGACCTCCTCGACCCTGATCCTGATCCTGCTTATCGCGGCCGCTGCTGCCCTGATCTGGACGGCGCGCAAATCCAAGCTTGATCTGGCCATCTTGGGCGGTTTGGCCGCGATCCTGCTGGTCGTTGCAGCCCTTGTCATGGTTGGCATTGGAATGGGCGGCATCGTGATCATTCCAGTCCAGTTCATGCAGGCGCTTCCTTATATTCTGACCGTGATCATTCTGGCGGGCTTTGTCGGCAAAGCCATCCCACCGCGCGCAGGAGGCGAGCCCTATGTCAAAGAACGTTGAGACGCTGGCAGATGTCATCCGCGCAAAAGCGGGGGATGAACCGCCCGTTTTAGGCTTGGTTCTAGGGTCGGGGCTTGGCCATCTGGCCGAGGCTGTTGACGGTGTCGCGATCGACTATTCCGACCTGCCCGGTTTCCCGCATGCAGGCGTTTCGGGGCATAACCCCAAACTGGTGATCGGCGATCTGGAAGGCGTCCGCGTTGCCGTCTTTGGCGGGCGCGCGCATTATTACGAAAGCGGCAAGGGCGACGCGATGCGCTTTCCCCTTGAGGTGCTCAAGGCGCTTGGCGGGCAATCCCTGATTCTGACCAATGCGGCAGGCTCGATGCGGGATGATCTTCAACCTGGTGAGTTGATGCTGCTCAGCGATCATATCAATTTCTCGGGCCTAAACCCGCTGATCGGTGAGCCGACAGATGCGCGTTTTGTGCCGATGAAAGACGCCTATGACCCCGCGATGCGTGCGGGGCTAATGGCCGCCGCAAAGGCCGAGGATCTGCCGCTCGAGAGCGGCGTTTATGCGTGGTATTCAGGCCCCTCCTTCGAGACCCCTGCCGAGATCCGCGCGATCAATATGCTGGGGGCCGATGCGGTTGGCATGTCGACGGTGCCCGAAGTTATCCTTGCGCGATTCCTTGGGCTGAATGTGGCCGCGATCTCAACCATCACCAATATGGCGGCGGGTCTCTCGGATGAGAATATCAGCCACGAGCATACCAAAGCGATGGCCCCTCTGGGTGCAGCCAAACTGGAACGCATTCTCAGGCGCTATTTACGAGACCTTTAAATCGATCCGATATGTCGCATGGTTTGACAATGGGCGTGATGCACTGTCTTTGATAGAGCGAACGCCTTCACAACGGTTTCCCATAGTTCGCAAATGCAAATTTACCTTCCCATCGCCGAGGTCAGCGTCAATGCCTTCCTGCTGCTTGGCATCGGGGGGATTGTTGGCATTCTGTCGGGCATGTTCGGCGTGGGTGGCGGCTTTCTGATCACGCCACTGTTGTTTTTCGTTGGGATCCCCCCCGCGGTGGCTGTGGCGACATCGGCAAATCAGGTTGTGGCCTCCTCGGTCTCGGGGGTGCTGGCCCATCTCAAACGGCGCACGGTTGACCTGAAAATGGGCGGTGTGCTTTTGGCAGGCGGCCTGATCGGGGCGGCTGCGGGTGTGCAGGTTTTCAACATTCTGCGGCAAAGGGGCCAAGTCGATCTGTTGGTCGAGCTTTGTTATGTGGTTTTCTTGGGCATTATCGGCAGCTTGATGTTTGTCGAAAGCCTGAGGGCCCTGCGCAAGACACGCGCGGGCGGGGTTGCCCCGCGCCGCAAGCATAATTGGGTTCACAACCTTCCCCTAAAGATGAAGTTTCGGACATCCGGTCTTTATATCTCGGTGATCCCGCCGCTACTGGTGGGGCTATTGGTCGGGGTATTATCGGCCATTATGGGGGTTGGCGGCGGGTTTATTATGGTGCCCGCGATGATCTACCTGCTTGGCATGCCCACCAAGGTCGTGATCGGCACATCGCTGTTCCAGATCATCTTTGTCACGGGCTTTGCCACGATCATGCATGCCACCACCAATCGCACGGTTGATCTGATCCTTGCGCTGTTCTTGCTACTTGGCGGGGTGATCGGCGCGCAAATCGGCACGCAGCTTGGCACCAAATTGCGGGCCGAGCAGCTTCGCATTCTGCTGGCCGCAATCGTTCTGGCGGTTTGCGCAAAAATCGCCCTCGACCTGCTCTTGCAACCGACCGAGTTGTTCTCGCTCTCCAATTCTCTGGGAGGGATGTGAGCATGCGCCGCCTAGCCCTTGCCCTGTTATTGTTCTTGGCCGCGCCTGTGGCGGCAGAAGATGTCGTGGCCAGCCTCAGCAGCAATGAAGTGGCCATCACCACAAATTTCAACGGCTCGGAGATTCTGATCTTTGGGGCTGTGCGCCGCGAAGCGCCAATCCCGCTTGATGCCCCTCTTGAGGTGATCATCACGGTTGAGGGGCCAAGCCGCCCTGTTGTGGTGCGCCGCAAGGATCGCGTGTTGGGGATTTGGGCCAATACCGAGATGGTGGATGTAGCGGCAGCCCCCACCTTTTACGCCGTCTCAACCACCAGCCCGTTTGAGGAGGTTTTGAGCGATGACAATGACCAGCGCCACCGCATCTCGGTGCCGCGCGCGATCCGCGCAGTCAGCTCTGGTGTGGAAGATCAAAGCGCATTCATTGAGGCCCTCATTCGCATCCGTCAGGACGAAGACCTTTACCAATATAACGAAGCTGCGGTGACATTGCGCCAATCAACCCTGTTCGATACGGCCGTTCAATTGCCCGCCAATCTGGTCGAAGGCGATTACCGCATGCGCATTTTCCTGACCCGCAGTGGTGAAGTGATCAGCCAATTGGAAAGCGATATCAGCGTGCGCAAAGTAGGCCTTGAGCGGCTGACCTATAATCTCGCACAGAACCAGCCGCTGCTCTACGGTATCTTGTCTCTGCTGATCGCAATCGCGGCGGGCTGGTTGGCCTCAGCCGCCTTCCGCTTGATCAGAACCTAGCGCTAGCCTCGCCCGACAAAGGGCATTTGGGTGGCCATGATCGTCTGGAACAACACATTGGCCGAAAGCGGCAAATCCGCCATTGCCAGAACCGCATCGGCCACATGGGACACATCCATGCTTGGTGGCGGGGTTTCACCGCGGGCTTTCGCGGCCTCGACGATACCTTCCAGAAGGTCTGTCATCGCATTGCCGATATCGATCTGGCCACAGGCCACATCAAAGGCGCGCCCATCCAATGCCAACTGCCGTGTCAGCCCTGTGATCGCGTGTTTGGTTGCTGTGTAGGGTGCGGCCCCCTCTCGCGGGGCATGGGCCGAAACCGAGCCATTATTGATGATACGCCCGCCGCGGGGATCTTGATGGCGCATGATCCCGAAGGCTTGACGTGCGCATAAAAACATCCCCGTCAGGTTCACATCCACAGCCTTTTTCCAATCGGCCACTGGCATTTCATCAATCATCGCAGCAAGCACGAAAACACCTGCATTATTGAACAAACAATCCAGCCTGCCTGTCTCGGCCACAAAGCCCTGAAACGCGGCCTCAACCGCCTCTTCATCCGTGACATCGGCTGGCAGGGCGAACGCCGCACCTTCATAACGGTCGGCGATATCTTCGAGCATCTCGGCGCGGCGGGCAATCAGGCCCACTTGCCAGCCAGCATCCAGAAGCTTTTCGGCGACCGCACGGCCAATTCCAGCGCTGGCCCCTGTGACAATTGCTGTTTTCATTCCGAATTCTCCGCTTCCAAAGTCAAAGGGGCAACAGGTGCTTCCAGATCATCCGCCGAGAGAGGGGTTGAGGGTTTCGACAGCATGTATCGCTGCACCCAGATCAACCGTTCCTCGGCACGGGTGATGGCGACATAGGCCAAGCGTTTCCACAAGGCCTGCCCCGCCTCGATCCGCCCTGCCCGAGACGCCGCGTAAAGATCAGGTGCAAAGACCTGCACATCGCGCCACTGGCTGCCCTGTGCCTTGTGGATTGTCACAGCCGCGCCATGCAGAAAGGCAGCCCCCATACGGGCGGCATAGGGGATGAAGGGTTCTTCCTCATCGGGCTTTTCGATCTTCACAATCGAGGCGGCGGACAGGCGCGGGCTTTCGGCCCCCACCACATGCAATTTCGAAAATCCAGGCTTGGAGCCTGCCCCGAGATAGACAACCTGCGCGCCCTTGATCAAACCGCGCGCCTCAAGATCAATGCGCTTCTTGCGGTGTTTGATCGGCAATTCGATCCCGTCACAGATCAGCGGCTCGCCCGATAAAAGCTCGGTATCGGAGGCACCATGCACGCGGCGAAACCCGTTAATCAGGCGAACGCGCGTGGCATTGCGCCAAACCAGCACGGGGCTGCGCGCCATCAGATCGCTATTGGCACGCGGCGAGACGACCACCCGCTCATCACGGCGGGCGGCGTCTTCGATCATCCGCTCGAACTCCTCGAAGCTGAGATTTGGGTCCGCCAAAGCATGGGCCAGATCAAGGATCGGGTTATCGGCCTCTTGGCGGTGGATGCGCCCCAATTCAAGACGCCGCTCGGCCCCGAGCTTGTCAAACACCATCTCGCCCGATTGCCCGACAGGGGCCAATTGCGCAGGGTCTCCGAACAGGATCAGTGTTGGAAAAATCTCGCGCAAATCATCGAATTGCTTTTGATCGAGCATCGAGCTTTCATCGACCAGACCAATATCCAGCGGGTCCTCGCGCCGTTTCCAGCCTGTGATAAAATCCGAGCCGCGCACCCCCGCCGAGGCCAAGGCCGCAGGCACCGATTTATGCGCCTCATAGACCGCCTTTGCGCGGTCCAGCATCTCATCGCTCAGGCCCTCAATCTCAGGGCGTTCCCCTTGGCCTGCCAACCATTCAGCGACCTTTTCATATTCGGGATCATAGACTGGCGTGTAAAGAATGCGGTGGATCGTGGTGGCGGGCACACCGCGCGTGCGCAAAACGCTGGCCGCTTTATTGGTGGGGGCCAGCACGGCGACTGTGCGGCGATCCTTGCGTTTGCGCCCCTCCCAATCCCCTGAAATCAGATCAATCCGCGCGCCTTCCAAGGCTTTGACCAAATGCGCCAGCAGCAGGGTTTTGCCCGAGCCTGCCTTGCCGACAACCGCCACAACACTGGCCTTGCCCTCACTTGCGGGTTGGGTCGTTTCATTGTCCAGATCAATCCCCATTCCCAGCAGCATTTCGGTGATGCGGTCATAGGCTTCGGCCTGATCGGGAGAGAAGGTCACAGCAGGTAATGTCATGGCCAGACCCTACCTCGTGGCCATGACACACGCCACGCGAAAACGCGCCTGCGCGGCCCGTTAACCAAGTCATCAAAACAGATCGTTTCAAATTCTAACATTTTTTGTATGCGCGGGGCCTAGTATGACCCTGTCTCGGTCCGTTGGAGAGGAAAACCCCTCTAACCAAGGCCCGGAGAATCCGGCCAACACCCTTATTGCCGGAAGATTTTCATGGAACATGAACAAGAACGGCTCACCGAAGCCGTGCTCGAAGCGATTATGACATCGGGCGCATCGGAAAGCAGCGCTGTGACATCGCTTGCGCGTGATTGGCCAGATCTGCCTGCGGCCGAAGCGATCCGCGGCTGTCTGATCGCCTGTGACAACATCTTATCGACCTTCACAGGCGGTGAAGACCGCAAGGATGTGGGGCTGGCGCGCAAAACCGCCCTCGAGATCGCAACCCGCATGTCGACGGCTGTGGCCGAAGGCAAGCACCCCGTATTGATGCGCGATATCGCCGAGCAGGGTTAACCCTGCGGAACAGCCAGAACAGCGGCGCAATCGCCCGAGGCGATCAATCCAGGCCAATGGCGCGCTACCAATATGCCATCGCGGCCCGCAAATAGCTTGCGCGGGGCAGCACCTGTGCAATCCAGCGGCCAGATATGGGCAATATCCTGCCCCTCGCTAACCTCTGCCCCCAGATCGACCAATGGCTCATACATTCCGTCCGTTTCGGCGAAGGTGAAGCAGCTGGCATCGGGCATATCCAGATGCTGGGTGGGGGTCATCATGACCTCGCCCCCAAGAATGCCCGCATGTTTCAGCAGATTGCGTACGCCCCGTTTGGCAATGGCCACGGTTTGGGCGCGCGCCGCCCCTGTGCCGCCCAATTCGGTGGTCACAAAGGTTTTGCCCGCGCGCTCCACCGCGCCGTCATACATGCCGCTATCATCAATCTCGAGCATCTTGACCGTATAGGGCGCGCTGAAGGCCAAGGCGGCTTCGGCGCATCGGGTCTCCTGCGCCTTGTCATCAAGCACATGCGAGGCCGCAAAGGGCAGAAAATCGAGGGTTTTGCCGCCCGAGTGAAAATCCAGCACCAGATCCGCCATCGGGATCAGCGTTTGCGTGAAATAGGCCGCGATCTTTTGGGTCATGCTGCCCCGCGCATCGCCGGGAAAGGCGCGGTTCATATTGCCTTGATCAATGGGCGAGACACGCGCGCCAGCCCGAAATGCTGGCGTATTCATTTGCGGCAAGATGATCACCCTGCCCTCGATCTCGCTTGGCTCAAGCGTCAGGGCCAGATCACTAAGCGCAATCGGCCCTTCATATTCATCGCCATGATTGCCGCCCGTCAAAAGGGCTGTAGGGCCGTCCCCGTTGCGGATCACACAGATCGGCACCATGACATGCCCCCATGCGCTGTCATCGCGGCTATGGGGGAATTTCAGGAAGCCGTGATGCTTGCCATCACGCTCCAAAGGGATTGTGGGGGTCATTTGACGAACAGCTCCCGTGGCAGGCTCGACAGGCATTCGACGCCAGTTTCAGTGATCAAGATCGGCTCGGTGATTTCCAGTCCACCATCATCGAGCCAAAGCGCGGGCATGAAATGGAAGGTCATTCCGGGCTGCAAAACCGATTTATCGCCACGCCGAAAGCTCATCGTGCGCTCGCCCCAATCGGGCGGGTAGCTCAGCCCAATGGCATAGCCGCAGCGGCTGTCCTTCTCGAAGCCCAATGCATTAAGTTTGGCATTGAAAGCATTGGCGATATCTTCACAAAAATTTCCGGGCTTGGCTTGGGCAAGACCCGCTTCAACCGCCTCAAGAACGGCGGCCTCGGCGCGGCGGTAGGTCTCGGGCGGCTCACCCAGAAACAGGGTGCGCGATTGCGGGCAATGATAGCGACGATAGCAGCCCGCGATCTCGAAGAAAGTCGCCTCGCCTGACGCCATCGGCTTGTCATCCCATGTCAGATGTGGCGCGGTCGCATCCATGCCCGAAGGCGTCAAAGGCACAATGGCGGGGTAATCCCCCCAATGCCCATCCGCGCCTTGAATGCTCGCATGCGATATATCGGCGACAAGCGCGTTTTTCGGCAAGCCCGGCTCGGCCTTGTCGAGGATCACCTGATGCATCCGCTCAACAATCTTGGCCGCGCGGCGCATATAGGTGATCTCTTGCTCGGATTTCACCGCGCGCTGCCAGTTCACAAGGCCTGTGGCATCGCGCAATTCCGCCTCGGGCAAGCCCGCCTCGAGCGTTTTATGCGCAGCGGCTGAATAATAGTAATTGTCCAACTCCACCCCGATCCGCGCCGTTTCACCGCCCCTTTGGCGGATCAGTTCAGCCAAGGTTTCATGCGGATGCTTTGCAGGGTTCTGGACATAGGTATCATCATATCCAATCACGGCCTCATCGCGCATCCAGACAGTTCTGAGCGCGCCAAGCCCGTCCATGGCCCGCCCCCACCACAATGGCTCGCCGCTATGCCCCAACAGCACCGCTTGATGGACATAAAAGGACCAGCCGTCATAGCCCGTCAGCCACGCCATATTGGACGGGTCGGTAACGATCAGAAAATCCAGATCGCGCTTGGCCATCTCGGCGCGGGTGCGCTCAATACGCGCGAGGTATTCCTCGGTCGGGAAATTGACGATGCGGGACATGGGCGCGGACCTCCTTGTTTTGCCCCACTCTGGCAGCAAGCCCGCAGCGAAGTATGTGAAGACACGTCATAGAAGGGTCAAAAAGCGTCGCGATAAAACAATCGAAGTCGTAGTTAAAAATGCTAGACTGGTCGCAATAGCGGGACAGGAGGAAAGACCATGCTCACCAATGACACACTTTCGAAATGGGATCGGGAGAGCTTTTTCCACCCCTCGACACATCTGGCCCAACATGCGCGCGGCGAAACACCCAGCAAGATCATGAAAACCGCAAAGGGCTGTTTCATCACCGACCGTGATGGCAACAAAATGCTGGATGCTTTTGCGGGGCTTTATTGTGTGAATATCGGCTATGGGCGCATGGAAGTGGCCGAGGCGATTGCCGATCAAGCCCGCGAGCTGGCCTATTACCACGCCTATGTCGGACATGGCACCGAGGTGTCGATCACCTTGGCGCAGATGGTCATGGACCGCGCGCCGGATCATATGTCGAAGGTCTATTTCGGCTTGGGTGGCTCGGATGCCAACGAGACCAACATCAAGATGGTCTGGTATTACAATAATATCCGTGGGATGCCGCAAAAGAAAAAGATCATCAGCCGCTGGCGCGCCTATCACGGCTCGGGTCTGGTGAGCGGGTCTTTGACGGGCTTGGCGCTGTTTCATAAGAAATTCGACCTGCCGCTGGAAAACATCCTGCACACCACATCGCCCTATTATTTCCGCCGCGATGACCTTTCGCTGAGCGAGGCGCAATTCACCGCCAAATGCGCCGCCGATCTTGAAGAGATGATCGAGCGCGAAGGCGCAGATACAATCGCTGCCTTCATTGCCGAGCCGATGTTGGGCACAGGTGGCATCGTGCCCCCGCCTGCGGGCTATTGGGACGCGATCCAACCGATCCTTGCCAAGCATGATATCCTGCTGATCGCCGATGAAGTGGTCACAGGTTTTGGCCGTCTTGGCAGCATGTTCGGCTCACCCCATTACGGATTGAAGCCCGATATCATGACCATCGCCAAGGGTCTGACCTCGGCCTATGCGCCGCTTTCGGGGTCGATCATCTCGGATAAGGTCTGGAAGGTTCTGGAACAAGGCACCGATGAAAACGGCCCGATCGGCCATGGCTGGACCTATTCGGCCCATCCCATCGGGGCGGCTGCGGGTGTGGCCAATCTCAAACTGGTCGATAGCCTCAATCTGGTCGAGAATGCGGGCGATGTCGGCCCTTATCTGACCGAACAGATGCGCCAAGCCGTGGGCGAGCATGCCTGTGTTGGCGAAGTGCGCGGCGAAGGCATGCTGACAGCCGTGGAACTGGTCGAAGATCGCGACAGCAGAACCTTCTTTGACCCCGCAAAGAAAATCACACCACAGATCGTGGCGGCCATGGGGCGGCGCGGCGTGATTGCACGCGCCATGCCGCAAGGTGATATCTTGGGCTATGCGCCACCGCTTTGCCTGACCCGTAAGGAAGCCGATACCGTGGTTTCGGCCACCAAGGACGCACTCACAGAAGTGCTTGGCTGATCATATGAAAACGGGCGGCCCAACGCGACGCGAAGCGCGCGATGGGGCTGCTCAAGCCAGCTTGATCGGGGGTAACACCTGCTCCAACTCGGCGCGACGGGCCTCATATTGGGGCGGCAGTTTCAGTGCCTCGCCCAAGCTGGATGGATCTTCATCCACTGCAAATCCTGGCGGATCGGTTGCGATCTCGAACAACACACCTCCGGGTTCACGGAAATAGATTGCATTGAAATACTGGCGGTCACGCACCTCGGTGACGGCATGGCCTTGCGCCAGCAATGCGTCACGCCAATGCAGCTGCACCTCGTCTGTTTCCGCGCGGAAGGCGATATGGTGGATCGACCCCGCCCCTTGCTTGGCCTTGGTCGCACCATCCTTGCGGATCACATCGATGATCCGCGCGCGCGCGTCACCCGGGGCTTGAAGGCGCAGGCGTTCCTCGCCCGCCTCGTTAACATGGCCCGCTTCCTCATAGCCGAAAACCTCGGTCAGCACCTTGGCCGTGGGCGCAATATCTTCCACCCAGAGCGTTGCGGAATGAAACCCATCAAGCGCGCTTGAGGCTGTGCTATCTGTTTCAATCAATTCGACAATTGCATCATCGGGATCGCTGAGCCTGATGACCCGCGCGCCAAAGCGGTCGGGCTGCACATCAAACTGCGCACCGCTTGCCTGCAAACGGGCAACCCATTCATCGAATTTCCCCTTTGGCACCGCATAGGCATAGGTATCGGTCGTGCCGAACCCCGCACTGCCCTTCTTGGCATTCACGAAGGGGAAAAAGGTCATGATCGTGCCGGGAGAGCCCGCCTCATCCCCGTAATAGAGATGATAGACATCAGGCGCGTCGAAATTCACGGTTTTCTTGACCAGCCGCTGACCAAGTGTGCCCGTGAAGAAATCAACATTGGGTTGCGGCGGGCCGGAAATCGCCGTGATGTGATGAAGCCCTGGGATCGTCTTGGTCATTGGATTACCTGCGGGTAGGTTACGAGGACGTGCAGGCCTCTAAATGGAGCCCGATTGCCTGTGTAATCAACCCGCAGAAATCATCATGTTCTGTGCGTCAGCTCACACAGCGCAAGTTCAATCGATCAGATAAGCCAAACGCAGACCACCCCAATGGCGTCCATTCACAGTGATCGGAGCCGAGACATCCTTCATCATCCGGAAATCGCCATTGCCCATATCGCGGCGATAAGCCTGCAAAAGGAAAGGCCGCTGGCTTCTGCCCGCTTCAAGGCCGACACGGTCATCAAAAATCCGACGGTTCCGCGAATTGGCCGCGTTCCAAGCTGGCTCGCCCGCACGCTGGGGCTGGCTGAACTTGAGGTTATGGCTCGGGATATAGCCGTTGCGATCAATCGCTGCACAAAAGACCACTTTTGGCGAGAATTGCAGCATCGGCTCCTGGATGGCGGGCAGAACTGCATCGGTGAAATGCGCGAATTGCGTCATATGCTGGAGCGGCTCACTGCCTTGGATTGGCTTGTAGCGCTCGTCAAACAGGGCCACGATCGAGATCTGCCCTTTGGAAACCGCCTCTTCGAAAATATTCGAGACCAAACCCGCCATTTTCTTTACGGCTTCCACATAAGGCGTGTCGACAGTTTCAACACCCAGACGTGCGAACATGCCTGTGATCGCTTCCGAGCTATCGGTGATATCAAGCAGCTTTGACGTTGCCTGCGTGATGCTCTGGGTGGAGCGCTCCACCATATCGGTCAACTCGCCCACTTCATCTTGGGTCGTCGTGATGGACTGCTCGATATGGGTTGCTTCCTCAACGATCTGTTCCTGCGACACGCGCACCTCATGCAGCGTACTCGGCAGAGACGTGACTTCGCCACCAACGGTGTCGGTCTGCTCGCGGATGCCCGTGGCCAGTTCCGTGGCCGAGGTCACATAGCTCATGACGCGCTGCACTTCTGCGGTCAAAGCCTCGATCGTCTGGCCAATATCAGCGGTCGCGCTGCTGGCCTGTGTGGAGAGGTTCTTTACCTCGCCCGCAACAACCGCGAAACCACGCCCATGCGCGCCCGCCCGAGCGGCCTCAACAGCGGCGTTGAGCGACAGAAGGTTGGTGTGGCGTGCAATACCCGCGACATGATCAGACACTTTGGCCACGCGGCCCAAGGTTTCGGTCACTTTGGCAAGGTGGTCATTGATCAGCGAGACTTGCTCGGTCAATTGGGTCACATCATCAACCATGCGCGTCAGGCTTTTGGTCGTGCCGATGATACGCTCTTCGGCTTGGCTCGATGTCTCCAATGCAGACGAGGCCGAGACAATGACATGCGCACCGCTATCTGCCATGCGCGCCATGCGGTCGCGGATCGTGCGGAACCCGTCGCGCTGATGGACAGAAACGGCCGAGACATCCTGAACATCCCCACTGACGGCAGCAATCGAAACCGCGAGGTCTCCGATCTTGCGCGCGATCTTGGTGATCGTCTCGGACTCCTGCGCGGCATCTGTCGCTGCTTGTACATCACGAATATCGTCTGAACGAACTTGCTTCATGCCGGTCTCTTTTTTGCTGAATTGTCTAGGTGTAGAACGTCACGCAGACGCCATCCTTTAGGATCACGCTCCATTTAGAGAAAGAATTTGCAACATTCAGGCCAAGGAGGGAGCGGCGCGCGCAATCTCGGGAGGTCGCAATGACACGAGGCCAAAGTGACAGGATAAACCACCGCGTCGCTGTGGCGCGCGCAGGCGCGGAAGCTCGGATTTTTTTGGGATAGAGGATGATGGTGGAGCCTAGCGGGATCGAACCGCTGACCTCCTGCATGCCATGCAGGCGCTCTCCCAGCTGAGCTAAGGCCCCATCATTGGTCACCAAAACTCCGTTTCAGCAACGGGTGCGGTGTAGGGTTTCGCGTGGGGCAGATCAAGCGAAAAATCCGCCCGACGCGTCATCAATTAAAAACGAAGATCAATCGTCGTCATTGCTGGCAACATCTGCCAGATCGTCAAGGGCGACGGTATCATCATCGTCATCCTCAAGCACATCATCGCCGTCGATATCTACATCGTCTTCTACGTCGATTTCGATATCGTCGTCTTCAAGTACGATTTCTTCGTCATCAGACTTTGTTTCTTTGGCCGCGGACGCAGCAGCAGGTTTCTCAGCCATAAGGCTGCGAGAGCCTTTGCCTGTGTCCAAGGTCACTACTTCGCCAGTATAGGGACTGACGATCGGGTCTTTGTTAAGGTCGTAGAAGCGCTTGCCAGTTGTTGGGCACAAGCGTTTAACGCCCCATTCCTCTTTGGGCATGACACCCCCTTCAATCATAGGTATCGAGAGAATTGCGGTCACCTGCCACAATGTGCTTGGGGTGTCAAAGGCTTTTGGCCCTGATCCACCCCGATCAGGCTTGCCGCTATATAGGTGTGTGATGACGACAGGGAAAGAGCTTAAATTGCATGTCTTGTCAGGTGACCCGCCTGTCGAGGTAAAATTGCGCCGCTCGCCGCGTGCAAGGCGGTTTTCTTTGCGTGTGTCCCATGCAGATGGGCAAGTCAGCCTGAGCCTGCCCAAATGGGCCCCCGAACGCGAAGCTTTGGAGTTCTTGCACAGCCGCGAGGATTGGGTGCGCGCGCAATTGGCCAAGCGGCCCGATGTGAAACGCCCCGAAATAGGCGGAACGATTCCCGTTTGTGGAACCCTGAGGTCGATCTTGCCCGCAACAGGGCGGGTGGCCCGATTCGTTGATGGCCAGATCACAGTGCCAAATACACATCGCACGGCCCCTTTGGTGGCGGCTTTGCTCAAATCCCTCGCCCGCGAGCGGCTGATCGAGGCCAGCGACCGATATTCCGCAATGCTCGGCCTGCCCTATGCGCGCCTTGCGCTCAGGGATACCAAGAGCCGTTGGGGCAGCTGCTCAACAGCGGGGCATTTGATGTATTCATGGCGGCTGATCATGGCACCGACCGAGGTGCTCGATTATGTGGCCGCCCATGAGGTCGCGCATTTGGCAGAGATGAACCATTCTGACAGGTTCTGGGAAACCTGCGCTTCGCTTTATCCTGATTACAAGGCTCAGCGGGCTTGGCTGCGCAAACATGGCTCGGAATTGCTGGCATGGCGATTTGACAGCTTGCCAGAGACACCCAAAATGTGATCACATTTCGCCATGCTATTAAACCCTCGCCCCCATGAAACTGGCGCAGCCGTTGCGCATGAACGTGTGTACCGCACATTGCGCACCCGCATCATGCATGGAGAAATCATGCCCGGCCAAGCGCTAACCTTGCGCGGCCTTGGCAAGGAATTCGACGTCTCCATGACACCCGCCCGCGAGGCGGTGCGCCGGTTGGTCAGCGAAGGGGCTTTGTCTTTCTCGGCCTCGGGGCGCGTCTCGACGCCGGAATTGAGCAATGAACGGATCGAGGAACTGGCCGCTATTCGTGCCCTGCTTGAGCCTGAGCTGTCAGCCCGTGCGCTGCCGCGCGCCCATATGGCGTTGATCGAGCGTATGGAGGCCACCAATGCCACCATCTCGACCGCCATCGCGCGGCGCGATGCTGTTGGGTATCTGAAATCCAACCTCGAATTCCACCGCACCTTATATTTGCGCGCCCAAGCGCCTGCGATGCTGGCTTTGGCTGAAACAGTCTGGCTGCAACTCGGGCCAACAATGCGCGCGCTTTATGGGCGGCTGAACAGAACAGAAGCGCCCAATCACCATCGCCTGATCCTCGCAGCACTCAAAGCCGGTGATGAGCCCGGTTTGAGGCTGGCAGTTCGGGCAGATGTAACCCAAGGGCTGCGTTTGCTGGCCAGCTAAAAAACATCGTGTTTGTTATTAACGCGCCGTTAACCGTAATGCTGTTTATTGAGGGGGCGGTTATATAGCGTTCCCTATTTGATACAGCGTTCCCCAGTCTAAGCCGCGCACTGGATATTTGGCTCTGGTCGGGTCCCCTACCCCACCAAAATGGCCAGCTCCAGCAATCGATGCCGGATGCCGACCCTGCATCCGGCATCGCCCCCTTTTGGAGAATGGGGAGTAGACATTGGGTTTCTCGCAATGGGAGCGCATCGGCGGGCCGCGGTGCGACGATCCACCCTCACCACTGCGCCCTTTATGTCAGCCAAGCCCCTCTATGTGTCATGATCCGCAATAGCATTCGCCAAATCGTCGTGCCGTGGGGCGGCCCGCCGATGCGCGGCGGCCTGCGGCCTTTATTCCGCGCGGGAAATACCCAGATCGGAACCAAGACAACATCACACGCCACGAAAAAACGCCTCCCGTTTTGAACGGAAGGCGCTCTAGGTTTAGCAATCCTGCCTTAATCAGGAGTGGATCGCCCCATCACCGCAGGCAAGTGCCGCTTCTCGCACCGCTTCCGAATAGGTCGGGTGCGCGTGGCATGTCAGGGCAAGGTCTTGGGCCGAAGCGCCAAATTCCATCGCAACACACACCTCATGGATCAGATCGCCCGCCATTGGCCCGATGATATGCGCGCCCAGAATGCGGTCCGTATCTTTATCCGCCAGAATTTTCACAAAGCCATCGCCTGCAAAATTCGCTTTGGCGCGGCCATTGCCCATGAAGGAGAACTTGCCAACCTTATAGGCATGGCCCTCTTCCTTCAGTTGTTCTTCGGTTTTGCCAACCGTGGAGACCTCGGGATGGGTGTAGATCACACCAGGGATGACGCCATAATTCACATGGCCATGCTTGCCGGCGACCACCTCGGCCACGGCCATGCCCTCATCCTCGGCCTTATGCGCCAGCATGGGACCCGCGATACAATCGCCGATCGCATAGACACCTTTTACATTGGTCGCCCAATGCGCATCGGTCTTGATCTGGCCGCGCTCGGTCATCTCAACGCCAAGATCGGCAAGTCCCAGACCATCAACATAAGGCTTTCGCCCTGTCGCCACCAAGACAACATCGGCATCAACCACATGCTCGCTGTCATCTTTGCGCAGTTTATAGGTCACTTTGGCCTTGGACTTCGTCGCATCCACCTTCTGAACCGCAGCGCCCAGTGTGAAGGACAAGCCCTGTTTGGTCAGCAAGCGCTGGAATTGCTTGGCGGTTTCACCATCCATGCCCGGAGTGATGTGATCAAGGAATTCGATAACCGACACCTCGGTGCCAAGCCGCGCATAGACCGAGCCAAGCTCGAGGCCGATGACGCCTGCACCGATCACAACCATTTTCTTTGGGATCTTCGGCAGGCTCAACGCGCCTTCCGAAGTGACAACAACCTTCTCATCTATCTCGATGCCAGGCAGGGCCGAAGGCTCGGAGCCGGATGCGATGATGATATTCTTGGCCTCATGGACCTCATCACCGACTTTCACTTTTCCAGCCTCAGGCACCGATCCCCAGCCTTTCAGCCAGTCGATCTTGTTCTTTTTAAACAAGAACTCGATGCCCTTGGTGTTCTGACCAATGACGTCATCCTTATAGGACTGCATCTGGGTCCAATCGACCGAGGGGCTTTTGCCCTTGAGGCCCATTTTTGCAAAATTATGCTCGGCTTCATGCAATTGATGGCTGGCATGGAGCAGCGCCTTGGAGGGGATACAGCCGATATTCAGGCAGGTTCCGCCAAGCGTATCGCGCCCTTCGACACAAGCTGTTTTCAGGCCAAGCTGTGCACACCGAATGGCACAAACATAGCCGCCTGGTCCGCTGCCGATTACGATCACGTCATAGCTTGCCATATCTGGCCTCCTTTAGGCTTTGCATATTTGGCGGAATACGCTTGTGACAACGCACAAACAACCCGCTTTTATAGTGCTTATGGCCGATTTGCTTCAAAAAATCCAATTTGAAACGGCTTGTGATCACAAATTAGAAAAGGGCCGCGAATGTCATCACAACGGTGGCACCGAACCCCAGCATCCAGATCACCGAGCGCCAAGGTGCCAAACCCTGCGCATAAGCGGGGACATAGAGGATACGAGCGCCGAGATAAATATGCGCGCAGGTCTGAGTCACGGTATTTGTGCCCTCGCCCAAAGTGACCACCAAGACCGCGATGGCGAACATGATCAGGCTCTCAAAATGATTATCCATCGCCCGCTTCAATCGGCCTGCAAGCCCTGTGAGCAGGCGCTGCTCATCCCGCGCGCTCATGGCGTATTTCGGTCCGACCTGCAGATTTGCCGAAATGGAATAAAGGATGAATTGAACAAATTGCAGGATCAGGGCGAGGCCCAAGACATGGATTTCAACAGGCATGACGCATAACTTTCCTTGGCTGCTTACCGCAATTTCGGCGGTTTTGATGGGTCCATACCAGGGGCAGAGCCTGGCACGTGATTTGTCTGTTCAGGCTCGGGCAAATCAAAGCGCAAGCCAACGCGGGCCAAGCTGGCTGCGACCTGGTCGCTCGCCTTGAAAAACGCGACATCAAGGCTGCCTGCCTCAATACCCGAAAAGGTCAAGGCTTCGGCAACCGCGCGGGCCAGCGCGGGTTCAGCCCCGGGAAGCGGGTTGATAAAGGCCACCAGATGCGCTTTTCGCCCGCCTGAATATTGCGCCAAAGCCAGATAGGCCATCTTGGCCAAGCCGCCTGCGGCGGCAAGCTTGGCATCAATCGCTGTCAGCACGGCTTCGGGCACACCCGCAGGCGCGCTGAGTTCTTCGGGGGCCTCTTCGATCTCATCGGGGCGGGCAGAGAGGGTTTCCGCAAGCCAAACCATCGCGTCACCATCCAGAATGATCGACGAGGGCGCGACGCCGAGATTAAGGCCAAGCCCCATGGATTGGGGCGCCAGCATCTGGGCCAAAGACCTCCCCGACAAAACCGCATAAGGCGCGGCCGCCCCTTCGACAAAAGCCGAAAGGCGCTCCTCCTGATCAAAGGCCAAGACAAGCGATTGCCCATCAACGGGAAACACCTGCGGGCGGATATTGTCGCCCTCAGGCTCCTCGGCCAGCAGCAGAAACAACTCCACCCCTGCCAGTCGGTCATAGAAACGCAGCCGCGCTGCATCATCCTGAGGGGCGGCCTCCATGGCCTCATGGGCGGCATCAAGCGGCGTGATCAAGAAAGCACCTCCTTCAGTCGGGTGCGCAGAGCGGGCAAAAGCTCCTCGGCGAACCACGGGTTTTTCTTCAGCCAAGCCGTATTGCGCCAAGACGGATGGGGCAAGGGAAAGACATCGGGCGCATATGCGCGCCAATCAGCCACGGTTTGGGTAACGGCCGCTTTTCCGCCCAGATGCCATTTTTGGGCGTATCCGCCGACCAACAACGTCAGTTCTATGTCTTTAAGCTGTTCCAAGACCTGCGCGCGCCATGTTGCGGCGCAAATGGGCGGTGGCGGCAGATCACTACCTTTGGCGTCATAACCCGGAAAACAAAACGCCATGGGCAAAATGGCGATGCGGGCGCGATCATAGAAAACATCCGCCCCCAGCCCCATCCAGTCGCGCAGCCTATCGCCTGACGGGTCCGAGAAGGGCCGCCCTGATTGATGCACCCGCAGCCCCGGAGCCTGCCCTGCAATCAAGACCCGCGCTTCGGGCCTGACCCAGAAAACAGGCCGCGGGATATGGGCCGTTGCTGTCTGCTCAAAACGCTCCGCACAGAGCGTGCAGTTGGCGATGGCCTCGGAAAGATCGGATTGATCACGCATACCCTTTGCTAAATCAACATCCCAGCAGGTTCAAACGCAGCGGGATCAAGCCGCCAAAGGTCGTGCCAAGACCCTGTGGCAGGGCCAAAGCCCGATCTTATATCGGAAACTTGATCAAAGTTTAGAAACATGGCGAAAAGCCAGCGCTTGCGGGCTGCATTTGGCCCATTACTTGCAGGCTTTGGGGCGTGCCAGACGGCGTCTAGAGCGGCATTTCGTTATTTCCTTGGAACATTTGATACCATTGGACATAATGGTGACAAATTAGTTCTTTAGATACATCGAGTCAGCCGCGCGCTAAGACACGGCACTCACGTAGCAGTTGTACTGGCATAAACATCCGATGCTTGAATTCATCAATGTCTCGAAGTCCTTCTGGACCGGAACGCAGCGCAAGGTCATCCTTGATCGCGCGTCCTTTCGCGTTGAGGTCGGAGCATCGCTTGGCATCCTCGCACCCAATGGCACGGGTAAGACCACGCTTATCAATATGATGGCGGGCCTTGAAAAGCCCGATGAGGGCGAGATCGTGCGCACCTCACGCGTGTCTTTCCCGCTTGGCTTCATGGGGGGTGTGAATGGCAAGCTTAGCGGCACCGAAAACTCCCGCTATATCGCTGAGCTTTACGGCCTTGATCCTGATTATGTCGAAGCCTTCTGCCGCTGGCTCTGCGGTATTGAGGAATATTTCGACATGCCCTTGGGCACCTATAGCTCGGGCATGCGCGCGCGGTTCAGCTTTGCGCTGATGCTGGCGCTGGAGTTCGAGATTTACCTTATCGACGAGGGGATGCCGCAAACCACGGACCCCGAATTCAATCGCCGCGCTGGCAGTATCCTTGCCGACCGCTTGCAGAAATCGACTGTGATCATCGTATCGCACCAAGCACAAACAATTGAAAAATTTGCCAAACAAGCCGCCGTCCTGAGGGATGGAAAGGTCTATGTGTTTGACACCCTCGAAGAGGCTCAGCAGCTCTATGACTACGCCACCTAAAGCCAGAAAATATCGCATTCGCAGAAGCGCCAGCTCCCTCCCTCAGGGCGGTGCGGCGCAGCCAATTGCCGATCCCGCTGGCGCTCCACAGCCTGCACAACAGCCCGCAGCAAACGTCGCCTCCGCGCAGCCCGAGATTTTCGCGCCAACCGAGGATGGTTTTGGCAATCAGAGCTTTCCCGGCTCGGCCGCGCATGCACGCGCGCAGGCTCGACCTCAAGCTCAAACTCAGGCTCAGGCTCAGTCTCAGGCGCAACCGCAGGCTCAAGCGGCCCAAGACGGTATGGAAATCTCTCCCGAGCAGGAATTGGCCGCTATTCGCCAAGAAGGCCTGACAGGCCGCCAATTGAGAATGGCGCGCCGCGCCGCACAGAAACAGGGCCTGTCGCCTGCATCCGATTTCGACGCTGTCAGGCTTCTGCGCAAACGGGGCATCGACCCGTTTGGCCGCAGCAATATGTTGGAGCTGATCCAGACTGAAAGCGGCCTTGGCGCATCCAATGCGGGCGGTGCTGGAGGCGGCGGAGGTGCCCCCTTGGGACGCATCGCAGCGCCTGCGCCTGACAACGGGCCACAAAACCTGCCCGCGACTGTGCGCCAGCCCCAATTGCCCTCAACCCAAGTCGGCGCCCCGCCCATGCCCATGGACGAGGCCAGCCGCGCGATGGAAATCATGCGCGTGCAACGCGATATTGCCAGCCGCCGCCGCAAACGTTTGGCGCTGCTCGGTGTGCGACTGCTGTTCTTTGTTTTGCTGCCAACGCTCATCGTGGGCTATTATTTCTTTGCCGTGGCGACACCAATGTATGCCACGAATTCGGAATTCATCATTCAGAAAGCCGAAGCCCCCAGCCCCAGCACAGGCGGGCTTGGCGGTTTGATGGCGGGGGGCGGCTTTGCCACCGTGCAGGAAAGCATCACCGTTCAGAGCTACCTGACAAGCCGCGAAGCGATGTTACGCCTCGACGAAGAGCTTGGCTTCCGAGCGCATTTCTCCGGCCCTGACATGGACCCTCTGACGCGGCTGGCCCCCGATGCCACCGATGAGGAAGTCTATAAAACCTATCTCCGCCATCTCACGATCGGCTATGACCCGACCGAGGGTTTGGTGCGCATGGAAGTGCAAGCCGCCGATCCTGTGGTAAGCCAAGGCTTCTCGGAGGCCCTGATCCAATATGCCGAGGAACGCGTTGACCAGATGAGCCAGCGTCTGCGTGAAGACCAGATGGCAGGCGCGCGCGAAGGCTATGACGAAGCCGAGCAGCGCATGCGCGAGGCGCAGGATCGTGTGCTAGAATTGCAAGAACGGCGCGGCGTTCTTTCCGCAGATGCCGAAGTATCCACCGTCTTCCAACAAATCTCGAATTTCGAGATGCAGGCACAAGAAGAACGCCTGCGCTTGTCGGAACTGAATTCCAATGCACGGCCAAACGCGACCCGCGTCGAGGTGGCTGAACGCAATATCGCGCGGCTTGATGCCTTGATCGAGCAATTGCGCTCGGGCCTCGTCGAATCTGAGACAGGGGGCGCGTCTTTGGCGCGCGTCCAATCGGAACTCATTATCGCCGAATCCGATTTGCAGACCCGTCAGGATATGCTGGGTCAGGCTCTGCAACAGATGGAAACCTCTCGGGTTGAAGCAAACCGCCAGACACTATACCTGTCGACAGGCGTGTTTCCGGTTGCTCCGGATGAGGCGGCCTATCCACGGTCCCTTGAAAATACGCTGCTTGCCTTCTTGGTTTTCGCTGGCATCTACCTCATGGTGTCAATGACGGCCTCAATCCTTAAAGAACAGGTTTCAGCCTAAGACCCATGCATGATGTTTCAGTCGGAAAACTCACGGTTGGCAATTCCCAGCCGCTGACCCTAATCGCCGGTCCCTGCCAATTGGAAAGCGCAGATCATGCGCAGATGATTGCAGGTGTCATGAAAGAAGCCTGTGACAAGGCGGGCGCGCAATATATCTTCAAGGGCAGCTTTGATAAAGCGAACCGCACGTCGCTGAATGCGGCCCCACCTTTGGGACTCGAAAAGGGGCTAGACGTTCTGGCCTCGGTCAAATCCGCAATCGGCGTGCCTGTCCTGACCGATATCCACGAGAAAGAGCAATGCGCCCCCGTGGCCGAGGTTGCAGATGTGCTGCAAATCCCTGCATTCTTGTGTCGCCAGACAGCGCTGCTTTTGGCGGCGGGTGAAACGGGCGCGGTAATCAATGTCAAAAAGGGGCAGTTTCTGGCCCCTTGGGATATGCCCAATGTGGTCGCGAAAATCACCAGCACAGGCAATGAGCGTATTTTGCTAACCGAACGCGGTGTCAGCTTTGGCTACAACCGCTTGGTGGTTGATATGCAATCCCTGCCCGAGATGGCCAAAACAGGCTATCCGGTCGTGATGGATGCCACCCATGCCGTCGCACAACCCGGTGGATTGGGCGGCGCATCGGGCGGGCAGCGCGAATTTGCGCCTGTCCTTGCACGGGCTGCCGTTGCCATTGGCGTGGCCGCTTTGTTTACCGAGACCCATCAGGACCCTGACAATGCCCCCTGCGACGGGCCAAATATGATCCGCCTATCGGATATGCCCGATTTGATCAGCATGCTTATGGAGCTTGACCGTTTGGCCAAGGCCAACCCAATTCGAATTTAATTAAGAGATAGCGAGATACTCATGGCGAAACCGCAGAACACCGTCACCCAAAACACATGGGAGTTCTTGCGAGACCCGATGATCACGCCGACAGGGTTTCGCGAATATGACGCGCGCTGGCAGTTTCCCGATGAGATCAACCTACCGGGCATCACAGCCCTCGGCCTCGGGCTTGGCACCCAGATGCATGAAGCGGGCATCGAGCCGGTAATCTCGGTCGGCAACGACTATCGCGACTATTCCCTCTCGGTGAAAAACGCACTGATGCTTGGCCTGATGCAAGCAGGCATTCAGGTGAAGGATATTGGCCCCGCCGTCAGCCCGATGGCCTATTTCTCGCAATTCCATCTCAACACCCCCGCTGTGGCGATGGTCACGGCCTCCCATAATCCGAATGGCTGGACGGGCGTGAAAATGGGCTTCCAGCGCCCCTTGACCCACGGCCCCGCCGAGATGGGCAGGCTGCGCGATATCGTGCTGAACGGCGAAGGCGTTGCGCGTGAGGGTGGCGGGTATGAATTTGTCGAGGGCGTGCGCGAGGCCTATCTTGACGATCTGGTCGGTGATTTCCGCATGACCCGCAAATTGCGCGTGGTCTGCGCCACTGGAAATGGCACGGCCTCTGCCTTTGGGCCTGAGCTGTTCGAGCGGATCGGCGTTGAGGTTGTGCCCTCGCATAACCAGCTTGACTACACCTTCCCCAATTACAATCCGAACCCCGAAGCGATGGAAATGCTCCATGACATGTCGGCATCGGTGAAAGAAAGTGGCGCGGATTTCGCGCTTGGCTTTGATGGCGATGGCGACCGCTGCGGCGTGGTCGATGACGAGGGCGAGGAGATTTTCGCCGATAAGGTCGGCGTGATCATGGCCCGCGATTTGGCCAAACTCTACCCTGGCTCGACCTTCGTGGCGGATGTGAAATCAACGGGCCTGTTCGCCTCGGATCCCGAATTGCTAAAGCATGGGGCTAAGGCCGATTACTGGAAGACCGGCCATAGCCATATGAAGCGCCGCGTTCATGAGTTAGGGGCTTTGGCAGGGTTCGAGAAGTCGGGGCATTACTTCCTCGCCGAGCCTATTGGGCGTGGGTATGATTGCGGCCTGCGGGTGGCAGTGGAAATTTGCAAGCTGATGGATCGGAACCCCGATAAATCCATGTCGGACCTGCGCCGCGCCCTGCCCCAGACTTGGGCGACACCCACCATGTCGCCCTATTGCGCCGATACCGAGAAATACGACGTGTTGGAGCGGTTGGTCGCAAAGCTGGTGGCACGGCATGAAGATGGCGGCAGCCTTGGCGGCCGCAAGATTTCAGGCGTTGTGACCGTCAATGGCGCACGCGTCATGCTGGAAAATGGCGCGTGGGGCCTTGTGCGGGCCTCCTCGAATACGCCCAATCTTGTGGTGGTCTGTGAAAGCCCCGAAAGCGAAGCCGAAATGCGCGCGATTTTCGCCGATATCGATGCCGTTATTCGCACCGAACCCTCTGTCGGAGCCTATGATCAAACGATCTGAGTTCGGCAGATAAAAAAACCGATAAAAATTAAAGGTGAGGCCTTGATCCTAACCCAAGCCCAGCGTAACTAGCGCGGCACGGTTGGGGTGTAGCCAAGCGGTAAGGCATCGGTTTTTGGTACCGTGTATCGTAGGTTCGAATCCTACCACCCCAGCCAGATTACCACTAAGTCATTGATTTGATTGAGGCGCGATGCGCGTTTGGGAAAAAGATTCCCAGCTGCATCTCGTAGGTGCATCTCGTCTATGCATCTCACTCGGTTTGCGACTGAAAATTTCGACACCTTCGAATCCGAGGGGAAGTTGAGATGACTGGCCTAAATTATGTCACCCGCCGCGGCGCCATCTATGTCTGGCGCAGGCGCCTGCCCGCCTGGGTGTCCAAAACGTCGTATCTGCAAATCAGCCTTCGGACGCCGAAGTTTTCCACAGCTCAGATTCTCGCCAATCTTGTGAACGCCGGTTTCGCGACCTGTATAAAAGGCATGAAGAGCCAGCGGATCACTCAAGCAGAGGCGCAGCGCTTCTTGTCTGATTTGGTCGTGCAGCAGCTCGAAAAAATTGAAGAAGAACGCTACTATGAGCCGGATGCCCCATCGCCAGAAGATTGGCGACAGCGATATCTCGATGAGAGAGGTCGCGCTGTTGCTGCGCGCCTCGTGGCCGCCCGTGGGGGCGCTGCCGATCTCTTTCCAGAAGATGTCGCTGACTTAGAGAAAGACGGGTTCTCAGGGCGTGACATCGACAATGTCCGGAATGAAGTCGCCGTTCTGAAGGCCGAGATCGCGTCGCAAGCCTACAAGGACGAGAGCCGGTCAATGGCTGACATCGCTTTGGGACGTCCTGATTGTGACGCCTTCGCACTGCGCAAAGTGGGCGCGTTGCGTCTCTTGGCAGAAGCGGAAGCCTTGGAACAGTCTGACCGTTTGAAAACCAACACACTGGCTCCGGTTTGGGAGCCCGCTATGAGAGAGAGGCAGGAGCCTCAGGCAGCATCAAAACCACAGCAGGCGGAGACCAACAAACGGTACAGCGCTGTGATGACCTCGATCGTGGCCGACTACATTTCCAGCCGAGACCGTTCCGTAGATGATCCAGCGGAACAGAAGAAAATCGCCAAGGATGTAACGCAGCAGAGGGCAATCTTGTCTCAATTTGCTGAAGCGACATAGGTCGAAAAGTTCACAGACCTGCGCCAAAAAGACCTGTATTACTATGTCAGCGTTTTGGAGAGACTGCCGAAAATCTACCGTAAGAACGCTGAGGACCAAGCCCGGAAATTGGAAGAGATCTTGGAGCGTGCCGAGGAACTGCCTGCAGACCAAGTCGGCCTTGCTCCAGCAACGATCAATCGGAACGTCACAGCACTTCAGGGCTTTTTGAAGTTCGCAAAGTCGCGTGGGACAAAGCCTGCTGAAACTTTGGACCTATCGTGTTTGCGCAAGCCCTGCGACGATGACGAACGAAGTGCGCGGCTGGCATTCTCAGAAAATGACATGGCAAGTATTGCCCGTCACCCCGTTTGGACAGGATGTCAAAGCTCAGTTCGTCGAAACGAAAAGGGGGCGATGGTCATCAAGGATGGGCTTTATTGGGGGCCGATTGTTGCCAGCCTGTCCGGGACCCGGCGGGAAGAGATCATGGGGATGACCCTGGATGAGGTTGACCTGACGCATAAATATCCGCACCTCCATATTCGGAAAAACCGCAATAGGCGGCTCAAGAATGCAGCTTCGGAACGATTGGTCCCCTTGCATGACGCACTGGCTCAACTGGGCTTCCACGATTACGTGGCTGATCTCAAGGCGCGCGGCGAGGTTGACCTCTTTCCGGAGCTGAAACCGCAGACCGAGAAAGGCAGTTTTGGAGATGTATTTTACGGCAAGTGGAAGCAGATTACAGACAGCCAACTTGGCGAGCGTGCGCAACGCCGGACATTCCACAGTTTCCGCCACCGCTTCATCTCTGTGTTGCGTCATGAAACGGATGCGCCAAAAGACCTCGTTAAAGATCTGGTCGGTCATAAACATCATGATGAAACCGATGGACGGTATCGTAAGATGACCGATTTTCGGGATCAAATCCTCGGAAAACTCGTACCGGTCGTGAACCAATTACCTGCCGATACTTGGCTGGACCAGTTGAAGTAGGACACATCAATTTCCGGGCAGCACGGGTTTCCAAAGGGGCAGCGCATCCTCTTTGGTGGGGATTTGAAAGGGGCGAAGCCTCTTCACCGGATCGGGATAACGTAAGTTATGCCGAGTAGGTTATGTGATCAAGCCGTCCTTCATTAAGTATATGACAAACATAATTTATTTGGGAATGATTTTGAACTTTCATGAAAGGCGCGAATGCTTGCCCCATGACAGATACAAAACCCAAAATTGTCCGAGATGCGACGGCATCCAATCCAAATGCCGTGTCCGTTCGGATCGAGCCCAAACCGATGTCGAAAGCAAAGTTTCAACGGCGGCATGATTTCCGGATCGGCGCCCAGCCTGATTACGTGGATGGCGACCGGACGGCGTTGAACCGCAACCTTATGAAACTGCGTCCCTTACCGGACATCCAGCGCGAGAACGAAGCGCTGCGGAAGCGCGCGGGCCGAACCCGCAAGATGAAATCCAATGCGGCTGTGGTCACGGCGGGCATCATCACCTTTGGCCACAATGCGCAGGACGTGTTCAATCGGTTGCCGATTGAAGTCCAAGACCGGGCCTTCACGGAACTGGCCCAAGAGATCGCAGCGCAGCTGAACACGCAGTTGGAAGCACTGGTGGTGCATCTCGATGAAACCGCGATCCACGCGCATTTTACGATGCGGGCGTTTAACGACGATGGCGAGCCCATCAGCAACGCGACACGGCTCGGTGACATGGCGGCGTTGCAGGATTTGGCGGCCGAGGTGATGCAGCGCTACGCTCCGGAAATCGAGCGCGGAAACAGAAAGAAAGCCCGGCTGGACGCCGGGGCCAATTACCCAGACACGCTGCACCGGACGGTGAAGCAGTTGCATGAGGATCTGCCGCGGGAAAAGGCCGCGCTGGAGGCTGAGATCGAGGACAGCGAAGCGAAGGTCGCGGAGCAGAGGGCGTCTTTGGAAAAGACCCAAAGGCTCTTAGAAAAGTTGGAAGCAAAAAAGGAGCTGACGGAAAAAGAGGTCAAAAGAAAAGAAACCTATAGCCGAAGGCTGGAAAAGAAGCAGGCGAAGATGGCTGTCGAAATGGAAGCGCTGGAAGTCCGCAGGATCGCGTTGGAAACAGCCATGGCGCGAGGCGCAGAAAACATCGAAAGAGAAAAAGAAGCGGTGAAGGTGGCGCGGCAAAAATCTCAGGATGAAATGGCCGCTGCGCAGGGGGCCAAAGAGGCATATGAACAGGGCGTGAAGGCACTCGAAGCGGTCCTGAGCGAGGCAGACGCCGAAACGCTCATCTATGATCCCGATAGCGGCAAGACCACGATGGACGATCCGACACCGTTGAAAGCGGCACCGCCAAAACTGCGGACACAGATCGTGGCCTTGGCGAAACGTCTTGCATTTGTTGAAAGCAATCTGTTCGCGCGGATTTTCCGGCTAGACGTGCAGATCTACCGGATCAAGACGTTCCTCGCGCGGACTGACATCGCCCCTGATACGCGGCAGGAGGCTAACGCCATTGTCCGGGATGTGGCTGAGAACGGGCCCGGTCTCGGCTAAGACACAAAAAACGACGATAGAGCTTGAACCGGAACAGCAACGCGCAGATATAAGTCCCATGACTTTGATACACACACCAATGATTATCGCAGCGTTCAAGCTGTAAACCAGGCTGATCGGCCTGGCCGATCAACGTGTGTTCCATACATCCCTAGATCCATTGCGCCGATTGAGCCTTAGTTTTTGGCCCTCAAAAGGCATGGACAGATGACACATCACCTAGAAACATTCACCGAACTTCTTCCCAAACGACCCGACCTCGAAGAGCTTGTCTGACGTCAGCGCCTATGGGTCCAAATAGGGTTATTTGCCAAGAGAGGGTTTGTTGCTCATCGTAACCACCGAGGAGTGGGTGATGAGAAAGACAACAAAGACACCTGGCGAGATCAACCACTTTCCCTATGATGTGTCAGTTGATGTTGACGGTTTTTCCCGGGTTCATGATATTCTCCGGATCCACCGCACGCTTCAACGTCGCCATTAGCGCATAGGCTGCGCCGTGTTCTTCGACCATGTATTTCTTCTTGCCCGTACCGACGCCATGCTCGCCGGTTACGGTCCCGCCAAAAGACAATGCGACTCGGTTTACATCAGATGCAAGCTGCTTGGCTTTTGTCAGTTCTTCGGGATCGTTGGGGTCAAACAGGATCAACAGGTGAAAATTGCCGTCCCCCACATGCCCAACGATTGGGGCGATCAAACCAGCCTCGTCGACAATCTCCTTGGTGCGAGCGATGCAGTCCGCCAGTTCAGAGATGGGGACACAGCAATCAGTGACAACGCTCTCGCAGCCTTTGCGAAGGGACTTCCCCGCGTAATAGGCGTTATGCCGCGCCGCCCACAGGCGCGCGCGGTCCTCGGCCTTTGTGGCCCACGCGAAGTCCGAAGCGCCAAATTCCTCACCGACACCTTCGAAAAGCTCCACCTGCTCCTTCACGCTGGCGTCTGAACCATGAAATTCCAGAAAAAGATGGGGTTTTTCTGGCAGATTCAGATCCGGATTGAAGATGTTCATCCCTTTCATCTGGACCTCATCCAGCAATTCGATCCTGGCCATTGGAATACCCATCTGGATGGCCATGATGACGCTATTAACGGCGGCGTCGACCGTTTCAAATCCGCAGGTGGCGGCAAGTATCGTCTCTGGTTGGCCGAACAGGCGCACTGTCAGCCGTGTAATGATCCCAAGCGTGCCTTCTGAGCCAACAAAGAGATGCGTAAGATCATAGCCGGCCGAGGATTTTCGCGCCCGCGATCCAGTTTCGATTATCGTGCCATCGGGCAAAACAACTTCTAGCGCCAAGACATTCTCGCGCATCGTGCCGTAGCGAACCGTGTTCGTGCCTGATGCGCGTGTGGCAGCCATCCCGCCAAGCGTTGCATCGGCGCCAGGGTCGACGGTGAACATCAAACCGGTGGCGCGCAGTTCCTGGTTTAGCTGTGTGCGTGAAACCCCAGGCTGCACAATCGCGTCGAGATCGCTTTCATGGATTTCAAGAATCTTGTTCATCCGGCTGGTATCAACACTGATCCCGCCATGGGTCGGGATGACGTGACCCTCCAGTGATGTGCCGATACCGAACGGCACAACCGGCACCCTATGTTGCGCGCAAATCTTCACGATCGCCGAAACCTCTTGGGTGCTTTCCGGAAACGCGACTGCGTCCGGCAAAGCGGGTTCGGAATAGGCCTCATCCCTGCCGTGGATTTCCCGGATGGACTCGCCGGTGGACAGACGATCTCCGAGCAGGTCTTTCAAGGCGGCAATAGCCAAAGCCGTATTGTGCTGTGTCATACCAATTCCCTATTTCTCATTTTAATGTTCGATCAGCTTTGTCGGCGCGCTTTACTGGAAAACCCCGTCATAAGCCTCGCGCAGAACGTTTTTCTGCACTTTGCCCATGGCGTTGCGTGGCAGGGCTTGGACAAACTCGATGCGCTTGGGTTGTTTGAAGCGGGCCAGATCATCTTTGATCGAGTTCGAGATGTCTTGCGCCGAAATCTCGACACCATCCTGGGCGACAATGACTGCCACGACAGCTTCGCCAAAATCCTTGTGCGGGACACCAATGACCGCGCTTTCAACGACGCCCGGCAGATCGTCGATCACCAGTTCGATCTCTTTGGGATAAATGTTGTAGCCGCCCGAGATGATCAGGTCTTTTCCGCGTCCAACGATGTGAACATAACCGTCTGCGTCGATGCGCCCAAGATCCCCAGTGATGAAAAACCCATTGTCGCGCAACTCTTCCGCAGTTTTATCAGG
The DNA here is from genome assembly GCF_053570515.1 of Rhodophyticola sp. SM2404. Lineage (NCBI taxonomy): Bacteria > Pseudomonadati > Pseudomonadota > Alphaproteobacteria > Rhodobacterales > Roseobacteraceae > Rhodophyticola > Rhodophyticola sp. SM2404. Next base: position 237,504 of record NZ_JBSEDL010000002.1, read on the forward strand.
CATCTTCCAATAACCTGCAAATACGTTGGGCCCGCGCACTTCCAACACGCCGATTTCGCCCTGCGGCAAGGGCGCGCCAGTTGCCGGATCGGTGACGATCACCTCAACCCCTGGCAAGGGGAACCCCACCGTTCCGGCGCGTCTATCGCCGTCATATGGGTTCGAGGTGTTCATGTTGGTTTCGGTCATCCCATAGCGCTCCAAAATCGCGTGTCCGGTCACATCGCGCCAGCGATCATGTGTTTCGGCCAGCAATGGAGCCGAGCCGGATACGAACAGACGCATGTTGGCTGAAGCCTTGCCCAGCCCTTCGGTTTCAAGAAGGCGCACATAAAAGGTCGGCACGCCCATCAAAACCGTGGCGTCCGGCATGTAACCAAGGATGTCATCGGCATCGAACTTGGACATGAAGATGCAGGACGATCCGGCCAAAAGCGTGATATTTGTTGCAACGAATAATCCGTGCGTGTGAAAAATCGGCAAGGCGTGGATCAGGACATCATCCGCGCTGAAGTGCCAGCTGTCTTTGAGTGTCTGCGCGTTCGACGCCAACGCCCGATGCGTCAGCATGGCCCCTTTGGAGCGTCCCGTCGTGCCCGAGGTATAGAGGATTGCGGCCAGATCGTCGGGCCCGCGCGGGGCGGGCGTGAACCCGGGGGCTGCTGCATCGCGTCGCTCTGGCAGCGATCCGCCTTCATCAGCGCCAATGGTCAGAACTTTGGCCACACCTGCGTCTTTTGCGACAGCTGATAGCTCATCTTCGCACTTTGGATCGCAGACAAAAATCCACGGCTTCGCATCGGTCAGGAAATAGGTGATCTCGGAAGCAGTATAAGCTGTGTTGAGGGGCAGAAACACGCCCCCTGCCAGAACTGTTGCAACGTAAAGCTCTAACATTGCCTGCGTCTTTGGGGCCTGCACGGCCACGCGGTCGCCGGGCTTAACGCCTGCGTCCACCAAGGCCTGCGCCATACGTTCGGCGTTGGCGAAAAACGCCTTGTACGAGACCTCTTCGCCGGTCTGATGATTGTGCAGAAACAGGCTGTTTTCAGCGCCTAGGCTTGCTGCACGCAATTTCGCGGCCAAGTGGTTTCCGTGATACATGGGACGTCCTTTTACCCTTTGCTTAGTGCGGTGACACTGGGTGATGCCGAAACATCGTTTTTGCTTGCGTAGGCCTGATGGTTTTGTTCGATCGTCTCACCGTCATAGAGATAGTTGACCATCACACCCCACGAATTGGCGATGCCGCGCGGGCTTTGATCGGCGCCCGGATGAACGCGCAACAGGGTCGCCCCGTTGCCGAGGTGAAAATGGGCCACCGGGTCGGCTACCGTGCCCGACGCCCTTTTGGCTTGCGTCAGAAAACGCGCTGCAAGCTGGGTGATGAAGTCATCTTGCGGCAGGTCGTGTTCGCCAAGCTCGCTTAGCGTCTCCTTGTCGGTATCGCTTAGCAAGGCGTCACCGTTCTGCAGGGATTGCGCGACCCACTTCCTAAAGCCCGGAACAGGCGACAGCGTCACGAATGTCTTGAGGTTCGGGCGCAGTTTTTGCAGTTCCGCCACAACCTGTTTAATCAGGAAGTTCCCGAACGAGACCCCGCGCAAGCCCGCGTGGCAATTGGAAATCGAATAAAAAGTTGCGACCGTGGCCGTGTCGAGATCGGTCCGCTTGCGATCGGCCGCAAGGATCGGCCCGATTGCATCCGGAACCTCGCTCAGCAAAGCGACTTCAACAAAGATCAGCGGATCGTCCAGCATCGCGGGGTGGAAAAAGGCAAAGAGCATCCGGTCGGGATCACCAACGCGCTGGCGCAAATCATCCCAGTCAGCGATTTCGTGAACCGCCTCGTAAGTGATGACCTTTTCCAGAATTTGCGCCGAGGTTGACCAATTGATCTGCCGCATCTCCAGAAAGCCGCGGTTGAACCAAGACGCAAAAAGGTGCTGAAAGTCCGAATCCAGCCCGCGCAGCTGTGGGTTCTGTTTCGCATGCGCGAGCAAATCAGCCCGCATCGCGACCAATTCAGCAGTTGCCCCGGGGACGCGGTTGATGGTGCGGATCAACTCTTGGGTTTGCGGCTCAGCCACGAAATGCAGTGCGCGTGCAGCGTCGATGTCTCCGGGGGTCCAATCGGCGACGGCTGCGGTCAACGCTGCATCATCGGGCCCGAATTCTTGGCTGACAGCGGAAAAGAACGCCGCCTTCTCTGCGACGTCTGCCGCCGCGTAAATGTCGAGGATCTGACGCGATATCTTCAGCCCCTCAGCCTCGCTTACGTCGCGAAGCAGTGAATGACACAGCGACACTAGGCTGTTTGCGGTGTCTTCTGCGGCCTGTGGCCGGCTGCGACCGGCACCAGCAATTCTTGCAAGGATTTCGCTTAGAAAGCTCTGCTGCGCCATCGAAATCAGTCCCGTGAATGGGTCAGGTTCGGATCAAGGGTCAAAACGGCCCCCGACGATCGCTCCACCATGTTCTTGTGCTTGAATAATCAAAGCATTCAATCGAGCGGAGCACCTGTTTTCTCCACACCGTCATCCCCGGCCCAGCGGGCGAATAGATGGATAAGGATGATGATCATAGACAAGGGCACCGCCACCGAGATCCAAACCATTGGAATCCCGAGCGTGTCGGCGGTTAAACCTGACTGACGGGCAAGGTATCCTCTGGCAAACCCGCCACGCAGGCCGATGAAGCAAAAGTAGATGACCGGCAGGATAAAGGTCAGCACCGCGGCGCTTTGGACACCCTTTGCGAACAGTGCCAGCACATGCGGGGCGCTGGGAAAAACGCTGTCCATAAGGACGGCATCCGATTTAGTCTTGAACGACAAGGTCGCGCCCAACAATCCGGTCCAGACCATTGCATAGCGTGCGACATCTTCGGTCCAGACAGGGGGAGAAGAGAAGCCATAGCGCGCGATAATCTGCACGACGACCGTCAGGAACATCACACTTACCGCAAACACGGCCACGCGGCGCATCATCAAGTGCAGGCGGTCGCTGGTGCTGATGATGAAATGTTGCATCTGTCTTCTCCGGTTGTGCAATGGGCGAGCCACGTCACGCGGGGCTCGCCCATATCGGTTTAGCGGTTCTCTTCAGAGAGTGTCTGCCACAGGGCTGTATCTTCGGCCGACATCAGGTCCGACTGGTATACAGCCAAAGAAGCCTCGCGGAACACCGCACGCTCTTCATCTGTCAAGCGCTGTACAGTCACGCCGTTCTCTTCAAGCGCTGTTAATCCATTTTCTGACGCTTCTTCGAGCCATGCACGTGCAGAGGCGTCTGCTGTCACAACGGCGGCGTCAACAGTCGCGCGTTCTTCGTCTGACAAACCATCATACCAATCCTTTGACGCCAGTACGGCACGCAAAGGCCAGATCACATCCGCGGTTGCGAAGTTCCTCACGAAATCTGTTTGACCGAACATCACAGGTACGAACGGTGAATTCAGGTAACCGTCGATCACGCCTGTTTGGAGACCAGCGGGTACTTCGCCCCAAGGCACAATCGTGCCGCTAGAGCCCCATGCCTCGTACATAGCGATTTGTGCATCGTCCAAAGCGCGCATACGCAGGTCAGCCATGTCAGATGGGGAACGCACGGCCTGAGTTGTCGTGATCACACCAGATGCTGGCCCAAGCGGTGCCAAAGCAAGTAAAATGGCGTTCTGCTCAGCAAGACTTTCGTTGATACGTGCGTAGAAGTCACCGGCTGCCAAAGTGCGATCCATGTGCGCGATATCAGTAAAGATATATGGCAGGCGGATGCCATATATGAACGGGTCCACTTGCGCGACGGCGCGCACGTCTGACAGGGAAATTTCTAACAAACCTGTCGAGACTTGATCAAATTTCTCGGCCTCATCACCAACGGAGCCGCGAGGTAACTCACGCACGTCCATGCCCGCCTCGGTCAGGGCTTGGCCGAAAGCGAATGCCCAATTGTACGAGCCCGATGTGTCCAGTTCTGGCGCGCTATCGAGCGCAATTTTCACTTCTGCTGAAGCGGACGTACTCATCGCGAGTAGTGCTGCAATTGTAAGTGCCTTAAGTTTCATTGGTGGTCCTCCCTTTGGATTGGTTAGTTCACGGAAAACCCGAACAGGCGTGGCAACGTGAGGCTGATTGCGGGCCAATAGACCAGCGCCAGCAAGAGCAGCACCTGAACGAGAATGAAGGGCAGCACAGCGTAGGCCAGCCGCCAGTAGTTAAGATTTGTCAGCGCCGAGACGACCACAAGGCATTTGCCCAAAGGCGGCGTGATCAGACCGATGCACAGATTGAAGCACAGCACGATACCAAGCTGGATCGAGCTGATGCCTTGCTCCATCGCCTGTGGAGCGAAAAGCGGGATCAACAGAGTGAGGGCGACGGGCGTGTCCATGAACATGCCCGCGATGAGGAAGATGAACACGAGGAAAAACAGGTATTTCGTACCTGTCAGCCCGAAGGACTCCACCCAATTTGCCAGCGCCTGAGACCAGCCAAGCTGTCCCGCCAGATAGCCCAGCACCGAAATCGCAGCGAGAATAATAAAGATCGTTCCGGTCATTTTTGCCGTGGCCTCGATCGCATCAACGATCATGCGCCAGTTGAGGCCCTTGTAGAATTGCCCCGCCACGAGCGCGAAAAACACGGCGATGGCCGACCCTTCGGTTGGTGTGGCCAAACCGAAGACCAGAGAGCCAAGGATCACAATCGGCAGGCACAAGGCGGGCGCGGCATTTAGCAGGCTTGGCACGAACCGCGGGAGGTCATCTGACCGCCCGCCGGGATGGCCTTTGAACCGCGCAATGATCGCGTTCAACCCCATGAGCGCGGTAGCGAGCAACAGTCCCGGCACAACCCCAGCGATGAACAGGGCCGCGACGGAGGCGCCCGTCAACCCGCCGTAGATGATCATGATGATCGAGGGTGGAATGATCGGACCGATCATAGAAGAGGCTGCTGTGATCGCCCCCGCGTAGTATGGGTCATAGCCGCGTGCCTTCATCTCGGGTACGAATGTGCGCGACAGGGCTGCACTATCGGCAATGGCGGATCCGGAGATGCCCGCGAAGAAAACGCTGGTGAGGATATTGACGTGCCCAAGGCCTCCCCGGAACCGGCCCACGATGGACATGGCAAAATCAATCAGGCTGCGCGTGACACCGGCGCGGCTCATAATCTCAGCGGTCAGAATAAACAGCGGCATTGCCATGAAGGCAAAGACGTCAAGCTGCGAAAAGATTCGCTGCGGCAGAACTGAAAGGAACTGGGTTTTATCAACGGCAACGAAGGTCAGAACCGACACCGCCCCCATCAGATAGGCAAAGGCCGTGCCGCTGATAAGTAGAAGAATAAAGATTATTGGTATCAGCCACATATCAAACCGCCGTGCGCAAATCGTGTGAATTGGGATCGTTGGGTTTTGTCAGATCCGATGGATGGGTCACGATCGAGCGCAAATCGATTTCCGAGGGGGCAAGGGTCTCCATATCGGCCAAGGGACGGGCCGTTTCTGTATTGGCAGCAAACAGACCTTCGGCCGCCTTGGCTGCGCTGAGAAGCTGTGCGTCGCCTCGCACCGCTCCCAGTATCTGAAGCCCAAAGGGCATCCCATACGCATCGCGTCCGCAAGGCAACGTAATCGCGGGGCCGCCGCTAAGCGAGCCGCGATAGCACAGTGCCAGCCAGCGATAGTAGATGTCCAAGCCCCGCCCGTCGATATGGGTAGGGTGTGATTGAGTCCACGCAAAGGGAGACACCGGCGAAGTCGGCAGCACAATCACATCAACCTCGCGCATCAGCGCATTGAAGCGGCGCAGAATGCGGGTCTGCTCATTGTGCGCCCAACCGCGATCCGCCAAGGACATGGTCTGACCGAGCGCAACATTCTCTTTGATATGCGGGCCGAAGCTGTCGGGGTCTTCTTGGACACCCGAACCAAAGGCGACACCAAAGCTTTCAGCGCGCAGGATGTCAAAACAGCGATCCATGTCCCCAAGATTAAGATCCACGGGGCGGCACTCTTTGACGTGCGGGCGCAGGGTTTCAACACGGGCTTTAAAAGTCTCGCGAATGGCGGGGTCGACAGGGGCACCGCCAAAGTCTTCGCTGTACCCGACACGCAAGCCCTGCAAAGGCACTTCGGGCAAGTCGTCAAAGCGAGCCTGCACTGGAACCGACAAAGGATCATCAAGGTCGTGCCCGCGGCACACCTCTAACATCAATGCCAAGTCATCAATCGTACGTGCCATTGGACCCAGCACCGAAATTCCAGACCACCCCAAGGGGCGCGTAGGGTGGGCGATTACACCAACTGACGGGCGATAGCCAACGATGCCGCAAAGGGCCGCGGGCATCCGGAGCGAGCCACCCGTATCAGAGCCGGTGCACAGCGGCAGCAGGTTGGCCGCCAGCGCCGCTGCCGAGCCACCCGACGAGCCACCCGCAACCAAATTGGCGTCAAACGGGTTACCCGTCGCACCCCAGACGGGATTACGACTGTTTCCTCCGGCCCCCACCTCGGGAACATTTGTCTTGGCAAGAATCATGGCGCCCGCTGCGCGCAGACGTGCGACCATTGGCATATCCTCGTCAGGCACATGGCTTCGTGCGCGGATACTGCCATGTGTGGTCAGCAGCCCCTTCGTGTCCTGCAAATCCTTGACGCCAATTGGCAGGCCGTCCAAAGGCCCCATCGGCGCGCCAGACCGCCAGCGCTTTGTCGCACCTTCGGCACGGGCAATGGCCCCTTTGACGTCCATCGCCGCCAAGGCATTAATTTTAGGATTGTACTGCTTTATCTGCTCTAGACAAGCTGTCAGGTATTCAACCGGAGTCAGGGTTTTGGCCGCAAAAGCAGCTAGAACCTCACACGCGGAGAGAGCGCAAAGCCTAGAGCCGCTCACGAGCGCGCACGATGCATTGAGGTGAAACGAATAGACACAATAGCCCTCCCAAGCCGTGTGTTTGGTTAAGGTAAGAGAGGATCTTGGCAATTAAAAATGAAAAATTCGCCGGAAACATTAACCAAATGGAATGTTTTTGATGTCTTGCGTTGCTTGCTCCAGACACTTCAGGAACAAGATAAGCGCCGCATTCTGTGCGAAATGCTCCTTGCGCCAAAAGCACCGCGCCTCTGATAGCAAATCATGTGTATCCAGCGGCAGCGTGACGAGCTCGCCTCGCCTCGCCTGTGTCTGCGCCAGCCGCTGTGGCAGCAACCCAAGGGCAGGCATGACCCGCAATAGCTCGACATTCAGCGCCAGCGACAGGGATGAAATTGTATTCGTGGGTGGTGATAGCCCATTGGCGGCAAAAAGCGCGTCCACGGCCTGTCGGGCTACCGAGTTTGGTTTCGGGAGTATCCAAGGGAAATTTGCAACATCCGCCCACTTGACGGCCGTCTCTTGTGCTAGCGGGTGATTAGGCCCTGCGACAACGACGACAGGCTCGGAGAACAAGGCCATTTGGTTAATACCGGCCAGCTCCTGAGGCTGCCAAACCCGTGCTATCAACAGATCCAGGGCGCCAGCTTCGAGTTGCGGCAATAGTTCGACGAAATGTCCTTCGGACACTGAAACGTTTGCCTGTGGTGTGCTGCGCTTGAACAAGGAAATCGTGCTGGGCAAGAGTGTCGACGCAACCGAACTGACGACACCAACCCCAACAGAACCTGACACACCGCTTGTCATCGCTTCGATATCAAAGGCGGCGCGATCAAGTTGCCCAAGCGCTTGACGCGCATGTTCAGCAAGCCTCGTGCCAATTGGCGTCAGGTAAAGCCTGTTGCGATCCCGGGTCACGACGGGCAAGCCAACTATCTTTTCCAACTCGGCAATTTGTTTTGACACGGCGGGCTGGGTCACCCCAAGCGCTTCGGAAACCCGCGCGACGAGTTTCAGATCCGACAACGCAACAAGAGCACGCAAGTGACGAAGTGTAATCCCCTGTTGAAAACCCTTACGCAAAACTTGCGCTACCTCCGCATCCATAATTTGTGCCAACGCCGCATCTATACTGCCATATGTTACCTTGGACAGGCAAATGATTGGCTTTCAAAACTCTGGAACCAACCATGTCTAATAGAACGAAGTTCAGCAGCACACATGCGTTGCCAGCGCTTAGTTTATAACTCTCCTTGCTACATCTTCTTAGGCGACAGCTGATGCAAGGCATCGTTTGTGGATTTTCCCCTTCGCTCTACATGATGCATTGGGTCAAGGTGTCGAGGCAGTCGCTATGCCACTGCGGGCCGTGGCCGAAGGTACCAATACCAGACGCGGTAGGCTTCAAGCGCGATCAGGGGGCCAAAGTGGATGAGGGCTGGTCCCGCGCCGTTCCAATCGTTCAAAGCGGCCCAGTGCACCAGTGTCAACACAGCTGCGGCATAGGTCCAGCGTTGCAACCACTTCCACCACGTGCCCATTTTGCGCACGAAGTAATCCATTGATGTAAGCGCCAGCGGTACGAAAATGATAAACGCGATCCAGCCTGTCCAAATGTAAAGACGTGGCAGTTCATCGACGACTGTTGTCAGTGACGCCTTATCCAGAAGGTAGAAAATTGTGTGCCCCGCCACGGCGATTGATTGCGGCGATACTCTTTTGCGCTCCGACAGTGACAATCTGGAGATTGTGGGGATCGGGCTGAACAATATTATGGCGGTTGCGATGAATGACGCGGTTCTGGTGGCCGATATGTTGCGCGCTCAGGATGTGAAAATGGCGGTTGATGCGCTCAAGGCCAAGGACGCGGCACAGGCAACAGATTTCCCCAAAGATCACCGCCCTTGGGGCTGGTTTGAGAGCCTTGCAATCGGCAATCGGTTTCAGGTCAAACGCATCCATGTCCATCCTGGTGCAGCGCTGTCTTTGCAAAGCCATCATCACCGCGCTGAGCATTGGATTGTGGTATCGGGCACCGCAGAGGTGACGATTGATGATCATGTCCAATTGGTCAGCGAAAACCAATCCGTCTATATCCCGCTTGGGGCTGTTCACCGAATGCGCAACCCCGGCAAGGTGCCAATGATCCTGATCGAGGTTCAGACAGGGGCCTATCTGGGTGAGGATGATATCACCCGCTATGAAGATGCATATGCAAGGGATGATCGGCCAAAAGGATCAGGCCGCATGTCTTGCGCCCGCGCGCTATTTCTACGTCGCTGCGTTGACCTCTGTGGCGCTCGGTTCATAGGTTGCCTGATGTCTCAGTTTCCGATTCTTTGGTCATTCCGTCGCTGCCCCTATGCCATGCGCGCGCGCTTGGCACTGTGTAGCGCAGGGCTTTGTGTTGAACTGCGCGAGATATTGCTGCGCGACAAGCCACAGGCCTTTCTTGAGACGTCTCCTTCGGGAACAGTTCCCGCCCTTCGCCTGCCTGACCGTGTCTTGGATGAAAGCCTCGATATCCTGACTTGGGCGCTTGGCTGCAATGACCCCGAAGGACTGTTGGACATGCCAGATGAGGGCTGGCAGCTAATCAAGGCCAATGACGGGCCGTTCAAGGCCGCGTTGGACCATACCAAATATGCCTCCCGCTTTCCTGACCTCGACCCTGAGGCAGAGCGCGCGAAGGCGGCCAGCTATCTTATCGATCTCAACCAACGGCTTGCAGGCCAGTCAGCCCTTTTCAGCGACCGCTACACGCTTGCCGATCTTGCTATTTTGCCCTTTGTTCGCCAATTCGCAAATTCGGACCGCGCATGGTTTGACGCGCAGGCTTGGCCCGATCTGATCACTTGGCTGGATGGCTTTCTGCAAAGCCCTCGCTTCGCCGCGATCATGACCAAATATGAACCTTGGTCAGACGGGGATGCGCCAGTGTTTTTCGGCGCAACGAAAGACCAGCCCAACGGTAAGGTAATATGACGGAATTCGACCTTACCCCAAGCTGGAGCTATGTCGCTGACGGGGTCATGGGCGGTGTCTCCAAAGGGGGGATGACGCAGGAAATCTATAACGGGCGCATGGCCTGCGTATTGCGCGGCGCGGTCTCGCTTGAGAATAACGGCGGCTTTGTTCAAATCGCCTTTGATCTGAACCCTAAGGGCAGCAGTTTCGATGCAAGCGCTTGGAGCGGTTTGGTGCTGGATGTTTGTGGCAATGATGAAAGCTATGATCTGCGCCTGCGCACGTCCGATCTGATCCGCCCTTGGCAGTCCTTTCGCACTGGGTTTGAGGCCACGCCCCTGTGGCAAAGCAAGCGCATTCCGTTTGAGGCCTTTGAGCCACACCGCACGGATGCCGAATTTCACGCATCAAAGCTCAAACGGATCGGTATTCTTGCCATTGGTCGGGCCTTTCAGGCGGAGGTCGCGATTGCATCTTTGCGGCTTTATCGCGACTAGCCTGCTTGCCCTGACAAGGCCGCCCGCTATTTGATCGCCAATGAACAAGCTACAATCCCTCCCGCAAGAGCATATCAGCGACATCGTGCAGATGGCTTTGTCTGATCATATCAGCTTTGCCGATATCGAACGCGAATACGGGATCGGCGAAAAACATGTCAAATCGCTGATGCGCAGCACGCTTAAAACCGGAAGCTACAAGGCTTGGCGCAAGCGCGTGCGCGATTTCTCGGATCGCCGCGCGCAATATAAATAGCCGCGACAGGTCGTTCCGCCCTTGGATCATGGACAAGAGGCGGGGAGCGGCTATCTCCTGACCATGAGCATAAAACCAGATGATAGAAGCCCCCTCGCCGTGCCTGCAAAGCGGCTGACGCGCTTGGGCCAATTGGGCGCGATGACGGCGGGCGTGGCAGGCAATATGGCCGCCAATGGCGTTGTCCAATTGGGGCGCGGGCAGCGGCCGTCGATGCGGGGGCTTTTGCTCACCCCAAGTAATATATCCCGCGTGGCCGACCAATTGGCAAAGATGCGCGGCGCGGCGATGAAAATCGGGCAGCTGATGTCGATGGATACGGGCGATGTTCTGCCGCCCGAGTTGGCCCAGATCATGGCGCGGCTCAGGGATAATGCGCATTCCATGCCCCCTGCCCAACTCAAGCAGGTTCTCAATACCGAGTGGAAAGAGCGCTGGCTGGCCGATTTTGCCAAATTTGATGTCCACCCAATTGCCGCGGCCTCCATCGGGCAGGTCCATCGCGCGCAACTCAAAGACGGGCGCGATATGGCCATCAAGGTACAATATCCGGGCGTCGCCAAAAGCATCGATAGCGATGTGGCCAATGTGGGCGTGCTTATGCGGATGTCTGGCCTGCTGCCCAAAGGGTTCGAGCTTGCCCCCTATCTTGAAGAGGCACGAGGGCAGCTGCACCAAGAGACGGATTATACGCGCGAAGGTCAGCAGCTGAACCAATTTGCAGATCTATTGGCGGATGAACTGAGATTCACGGTCCCCCAGCTCTATAGCGATTGGTCCACGCGCCATATCCTTGCGATGAGCTATGTCGCGGGCATCCCGATTGAACAGGCCGTGGATGAGCAACAGGAAACGCGCAACCAGATTGCGCATGACCTGATCGAGCTGACCTTGAAGGAGTTATTCGTTTTTGGCGTGATGCAGACCGATCCGAATTTCGCCAATTACCTCTATGATCGCGATACGGGGCGGATCGTGTTGCTGGATTTCGGGGCCGCGCGTGATCTCGACCCTGTCATCACCGAGCAATATCGCAGATTATTGCGCGCGGGGTTGAAGGGCGATGAGGCGACGCTGGGGCAGGTCGCGACCGAGATCGGCTTCGTGACCCAAGATACCGCGCCGCGCCATCGCGCGAAAGTCATCCAGCTAATTGGGCTTGTCTTTCAGGCCCTCAAGGCCGAGCCATTGGTCGATTTCACCAAAACCGACATGTCGCGCGAAATGCAGGCCGAAGGGTTGGCCTTGGCCGAGGACGGCTTTGTTCTACCGCCCTTGCCGATTGATGTGCTCCTGCTGCAGCGCAAATTTGGTGGGGTGTTCCTGCTGGCCGCGCGGCTCGGGGCCAAGCTGGATGTGATCGGCCTGTTGGAGCAGTATCTGGAAGAGAATTGAGCAGTAGGGATACGGTGCGCCACACCCCGACCGCAGTTTTTGCGCAGCGTCAGAACCGTATCTGGATGCCGAAAACACCTGCGGTTTCACTGCGTCCCGCAACATTGCCGCGATTTGTGCTGCGCACCAGACGCATCGCAAATTCGGCATTGTCGGAAATCGGCGCATTATAGCCAATCGAGAAATCCCGCTGCCTGTCACGTGGTGAAAGATCGACGGCAAAGCCTTGTGTCACCGACCCGCCCGATGCAGTGCGAACACCTACATTCATCAGCCCCACGCCCGAATTGATTGCGGCGGGCAAGGATAGCCCAAGGCTCAACCGATCCCCATTCTGGAAGATATCGCGCTGTTCCAGCCGCAGATCAAAACTGTTGAAACTGACCGAGATCGGGGCGGAGAAGATCATCGACTGGTCAATATCAACCAAACCGTATTCCGCATTGAAATGCAGGCTTGTGCCTTGGCCAAAATCCTGATTGAGCCCGAGAGAGACTGATTGCACCGCAGCCCCAGATTGGCCCGAGAGACCACTGAAACCGAACAGGCTTCCGTCATCTTCATAGACAGCGGCCCCAAGGCTCAGGCTGGCGCCATCACCGATATCGAAGCTGCTTTGCACACCAAGGCCAAGGTTCGACAGTGATGCCACATTTTCTGGCGCGACCAGTGATGCGGACCAAACAGAGTCTCCAAGATCAAAGGCCATGAGGCTTTCAAAGGTCGGGCTGACATAATCAGGGCCTGTGGTCGGCGCCAGCCGCTGCACGGCGTAATCAGTCGACATGCTTTGACGCTGCATCTGGGTTCCAGCACTTTCAGGCGCTATGCTGACAAAAAGCGCGGACGCATCCAATGAAAACTGGCCCGCCATACGGTCTTGCACAGCTACGCCAACCCCTTCGAGGCTGCGCTGAACCGCGTCACCAATGGCACTGCCCGTGGCATGCACAAGCGTCTCGACCTCAACAGAGGAGCCATCGGAGAATTGCGCGGTCGGTGGTCCGATCGGCAGCAAGGCCGCACGCACATTCAAAAACCCATGCCCGAATTCATTGGAATAGGCATGCATGAACGTGTCCTCACCTGGCAGCAGGTCCATCTCGCCATCAGGGGTGAAGAAGCTGTTATCAGCTGTCGCCAGCAATCGCGTGCGCAATTGATGCGGCGTCAAATCTGGGAAGGCTTCCGCCAAAAGCGCCATCGCGCCCGCGACTTGAGGTGCGGCAAAGGAGGAGCCTGTCACAAATTCATAGGACCGGCTGCCGCCCGAACTTGCCGCATTCCACGCCCCATCAGCAACAAGGCACCAGCGCGCCGAAATCCCGCATGGCTCAGACACCATGGTTGCCGACAAAATCCGTTCATCATCGAAAACAGGCACAGCGTTGCCTACGGCCAACCAGCCTCGCTCGAGGGAGGGACGCAGCGAGGGCAGCGCCTCCATCAGATCTGCGCGTCCAGCGGAATTGTCATTCGAGACCGCAAAAACCGCAACGTTATTGGCGGTATAGCTATCAAGGGCAGCGAGGTATTGCTGGCCGGAACTGGTTCCGAAAACGCTGTTGAACCCGCTGACGGTTGCAGGCGCGATAAAGCCCCATGAGTTGTTTTGCACAATGGCGCCTGCTTGGTTTGCCGCGCGGGTGGCAGCGGCAAGGCTGGCCGTCGAGTTATAGCTGCCAAACAGCAAATCAGCGCCAGGGGCCACACCGATCATCCGACTAGAGGACCCTGCCGCCACGGAGGCAACCGAAGTGCCATGGCTGGCCACAGGCACGGAACCGCTGGTTGAAACCGAGTTGGAGGCGAAGGCCTCATGCGAGGTCAGGAACCCTGAATCCACGATTGCGATGGTTTCACCTGCACCGCTCAGCCCGACTGTATGCGCATATTCAACACGCGAGGAGGCAAGGGGATAGCTGCTATACACCGTGGAGGGCGCATTATTGAACCACCAGTTATTCTGCTGGAAGGTATATCGTTGGTCGCCCACACGCAGGGCCTCGGCAAAGGCCTCAAACGGCTCAAAGCTTTGGACGAAGTAACTTGTCAGAGTGCTCGCGCTTTGCGGCACAATGGTAAACGAAACAGAAGTCGGAGTGTCCTTGCCAGCATCACCACCCCCGCCACCGCCATTGCAACCGGACAGAACCAGCGCGGCGGCCAAGGCAATTGGCAACCCTCCGATCGAAGAACGATCAGACATAATGAACCTACAATGTTAAGAAGCCTTTTGGCTCGCTATTGCCCTGAACAACCCATCTGCGAGTGACCGATTTCTCCGGTCAAAACCGGCTCTTGGCCGGCGGGTCGAACATCCGTAAAGCCGGATGGTGCATATTCAGCTTTAGGAAGCTTTTCCTAATGCGAGGTAAATGCGACGCCTGTTTCGATCTGTTGCGAACGGCGTGAATTTGGGGCGTTGGCGCTGAAAAACGGTCATAATACGATACTCACTACTGAAGACTATGTAGTAAGACCTGCAATCATCATGCCAAAACTCGAAACAATCATGAAGATAAAGTTTCTTCGGCACATCCGTTAAAAACCGTTAATTCACATAGTGTTAAATCTTGCGCCAAGGTCTGGAGAGGCAAACGGCTGCGGAAACAGGCTGCAGTATCGTGGCCTTACAGAAAACGAAAAGGCCCGCCATGAATACCAGGCGGGCCTTTTGCCAAAATCGTTAAACTTTTGCGAATTTACAGAATTGCGCGTTCACGACTGATGATCGCCGCATGCGCGCGGTTCCTTGCGCCAAGCTTTTTACAGACCGAGCGCATATGCATTTTCACGGTCACCTCGGTGGTGCCCATATCGCGCGCGATTTCTTTGTTGGTCATGCCATCAGCGGCAAGGCGGAGAACGAAATGCTCTTTCTCCGTCAATTGCGCCGCGGCGGCCTGTTCGCCACCCGATGTGGGCGTGATCTCTTGCATCGGCACGAAAATCTGGCCCGAGTCGATAAGCTGAATGACACTGATCAAGGATTGAAGCGGCATCGTTTTGGGGATGAGCCCCTTAACACCCAGATCAAGCGCACTGTTGAGGAAATGGCGGTCCACCTGCCCCGTGAATAGGACAACCTTTGCGTCGCCTGCTTTCTCGATCACGGTGCGCACGCTGGCCAATCCAACCATTCCGGGCATTTTGAGATCAAGAAGCACAATATCATGCTTATGGGCGGCCAAAGCGCTGATCGTTGTATCGAAGGTTTCAGCAGTGCCGACTGTATACCCTGCCCCTGTGCGGAGCAAATTGGCCACAGCTTCACCGAGTAGCCGGTGATCATCAGCGATCAGGACTCTCAATTCTTCACTATTATCTTTGCCGTCGGCTATCATTACGTTATCCCATCTTTAAAAATGCGCAGCGTGTGAAAACTTAGCTTCCGCAGAACCGTAAAAACGAAAGTATCACATCGGCTGTGATCCTTAGTGACCTAAAGCATCAATCGGACCAAATTCCTAGATGCGGGCCAAAGCCACATACGAAGTGGTGTTTCGTTCTACGTTAGATACACTAAAATACCTTTCGATAAAACAATTCCTCACGACTGAGTGATATCCGCACTTCTCGGACATAGTAGGAATCCCCAATAAAACGCAGAAATTTTTTAACAATCGCCGCCGCTTCCGGCCTTTACGCAACTTCTGGCTTCCGAGCTTCTGCACAGACCTCGATTTTATCGCTGACCGGTGATTTGGCATCGGGCGCGCGTAGTTTTTCCGATCAAGATCTTCTCGACCTCCCGCAGGTTTCTTTCGAGACATCCACCCTGTGGACCGAAGGTGTTTTGGAGTTTTCCGGCCCCAGCCTGAAATCGGTTCTCGCGTCCTCAGGCGCGGGACAGGGCAATATTGTTATGACGGCCGTGAACGATTACTCGGTTGAAATGCCTCAAGACATTGTCAGTGACGAGCTGCCGATCATCGCCAACCGTATGAATGGCGAACCCTTCTCAGTGCGCGATAAAGGCCCGCTATGGGTTGTCTTCCCATATGACAGCGATACTGAATTGCAGCAGGAACTTATTTATTCCTACAGTATCTGGCAGCTGAACCGAATTGAGGTTCTTGGCTGATGAGCTCCAAGTTGAAGCCGCTTTCCCTTTTGGAAGGGCTTCAAGGAAGAACCCGGAGAAACACCGGGTTCATCCTTCTTGTGCTATTGCTGGTCTCTTGCATCGGCTTGCTGGCCAGCGCGCTGAAATTCGATGATCGCTTGGTTGCGGTCCGCGCAGCCGATAGCGACAATCAGGGCTGGCTGGTCGCCCAGTTGGAGGTTGATTATCAGGCCTTCATTATCGCACTCGGCGCGGTAACACAG
Source organism: Rhodophyticola sp. SM2404 (assembly GCF_053570515.1). Lineage (NCBI taxonomy): Bacteria > Pseudomonadati > Pseudomonadota > Alphaproteobacteria > Rhodobacterales > Roseobacteraceae > Rhodophyticola > Rhodophyticola sp. SM2404. The sequence goes on from NZ_JBSEDL010000002.1 coordinate 253,830, forward strand.
AATGCCGATCTGGATTCAGGCGCAAATCTGGTTGAGCTGCATAATGATGCGGTTCTGCGGTTCGACATTTTCTATTCCCGCACATCCGTTTTAACGGCATCGCTTGCCGACGAGCTACTACCAACGCGCCTCGAGACAATGCTTCAGAGCTTGGTCGCGGTCAGGAACGAGCTGGCGCAGCAAATTGACGCCATCGAGCCCGGCGATGTTGAAGCAATGCGCGCGCTCGCTGCCGAAGTCGGCCTCCATGAGCCGCTTGTGCGTGATGTTTCGACCATGGCGATGCAACAATTTATCGATATCGCACAAGATGCGCGTCTGGCCGAGAAATCGCTTTGGCAGCGCTTCTTGCTCGAGTCGCTGATTTTGCTGTCGATGACCTCTATCGCGGCCTTTCTGGCTGTGCGTTTGTGGCTTGATCTGGAGCGCCGCACCCTACAGGCCGAGAGGGCCGCGCTTACGGTTTCCAAGGCTTATGAAGCATCTCTCAGCGCTGTTATTGTGACCGATTTGGAAGGGCGCATCCTGCTATGCAACCGCGCGGCCGAGCGCATCTTTGGCCGCTCGACAGATGAACTGGTCGGCTCTTTGGTGGAAACGACCATTGTTCCAAGAACCCTTTTGCGCGTGTATCGCCGCGCTTTGGAACGAACACGCAAGCTTGACCCGACCAAACTCCTTGGAAGCTCCCCCTATCCCAGCGAAGGCCGCCGCGCCAATGGCGAGATCTTTCCGATCGAGCTGAGCCATGCTTTGGATATGGACCTTGAGGGCGACCCGATCCTGATCTCATTTGTGCGAGATATCTCGGATCAGGTGGCCGCTGAGAACAAATTGCGGAGCGCCGTGGAAGAAGCCCAGAAATATGCGGTCGCGCGTGGAATGTTCCTTGCCAGCATGAGCCATGAAATGCGCACACCGCTCCATGGCCTGATCGCCTCGCTGGAGCTGATCGACAAGTCAGGTCTGGATGACGCAAATCTCAAACTTCTCAGCACCGCACGCGATTGTAGTGAACGCGCTCTGACCCAGATTAATGATGTTTTGAACCTGACACGCCTGAACGAGAATAAAGAGCGCAAAAACGCGTTCTCGGCCGCCAAGGTGGCCCGCGATGTGGTCAATGAAATGCAATCCATCGCGCGGGAACGCGGCAATGTGTTGAACGTTACAATCCAAGACCCCGCCTGTGAGCAACAGGTCGTGGGATACCCCTCCGCCTTTTCCCGCGTGCTCTATAACCTTGTCGGAAATGCCGTGAAATTTACCGAGGACGGCAGTATCTCCGTCGAAATCGGGTCACGCAAGCAGGACAATGACGCCCTTGAGATTACGGTATCGGTCACCGATGAAGGGCCCGGCATTCCCAAAGAAGATCACGAGCGCATTTTCGAGATGTTCGAGACATCGCGCTCTGCCCAAAATAACGGGGATGCTGGCACGGGTCTGGGCCTGCCGATTGCTAAACTTGCCGTTGAGCGTATGGGCGGCGAGCTGAGCCTGACAAGCGCGCTTGGTCAAGGCAGCCGTTTCGAATTCAAGATTTTGGTTGAACAAGAGAACGAACACGTCCTCCAGATCTCCGAAAGCGATACAAAGGCCTTTGACACAGCGCGGTCCAATCTTCCGCTGGCAACGGGTGTCCCGCGCGAAATCCTTATTGTGGATGATAACGAGGTGAACCTGACCGTCATGTCGGAAATGGTCAAACGCCTCGGCTATGTGCCCCATTTCGCGCGCAATGGCCAAGAGGCCGTTGATTTGGCCAATGAGAAAGCCTTCGAGATCATTTTGATGGATGTCAGCATGCCCGTCATGGACGGGCGCGATGCAACCATGCATATTCGCAAGGGCGGTGCCTCAAGCGATGCTTTCATCCTAGGCGTCACAGCCTTGATCGAAGCGGAAGACCCTGACTGGTATGAAGAATTTGGAATGGATTCCGTTTTGGTGAAACCTGTCTCGCAATATGACCTGACCAAGACATTGGCCGAAATCGAGGATGGTATTCTCGAAACGGCCGAGCCAGAGCCACAATCACAGCCTGAGATTGTCGCCGATTTCGTTGATGCAAGCGCACCTCAAGAAGAGGCAGGCACTGACAATTTCGATTTCACTCAACTCCGCGGTCTTGTTGGCGAAGACACGGCACCAAGGCTGGTCGCTGCAACGCTGAATGATGTGCGCACCGCGCTGCTTGCCCTGCGTGTCAGGGATAATGAGACCGCCGTTCTGGCGCATCGGGCTGCGGGTTCAACCGCCGTGGTCGGATGGTCGGGGTTGAGTTCCAATTTGCGAAAAATCGAAGATGCCGCCCATGCAGGGCGCGGTCGTGAATTGACCGATCTGGAACCGCAACTGGAGCAGCTTTTAATGCATGCGGAACAGCAAACCCAGACAGCAAATGTTCCCAGCGTGCACTAAATGATCGCGCAAAGGCCCACGGATACCCGAGGGCCGCTGTTCTATTCCAGCGCGTCACTCATCATATCGCGCAGCCGCATGATCGCGGCCTTCTTGATCTGCGAGACCCGCCCCGTGGTAACATCGAGAACCGCCGCCACCTCATGAGCTTGGCGCAGGCCCAGACGCACGCCTTGACCTCTTGGTTGTCAAACTCGACCAGCTGCGCGCTGAATTTGATTGGGTTGTTGGCGAGAGCCTGATCACCCAAGCCGTTGTGCTGGCGCAAACTGGCCATTCCGAGACAGAAGTGGCGAAATCCACAGGCATCTCGGGCGATGAAGTTGAAGCCATCCAGCGCTTCCGCCGCGTACGCCGCCACTAATTTCTTTCGCCGTTAGCTATCTGCGGCGTCGCAGGACTCGATCCGTGCAGAGCTTGGCAGGCGGTCACACCAATCAACAAACATCACCCGCGCTCTGGCCTGTGCCTCGGCGCGGGCTTCTGTATCCAGCTCCATCGATAATGCATCGCGCAAGGCGGCACCGTATTCGACATTGAAGGCGGCCGAAATCATGAACCAGGCCAGCGCTTGTGTGCGATCTCGCGGCAAAGCAGCACGGTTTTAGGCGCGCGGGCGGAATCACATTTCGTCCGAATGCTTCGCAAGATGGCTGATCCAGCAGGCGCGCTTCAGGCGGTGATTTCCACCAAGTCGAAATCCCGCCCGTTCTTGAGATTGGGAATTTGCGCGCGGGCGCGCTCGACCTCGGTCAGATCGAGCTCAAGGATCGCGCAGCTTGGCGCAGCATGAGGCCCGAGATCGGCCAAAACCTCGCCCCAAGGCGAGATGACCAATGAATGGCCCCATGTCTCCCGCCCGTCTTCATGCTGGCCCGCTTGGGCGGCAGCAATAACGAAAGCGCCTGTCTCAATGGCGCGCGCGCGCAACAGCACCTCCCAATGGGCGCGCCCTGTGGGCACGGTGAAGGCTGCTGGAATGAACATGACCCGCGCCCCAAGCTGGCCATAGCTATGATAGAGATTGGCAAAGCGCAGATCGTAGCAAATGCTCATCCCCCATGGCCCCCATGGCGTGTGCACCAGAACCGCGCGATCCCCGGGTGCAAAGCGTTTGGACTCCCCGATCGGAGCCTGCCCTTCAAGCGCGACATCAAACAGATGTATCTTGTCATAGGCCGCCACCTCGCGTCCCTCAGGGTCGATCAGCACCGAATGATTGAGAAAGCGCCCGTCAGGCCCCAGCACAGGGGTCGAGCCAGGATGGAGCCATATTCCCGCTTGTTGTGCCGCGTTGCGCGCAGCCGCCAGATAGGGATCAGCCTCGGCAGGGCCGACCATTTCGGCAGCTGCTTTGCCATCGCGGTTCATCAAACCCGCCACTTCGGGCAGGCAGAGAAGCTCCGCCCCTGATGCAGCGGCCTCCTGTACCAACCGTTCCATCACCGCGATATTGGGGACATGGCTGGCCGCCGAGCACATCTGCCCGATGGCGAGTTTAAGCGTGGGTTTGAGCTCGGTCATGGGGCTAAGATTGCGGCAAGCCTGCGCAAAGGGGAAGCATCAATTTGCGCGACGTCTTTCAGCCCTCCCGCGTCAATGTCCGCTCTACTGCGTCCTTCCACCCTGCATAGCGAGCGTCACGAAGGGCGCTGTCCATGTTTGGCATAAAGTGGCGATCCAGCGCCCATGTTTTGGCGAAACCGGCTTGATCAGGATAAACGCCCGCCTGCATCCCCGCGACCCAAGCCGCGCCCTGCGCGGTTGTCTCCAGCACTTTCGGGCGGTCGACAGGGGCGCCCAGAATATCGGCCAGAAACTGCATCGTCCAATCCGAGGCGCTCATCCCGCCATCGACGCGCAAGACCTGCTCGCCCCCCTCGCCTTGCCAATCAGCGCGCATCGCTTCCCACAAGTCGCGGGTTTGGAAGCCCACGCTTTCCAAGGCGGCGCGTGCAAATTCAGCGGGGCCAGAATTCCGTGTCAGCCCATAGATCGCGCCTCGGCAATCAGGGTCCCAATAGGGCGCGCCGAGCCCTGTGAAGGCAGGCACCAGATAGAGCGATTGTTCTGGGTCCGCGGCTTCCGCCAAGCCTTGGGTCTCGCCCGCTTCACGGATGATCTTGAGGCCATCACGCAGCCATTGCACCACAGCGCCCGCAATAAAGATCGAGCCTTCCAAGGCATAGGTTGGCTTGCCATCGAATTGATAGGCGATGGTTCCCAAAAGGCGGTTCTGGCTTTCGACCAGGTTGGCGCCGGTATTGAGCAGCGCAAAACAGCCCGTGCCATAGGTTGATTTCAGCATACCAGGCTCGAAACAGGCCTGACCAAGCGTGGCGGCCTGTTGGTCGCCCGCAACGCCCAGAATGGGCAACGGCGCGCCAAAAAGATCGGGGCGGGTCATGCCGAATTCCGCACCTGTGTTTTTCACCTCGGGCAGGAGCGACATCGGGATATTCAGAAGCGCGCAAATCTCTTCATCCCATTTTCCCTCGCGGATATTATACAACAAAGTCCGCGCGGCATTTGTGGCATCCGTCACATGCGAATTGCCCCCCGTCAGCCGCCATATCAGAAAGCTGTCCACCGTCCCAAAAGCCAGATCACCCGCCTCGGCCTTGGCGCGCATGCCATCAACATTGTCCAGAAGCCAAGCCAGTTTGGTGCCCGAGAAATAGGGATCCAGCAGCAGCCCCGTTTTCTGGCGGACCATCGCCTCATGGCCCTCGGCCTTCAGACGCGCGCAAAGATCCGAGGTGCGGCGGTCCTGCCAGACGATGGCGTTATGCACAGGCTTGCCCGTGGCACGATCCCAGACCACCACGGTTTCGCGTTGGTTTGTAATGCCGATGGCAGCAATATCCGATGGCCCCAGCCCTGCCCGTTCAATCGCTCCGCGGCAGGTGCCCGCCGTAGAGGACCAGATATCCTCTGGGTCATGTTCGACCCAGCCAGAATGGGGGAAATGCTGTGTGAACTCTTCCTGAGCCGATGCAATCGGTGTGAGCGATTTATCAAAGATGATCGCGCGGCTCGACGTGGTTCCCTGATCGATGGCCAGAATATGGGTCATCGCTTTTCCCTCCCGTTATCTCTTTCGCAAAGCCTACCCCAGTTTACGGGGCGGGCAAGTCATTGCGCATGCATAAACGCGTCGATCGCCGCGATCTGTTCAGGCGAGAGCCGCAACCCCAACTTCGAGCGGCGCCAGACCACATCTTCAGCCGTGCGGGCATATTCCTTGTCCATCAGCCAGCGCAGCTCTGCCTCGGTCAGCGTCGCGCCGAAATCAGTGCCAAGTGCATCGGCAGAGGTCGCATCCCCCAAAATCGTCCAAGCATCGGTGCCATAAGCCCGCACAAGACGCTTGGCCCATCTGTCAGACAGGAAGCCGTGTTTCGCGCACAAAGCCGCAACCAGATCATCCACGCCATCGACAGGGAAATCACCACCAGGCAGGGGCACGCCTGCGCTCCAATCCCCTTTTGCCTTTGGTAGGAACGGGGCCAGTTCGGCAAAGGCGCTTTCGGCCAGACGCCTATAGGTTGTGATCTTGCCGCCAAAGATATTGAGCATTGGCGCGCCTGCATCATCAAGCGAGAGAACATAATCGCGCGTTGCTTCCGTCGCGCTGCTGGCGCCGTCATCATATAGGGGGCGCACGCCAGAATAGGTCCAGACGATATCCTGTTCCTTAATCGGCGTTTTGAAATACTCACCCGCGAAACGGCGCAGATAGTCGCTTTCCTCAGGCGTGCAGACAGCATCGCGCGCGCTGCCCTGATGCTCCTGATCGGTGGTGCCGATCAGGGTGAAATCGGTCTCATAGGGAATGGCAAAGATGATACGCCCATCCCCACCTTGGAAGAAGTAGCATTTGTCATGATCAAACAGGCGCTTGGTCACAATATGGGAGCCACGCACCAAGCGTACCCCTTCCGAGGAGTTCTGCCGCGCAACATTCTGCACAATATCGGCCACCCAAGGCCCGCCGGCATTGACCAAAGCGCGCGCCATATAATCCTTTGTTTCGCCCTCCGTCTCGACGGTGATGCGCCACAGATCATCCACGCGCTCGGCGCTGACCACCTTGGAACGCGTCATGATTTCCGCGCCCCGCGCCTCAGCATCACGCGCATTCAGCACGACAAGGCGGGAATCCTCGACCCAGCAATCCGAATACTCAAACGCGCGGGAAAAGCTCTCCTTGAGGGGGGCCCCCTCAGGCGTGTTGCGCAGCGAAATCGTTTTCGTGGCAGGCAGAATTTTGCGTCCTCCCAGATTGTCATAAAGGAACAATCCCAAACGGATCAGCCACCAAGGCCTGAGCCCCGTGTGATGGGGCAGCACAAAGCGCATCGGCCATGAGATATGAGGCATCGCACGCAGCAGCGTTTCACGCTCGATCAAGGCCTCGCGCACCAGTCGGAATTCGTAATATTCAAGATAGCGCAGCCCGCCATGAAACAGCTTGGTCGAGGCACTGGAGGTCGCACCTGCCAAATCTTCCATCTCGGCCAAGGCAACGCTCAAACCCCTGCCCGCTGCATCCCGCGCGATCCCGCAGCCATTGATGCCGCCACCGATGACGAAAATATCGAATACTTTGCCCAAACGCTCACTCCTGATCTTGTTTGGTGTGTTTCAAGTCATGTTCGCTTTGTCAATTTTCAGCGTGGCGCTTCGCGGCTTTATGGTCTGGGAAGCACATCAGACGCGGCCGCCCGCGTGCCGATATCGAATGTGAAACCGATATTTATGAACAGAAACCGAAAGGGTTTCCGCAATCAGGGCTGCCCGACCCGCGCAATAAGCGCCTCCACCTCTGGCCCAACAGCCTCGACGATCAGCGCCACACCCTCCCGCGTGGGATGGAGACCATCGCCTTGCATATAGCTCTGGTCCAAGCGGCTGTCTGACGCTTGAGTCTCCAATGCGCCCAAGAAGCTCTCGATATAAAGGGTGCCAAATTGCGCGGCGAGGTCAGGATACATCGCGTTGAAATCGCGCTGGAACTCGGGGCCATAATTTCCGGGCGCATTCAGCCCGATCAACAAGACCTCAACCTCCGCCTCCTGTGCGGCGCGAAGGATGCCCGCAAGGTTCTCGCGCGAGGCCTCGGGCAGGATACCGCGCAAAAGGTCATTGCCGCCAAGCGCCACGATCATCGCATCCACATCAGGCGTCAGCGTCCATGCCGCGCGCGCCAGACCGCCCGCCGTGGTATCGCCCGAGACGCCTGCATTGAGGATCACAACTTCGTGGCCCCGCTCGGCCAGCCAGCCCTCAAGCTGGGGCACGAACCCGTCTTCCTGTATCAGGCCATAGCCTTGGGTCAGGCTATCGCCCAAGGCCGCAATGGTGACGGGTTGGGCAACAGCCATGCCTGTTCCGAACAGAATTCCCAAGAAAACCTTGTTGATCCAGCGCGCAACACCATATGCCTTTACAGGCATAGAGGCAGTGAATTTGAACATGGCAAACCCGATCCTTTCTCTCTCCGAGGCCGCGCTTTCCCTAGATGGCAATGCAGGCCGCGTTGATATCCTACATGGCATTTCCCTGTCGATCGACAAGGGTGAAACCGTTGGATTGGTGGGGCCGTCTGGCTCGGGCAAGTCATCGCTGCTGATGTTGATGGGCGGGCTTGAGCGGGCCACGGGCGGGCAGGTGCTGGCCTTGGACCATGACCTCACCAGCCTATCCGAGGATCAGCTCGCGCGGTTTCGCAGGCAGCATATGGGGGTGGTGTTCCAATCCTTTCACCTCATCCCGACGATGACAGCCCTAGAAAATATTGCCACTCCGCTGGAATTGGCGGGCCATAGGGACGCGTTCGAGCGGGCCGAGGCGGAACTGGAGGCCGTGGGGTTGGCGCATCGCGCAGATCATTATCCAAGCCAGATGTCGGGAGGCGAGCAACAGCGCGTGGCCTTGGCCCGCGCCGCAGCCCCGCGCCCGTCGATCCTTTTGGCCGATGAACCCACGGGCAATCTGGACGAGACAACAGGCGCGCAGATCATGGATTTGCTACTGGGGCTGCGCGACAAATACGGCTCGACCCTTGTTCTGGTGACCCATTCGCGTGAATTGGCCACGCGCTGTGACCGTGTGATCCGGCTCCGCGATGGCCGGATTGACGATACCGATATGAAAGCTGCCGAATGAGGATGGCGTGGCGCATCGCGCGACGGGAACTCCGAGGCGGCATTCGCGGCTTTCGGATTTTTCTGGCCTGTCTCGCCCTCGGTGTAGCCGCGATTGCGGCTGTGGGCACGGTGCGTCAATCCATCGAGGAAGGCTTGGCCCGCGAGGGGGCGGTGATCCTTGGGGGCGATGCCGAGATGGAGTTCACCTATCGCTTCGCCAGCGAGGATGAGCGCAGCCATATAGCCCGCATCGCCGAGGCTGTTTCCGAGACGGTGGATTTCCGCTCAATGGCGGTGATGGATACCGAAGAAGGACCCGAACGCGCGCTAACCCAAATCCGTGGTGTCGATGGGGCCTACCCTCTTTATGGCAGCGTGATGCTTGGCCCCGAGATGCCGCTGGCCGAGGCCTTGGCACAGCAAGACGAACGCCATGGCGCGGTGATGCAGCAGGTTCTGATCGACCGTATGGGGATGGAGATTGGCGATATCTTCCGCCTTGGCACGCAGGAATTCGAGCTGCGCGCCGCTTTGCTGACCGAGCCTGATGGCGCCTCGGGTGGATTCTCGCTCGGGCCGCGCACGATTGTCTCACTGGCAGGGCTGGAAGGCACAGGCCTGCTGGAGCCGGGCACCCTGTTTAACACCGAATACAGGTTGCGCCTGCCCCAGGGGGCCGATCTTGCGGCCCTTGAAGATGAAGCGGAGCAATTGTTCCGCGACCAAGGCATGCGCTGGCAGGATGCACGCAATGGCGCACCGGGCGTGCAGCGCTTTGTCGAACGCATCGGGGCCTTTCTGGTGCTGGTCGGGCTGGCGGGGCTTGCCGTGGGCGGGGTCGGGGTGTCCTCGGCGGTGCGGGCCTATCTTGAGGGCAAGGTCACCACCATCGCAACGCTCAAAACCCTTGGCGCATCCTCGGGCACAATCCTTGCGGCCTATTTCCTGCAAATAGGGGTTTTGACGCTGATCGGGCTGGCGCTTGGACTTGTGCTTGGCGCGCTGGCACCCTTGGCGCTGTTTCCAGTCATTTCCGCACAGCTGCCCGTGCCCGTGGCCTTCAGTCTTTACCCCGCCCCCTTGGCCGAAGCCGCGCTGTACGGTGCACTGACCGCCCTGATTTTCACGCTCCTGCCTTTGGCACGCACCGAACAGGTCCGTGCGGCCTCGCTGTTTCGCGATGCAGGCGGCGCATTCATGACATGGCCGCGCCTGCCCTATCTGTTGGTCATCGGGTTTTTGGCCGTAGGGTTATCTGCGGCGGCCATTGGCTTTTCGGGCACGACCTTCCTTGCCACTTGGACCATCGGCGGAATTTTGGGTGCGCTGCTGCTTCTGGCGCTTGCCGCTTGGGGGATCAAATCCCTCGCACGGCGGCTTGGAAAATCGCGGGCCTTACGGGGGCGCACGGCGCTGCGGCTGGCCCTTGGATCGGTTGGCGGTCGCGGCTCGGAGGCGGCTTCGGTTGTGCTCTCGCTTGGCTTGGGGTTGAGCGTTCTGGCCGCCGTGGGGCAGATCGACTCGAACCTGCGCGCCGCGATCCAAGCTGATCTGCCTGATGTTGCGCCCTCATATTTCTTCGTCGATATCCAAACCGACCAATTGCAGCCCTTCCTTGACCGCGTCGAAGCCGACCCCGCTGTCAGCCGCGTCGAAACGGCACCCATGCTGCGGGGCGTTGTAACGCAAATCAACGGGCAGCCTGCCCGTGAGGTTGCGGGCAATCATTGGGTGCTGCGCGGAGATCGCGGGGTGACCTATTCCACCACCGCCCCGCCCGCCGATCAGATCACGCAAGGCCAATGGTGGCCCGATGACTATTCAGGCCCACCCTTGATGGCCTTCGCCGCCGAGGAAGCCGCCGAAATCGGGCTGTCTCTCGGAGATGAGATAACAGTCAATATTCTGGGGCGCGATATCACCGCCAGTTTGGCTGCCTTTCGCGAAGTTGATTTCTCGAATGCGGGGATCGGCTTTGTGCTGACCCTGAACGAGGCTGCCTTGGCAGGGGCGCCCCATACCCATATCGCTACCGTCTATGCCGAGCAGGAGGCAGAGGCCGCCATTTTGCGCGATGTCGCGGGTGATGCGCGCAATATCACCGCGATCCGTGTGCGCGACGCGCTGGACAATGTGGCCGATGCGTTGCGCGGGATCGCGGCGGCAACCTCCTATGGCGCGCTGGCCACCTTGATCACGGGCTTTGTCGTGCTGATCGGGGCGGCTGCCGCAGGCGAACGGGCGCGCGTCTTTGAAGCGGCGGTTTTGAAAACCCTCGGAGCGGTGCGCGGCACTGTCTTGGCCAGTTTTGCCATCCGTTCCGCCATTCTGGGTGGGGCCGCAGGTTTGGTGGCCATCGCCACGGGCGCACTTGGCGGGTGGGCCGTAATGACCTTCGTGATGGAAACAACCTATCGGTTTGAGCCCGTATCTGCCTTTGCCATCGTTATCGGGGGCGCTTTGGCCACCCTGATCGCAGGGCTGGCCTTTGCGCTGCGACCTTTGGCGGCCCGTCCTGCGCGCATTCTGCGTGCCCGCGAATAGAGCCATTGCGAAACCCGCGCCGAGAGCGCAGATAAGATCACATGATCAAGGGTATCAAATCCGTCTTTGGCAGCTCCAAGCCATCCCAGCCTGCGGCTGAGCAAGCCGCCTCGGTGGATGCGCCGCGCCCTGAAAAACCCAGCTATCTTGTGGGGGATATTCATGGTCGGGCCGATTTGCTGGAGCAGATGCTCGAAAAGATTGACGCCCATATCGGAGCCATCCGCGCCACGGACCCGCAGCTTGTCTTTTTGGGTGACTACATTGATTTCGGGCCAGACAGCCTTGAGGTGTTAAAGCGGCTTCATGAACTCAGCACCAGCTTTCACGAAAATGTCACCTGCCTGATGGGCAATCACGAACGGATGCTGCTGGATACATTGGAAAATCCCGCAAAGCGCGGCCCGCGTTGGTTGCGCTCAGGCGGGGTTGAAACCCTCAGATCGCTTGGCCTTGATCCTGTTTCGGATGGTGAGCAATCAGACGGGCTGGCCAATGCCCTTGCCCGTGCCCTTCCCGATGGCGTGGCCGATTGGCTGGCGCAGCTTCCTCTTACATGGGTGTCAGGCAATCTCTGCGCGACCCATGCAGGTGCCGACCCCTATCGCTCGCTCGAGACACAAAGCGCGCGGATTCTGCTTTGGGGGCATCCCGAATTGGAAAGCCGTGCACGGGTGGATGGAAACTGGATCGCCTATGGGCATCACAGGGTCACGATCCCCTTTCTGGGCGAAGGGCGTGTGGCCCTGAACACAGGTGCGCATGAAACGGGCAAACTGGCGGCCTGCGCCTGCCTGCCCGATGGCCATTTCGATTTTCTGATGACCTGAGCGCCTCAGCGTTTGAGGTTTTCCTCAGCCCCGTCCTCGATCTTGATTCGCCAGAGCGGCACCCGCGACCGAAAGGCCGCGCGCCCGATCATATGGGCGGCCACTGGCGCTGTAAGCAGCAAGAAAACGATGGTCAGCACCGCGCGCGTGGTTGTCGCGAGATCGCCGAAATATATCGCCACCGCAATCAGCAATAGCCCCGAACCCAATGTGCCAGCCTTGGTCGAGGCATGCATGCGGATCAAAACATCGGGCAGTCGCAAAATGCCAAGCCCTGCCACAAAGCAGAAGAACCCGCCAAGAAGAACCAGAACAGACAGAAGCAATTCGATGATCATTGGTCTTGCTCCTTCGATGTCTCGGCCTGTTCATCTTGAACAGTGGCCTGCCTGCGTTCCACAAAGCGCGCCAGCGCGACAGTGGCCAGAAAGCCGATCAGCGCCAATACAATGGCCACATCGATGAAGGTCTGGTCATCTGATCGCAGCGCGAAAAGGCCACAAAATGAAACGATCAGAACCGTCATCATATCCAGCGCCACGACCCTGTCAGGAAGGCTCGGGCCTTTGACGAGGCGGATGAAGGCGAAGACCACCCCCAGCATGACGAGGATAAAGGCGATCTCGATGGATATTTCCAGAATACTCATATCTCTACTCCATCGCCTCTTTGACCCAGCGCTCCATGCCCTGTTTGATCTGCCTGCGAATTTCATCAGGGTCGTCGCCGAACATCGCGTGGATATAGAGCGTTTTGCCATCCTCGGTGACATCAAGGCAGAGCGTACCGGGTGTCAGCGAGATCATATTGGTCAGAAGAAGCACCTCCATCTCGCTTTGAACATCCAGCGGCATCGAGATAATTCTGGGGCGCGCTCTATGTCCGATCCGAGATCGAAGGCCGCGCCCGTGATGTGGTGGTGCGCCCCTTCAATAATCGGCATTTCTCGCGCTCGATTGGTTTGGCTTGGCGCAAATCCAGCGGTGCTGGCCCCGTATATGAGCGGATCGCAAGCTTGATCCGCGAAAATGTGCGCAACATCCCTGAGCTGATCGTCGAAAGTTAAGCCGTTCAATCCTTCTATAGGGTTGCGCCAACCGCCATGATCTGACCCAATCCCATTAACAATGAAAGTGACGGAACAGGGATGGATTATCGTATCGACGGTTTACAATACGCGAATTGGTCACGCGGAGTGTTCGAGGAAATGCGCGCAGGCGGTATGGACTGCGTGCATGTCACGATTGCCTATCACGAAACTTTTCGCGAAACCGTTGCGCGGATTGAGGAATGGAACCGCCATTTCGCAGCCCATGGTGATCTGATCCGTATGGCCTATGGCGCGGATGATATTCGCCAAGCCAAGCAAGAGGGCCGCACCGCGATCATCTTTGGCGCGCAAAACCCCTCGCCCATGGAAGACGATATCTACCTGCTCGAAATTCTGCACAGGCTGGGTCTTCGGGTCATGCAACTGACCTATAACAACCAAAGCCTTCTGGCGACGGGCTGTTATGAAAGCCATGATACAGGCCTCACACGGATGGGTCATGAAGTGGTCGCGGAGATGAACCGCTTGGGGCTTTTGATCGATATGAGCCATTCCGCTGACCGCTCGACCTTGGAGGCGATCGAGGCCTCAAACCAACCCATCGCAATCACCCATGCCAATCCCGATTGGTGGCACCCCGCCCTGCGCAACAAACCCGATGAGGTGCTGCGCGCTTTGACCGATGCGGGCGGGATGTTGGGCTTTTCACTCTATCCACATCACCTGAAAGATGGGCCGGCCTGCACGCTGCAAAGCTTTTGCGAGATGATCGCGGAGGCCGCCAATCGCTATGGGGCCGAGCATCTGGGTATCGGGTCTGATCTGTGCCAAGACCAGCCCGACAGCGTCGTCGAATGGATGCGCAACGGGCGTTGGACCAAAAGCACCGATTTTGGCGAAGGCTCGGCCGACCGCCCAGGTTTTCCACCCCAGCCCGAATTCTTCCGCAACAACAGCGATTTTCCGCGACTGGCCGAGGGTTTAGCCGCAGCAGGATTCGACAATTCTGAAATCGCTGGCATCATGGGGAATAACTGGCTCGGGTTTTTCGAGCGGGTATTCGGCGGTGCTGATGGATGATCTGACAACACATGCGCCTCTGAGAGGTCAAATGCGCAGGCCCGAACAGGTCATGCAATTGGATCGCATGGGGTCCAGTTTTCCCACACGGCTGAGTTTCCTACGCGCGCTAATACGGCGGCTCCACCGCAACAAGGTCAGGCTGGAACGGTCTGTTTGGGAGATGGATACCCAAGGATTTGGCCATGCTGTCTATTCGCTCGAATTGCTCGGGCATCACTATTCGCTGATCTGCTTTTCCCATGACCTGCCTAGCGAAGACCGCACCGACCGCGTTATTGCCGAGCGGTGGGATGCAACCTTCACCCTGTTTGACGGCACCCCCGATGCCGATGATATCGCCCGCCTGAAAACCCAAGTGCCCCTTCAGGAGGCAGGCCGCGTTTCCATGCGCGAATTGGTCATGAGCCGCGCGAATAAAAGCCTCCGCCTGTTCGAGCATGTCGCGCAATCGCTTGCGCAAGGCCATGCGCCAGATGCCAAGCTGCTTTGTGAAACGGGCTATCTGATGCGCACCACGGCTGTGTATGGCAATGGCAAATTCGGCTTGGCAGATCGCAATGATATCGCGCAACGCGATGGCATGTCGGGCCCCTTCGCGGTCGAGATGCTGACCGTCTGGATGATCCGCGAATTCTCCCTTGATCTGGTTGAGCATGTCGCGCGCGCCTTGAACCCCGACAAAGCAATCCCTTTGCCGATCGATTTGCGCCGGAGCCTCGGGATCGGCAATGCAACGGGGCTTGGCATGGCCCCTTTCCTGATCACCCATCCCGAATTGATCCATAAATGGGTCACGGCGCGCGAAACCGCAATTGCGCGTGTCCGCGAGGTCGTCAGCGCCACAGATCAAGAGATTAAGACGTTTTTACGTGTCCTTGGCAAAGCCCGCCAACATGCCGAAACTTGGCAGGTCGACGATGCCACCCAATCCAACAGGATCGCTGGTTTGCGCGCGGAATTGGCCCAGATCTCGGAACGGCTGACTCAAGACTGGCTGCGCGCCCCGCATCCGTGGGAAAGGCTAATCCATCTCACCGAAGATCTCGGGCTTGAGGCGCAAGAATGTTTGATCTCGGCAATGCTTGAGCCCTATGGCGACATGATCGACGCTTTGACCCAAGACATGGCCTTTGGCCCGCCCTTGCGGCTCGATCCCTCCATGAGGGTTGGGGCCCTGACTGATACATTGCAGAGCCATTACGATTGGGCGCTGCAAATCGATTTCACTTCGCCCGAGATGACGCATCAATTCTGGTATGTCTCGGAAGACAAGGCCGAGCCACGTTTGGGTGTTCGCGCCACGGAGCCCGGTTCTGATCTGGAATTGCCACTGGATATCGCGCGGCAAGTCCAAGGCCTGATGCAGTGCTTGGGCGGCACGCCCCCCGCCACCACAATTGGTGATTTCGTGGCAGCACATCCTGACCAGCGCCATATCGTTGAACGCATTCAATCCATCGCCTCACATCCCTATGGCGAAGTCCGCGCCAACCTGCTTGGCGAGGGCTGCCTTCCGATTGATCTGCTGCGCTTCAAGCTGGCCTTTTTCGGCGCGTCCCGCTTTGATCCGAAATCCGACCGCTGGACACGGGTGACCTTGTGCCAAGGCGCGCCACTGGCCAGTGAAATCGCTGAATGCGACCCTGATGCATGGGCCTTTTTTGCGCCTCCGCATGGGGCTGCTGCATGACACCGCCCTCGCTCAACGAAATCGCACGCAAGGTTGAGGCGGCGGCGAAGGGCAAGGGCTGGTCAATTGGGCAAGCCGCTGATCTTGGCTCTGCCGCGGCATGGCTCTCGGCGCAGGGCATTGATGGCATCCCAGCAAGCCTTGCCGCGATAAATGAGCCTCAGACCGAACCAACCAACACCATTGCGCAGTCGATCGCGGCGATTGACGCGGCACTGGCCAGCGGGGACGGGAGTGCCAAGATTCCCCTTATCTCACAACCATTGGTCCTGCTTGGACTATGTGGTTGGGCCGCGACGCAAAGCGCAAAGGCCTTTTCGCTGACAGGGCAGATCAGAGCAGAAATCGAGGCCGCGTCCCTTTCCTTCGGACCTGATTTCGCGCCCGATCAAACAGGCACTTACCTTTGCGCCAGATCAGATGACACAGCCCGCAAGACATCACGCCAGAGAACCCCACCAGACAGCCAAGCTTGGGATGAGATATCGGGTTTGGCCAGCAGAATTCTTGTTCCTGCAACCGAAGCCTCACGGGCCTTTGGGGCTGGCGAGGGTGGCCGAGAAAGCGAGACATTTTAACGATGAAAGACCTTGATATGAAGAATGCCGAAACCCTCAGCCTAGACGATGTGGAGGCACTTGCGCGCGATAGCTTGATGCGGGCTGGCGCATCAGATCAGGCCGCCGCCTCGGTCGCACGCTCGACCAGAGCCGCTGAGCGGGACGGTATGCGCAGTCATGGTCTGCTCTATATCCCGATCTATGCCGAGCATCTGCGCTGCGGAAAGGTTGATGGCGCGGCATCACCCGAGGTCGAGAAAACGCGGGCCTCCGCGCTGCGCGTTGATGCAAAATCGGGCTTTGCGCATCCTGCGATTGATAAGGGCCTTCCCGATTTGCTGGAGGCGGCTTCGCAAACTGGGCTAGCCGCGATGACCTTGCATAACAGCTATAATTGCGGGATTCTCGGCTATCATTCCGAACGCATTGCGGCACAAGGCATGCTTGCGCTTTGCTTCACCAATGCGCCCGCCTCGATTGCACCAACGGGTGGCCGCAAGCCCGTGATCGGCACCAACCCGTTTTCCTTGGCTGTTCCAGATGGCAAAGGCGGCGCGCAATTCGTGATTGACCAATCCGCCAGCGCCATCGCCAAATCCGAAATTATGCTGCGCGCGCGCGAAGGCCATATCCTTGAGGACGGGTGGGCCTTTGATGCAGATGGCCAGCCCACCACAGACCCCGCCCGCGCCCTTGAGGGGACGATGGCCCCTGCGGGTGGCCAAAAAGGGTTTGGCGCGGGCCTGATGGTCGAGGTTTTTGCCGCGGCTTTGTCAGGGGCAACCTTGGGAAAAGACGCCTCGCCCTTCTCGGGGCCGATTGGCGGACCACCCCGAACGGGCCAGTGTTTTTTCGCCATTGATCCCGGCGCCTTTTCTGGCGCTGACTTTGCGCAACGCATGGGCGCGCTGTGTCAGGCCTTGACCGAACAAGACGGAACCCGCCTGCCTGGAAGCCGCAAATTCAACCACCGCGCCAAGGCCGAGCGGGACGGGGTTGCGGTGCCAACATCCCTTCTGGAGCGGATCATCAACTCATGAAATCTCACGACCTCAAAGGGCTCAGCCTGAAAGGGCTGGAGGTGTTCGAAGCACTTGCGCGCACCGGATCAGTGGCGGATGCGGCAGAGATCACGGGCTTGTCGGCACCCGCCGCCTCGCAACAATTGCGCAACCTTGATGCCGCCTTGGGTGTCCAATTGGTGGATCACACACGCCGCCCCATGGTGCTTACCCCTGCTGGCAGAACCTTTTTAGCGCGGGTTGAAATGGCGCTGAATGCGCTGCGCTTGGGGCAACGTGATCTAAGCTCTCTCGACCTTTCCGAGATATCTTCGCTGCGGCTTGGGGTGATCGAGGATTTCGAGAATGAGGTTCTGCCCGAACTGGTGCCGCAGCTTGCCACGACCATGCGAAACTGCGCTTTCAGCCTGCAGTCAGGGGCCAGCCATGATCTGGCAGAGCAGGTCGCACGGCGTGATATGGATATCGCAATCTGCGCCGCCGTCCGGGAAACGCCTGAGCGAACGCTGACATATCCCCTTTTGAATGATCCCTATATTCTGGCACTGCCAAAGGGACGGTCGACCAAGGGCGGGTTCGATGAGCTGGCGGATCTGGCCTTTTTGCGCCGCGACCCCAATCAGGTTATGGGCCAGCAAATTGAGGCCTATCTGGACCGCCACAAGATCACGCTGCCGAAGAAATTCGAACTCAGCTCAAACCAGTCGATCAGCGCATTGGTTGCCTCTGGCAAGGGCTGGACGATCACGACACCCTTGAGCCTGTTGCGCGCCGCGCGGTTCTCAAACGAGATTGACGCCTTTCCACTGCCAATCGGGGCCATGTCACGCCAGATTGTGCTTTATGCGACGGATGACTGGACGGGCGACATCCCCAAGCAGATCGCCGCAAATTTTCGAGACCTGATTGAGCGTCATTTCACCCAAAGCGCGCGCCACGAGATGCCTTGGCTTGGTGAGAGTTTTGGCGTCATTTCAGAGTGAACGGCTTGAGCGCCATGCCCCTTGAAACCGCCCAAAACACCCGCCGCGGCGCAGTATCCATGGGCTCTGAACATTAATTTTCTCTCAGGCTGAAAAACAGAGAAGAGATTAAGCATTTGTATTTAAACAAATTAAAGCTCCAATGGTAAATAAATTTACTATTTCCGCGCTGCCGCGTGAATATTCCTTACAGAAATCCTGAGCCCAAGATTACAAACAGTTCTGGGCCCAGCGCTTTGCTGTAAGGTTGCCACAGGCGCGTGAAGGCTCACGAAACTGTGAGGGAGGACCGGTACCGCGTCAATCTGCTGTTTGAGGGGACGCAGATGAAGAGGAGGGGAAGAGGCAATCTCAAGCTAACATGACAGTACTCTTTTCCGTTGCGGAACAGAGTGCGGATCAAGTGCACGACCGCGCCCATGATCCCCATTGAGATAGCATATGTTCAAGCTGCAAAACCCTTAAAGTTGTGATGGAAAGCGAAAGCTCCAACACCGAATAGTCGCAGTTTGAATACAAAATGAGCCGTAATGCTTTAGGGAGCAATAACTTGCCAAACGACACGAATTTCCCCGACCTTTTGCAGGATGCACATATTGATCCGTCCAAATATGACGAAATGTATGCAGCATCCATCAATGACCCCGAAGCGTTCTGGGGTGAGCATGGGAAGCGGATTGACTGGATCAAACCTTACACCAAGGTCAAAGATACCTCCTTTGACCATGACGATGTTCATGCACGTTGGTTCGAAGACGGCACCCTCAATGTCTCGGCGAATTGCATAGACCGCCATCTGGCCACACGCGGCGATCAGACCGCGATCCTCTTCGAGCCTGATGAGCCGACAGACCCCGCACAGCACATTACCTATAACCAGCTGGCCGATGAGGTCGGGCGGTTTGCGAATTCCCTCAAGGAATTGGGCGTCTCCAAGGGTGACCGCGTCGTGCTCTATTTGCCGATGATCCCCGAAGCCGCATATGCGATGCTTGCCTGTACACGCATCGGCGCGATCCATTCGATCGTGTTTGCAGGGTTCAGCCCTGATGCGCTTGCGGCCCGTATCAATGGCTGTGATGCAGCTTTGGTCATTACATCCGATGGCGCGCCGCGCGGCGGCCGTGTCACGGACCTTAAGGAAAATGTGAACAAGGCCCTGTCCCATTGTGAAGACAGCGTGAAATGCCTTGTGGTCAAGCGGACGGGTCAGGATGTGGCTTGGACCGAGGGGCGCGATTTCTGGTATCACGATCTGGCCGATAAGGTCTCGACCGACTGCCCCCCTGAGGAAATGGCCGCCGAAGACCCGCTGTTCATCCTGTATACCTCTGGCTCCACGGGTCAGCCTAAAGGTGTGGTTCACACCACGGGCGGATATCTCGTCTATGCGTCGATGACCCATGAATATGTTTTCGACTACAAAGATGGCGATATCTTCTGGTGTACCGCCGATGTCGGTTGGGTCACTGGCCACAGCTATATCGTCTATGGGCCACTGGCCAATGGCGCGACCACTTTGATGTTTGAAGGTGTGCCGACCTATCCAGATGCAGGGCGTTTCTGGGAAGTCTGCGAGAAGCACAAGGTCAACCAGTTCTACACTGCGCCAACTGCGATCCGCGCGCTGATGGGCAAAGGCCCCGCTTTCGTCGAGAAATACGACCTCTCCAGCCTCAAGCTGTTGGGAACCGTGGGCGAGCCGATCAACCCAGAGGCTTGGAACTGGTATAACACCCATGTCGGCAAGGGACGCTGCCCGATCGTTGACACATGGTGGCAGACCGAAACTGGCGGCCATATGATGACCCCGCTTCCGGGTGCACATGCTCTCAAGCCCGGCGCGGCGCAAAGGCCTTTCTTTGGCGTGAAGCCGCTGGTGCTTGAGCCCACAACGGGCGAGATCATCGAAGGCAATGATGTAGAAGGTGTTCTGGTGATCGCAGATAGCTGGCCTGGCCAGATGCGCACCGTATGGGGCGACCATGATCGCTTCGTGAAAACCTACTTCTCCGACTACAAAGGCTATTACTTCTCGGGCGATGGCTGCCGCCGCGATGCCGAGGGCGATTACTGGATCACAGGCCGTGTGGATGACGTGATCAACGTATCGGGCCACCGCATGGGCACCGCCGAAGTCGAAAGCGCGCTTGTTGCGCATGAGACCGTCTCGGAAGCCGCTGTTGTCGGGTATCCGCATCCGATCAAAGGTCAGGGCATCTATTGCTATGTCACCCTGATGGCCGATCAAGAGCCAAGCGACGAGCTGAAAAAGACGCTCTCCGATTGGGTCCGTCAGGAAATCGGGCCGATTGCGAAGCCCGATGTTGTTCAATGGGCCCCTGGCCTGCCGAAAACCCGCTCGGGCAAGATCATGCGCCGCATTCTGCGCAAGATCGCCGAGAATGATTTCGGCAGCCTTGGCGACACCTCGACTTTGGCCGATCCATCCGTTGTGGATGATCTGATCGCCAATCGAGCTGGCAACTAAGCGGGCAGCGATCATGACAACACAAACCATGACCCAGCGCATCAACCTCATCCTTCTCGGCCCTCCGGGTGCCGGGAAGGGTACTCAGGCACGTATGCTTGAGGAGGAATTCGGTCTTGTTCAACTCTCCACCGGCGATCTGCTGCGTGGGGCGGTTGCGGCTGGAAGCCCTGCAGGTTTGGCCGCAAAGGCTGTGATGGAAAAGGGCGAGCTTGTCTCGGACGAGATCGTTCTTGCCGTTTTGAAAGAGCGGCTTGACCAGCCTGATGTCGCCGCTGGCACCATCCTTGACGGCTTTCCCCGCACCGCAGCACAAGCGGCGGCGCTGGATACCCTTTTGTCCGAGCGTGGGCAAAAGATTGATGCCGCCATCAGCCTGAAAGTCGATGACGCTGCAATGGTGACGCGCGTATCGGGCCGCTACACCTGCGGCTCTTGCGGCGAAGGCTATCATGACAAATTCAAACAACCCGCAACTGAGGGTGTTTGCGACAAATGCCAGAGCACCGAATTCAAACGGCGCGCTGACGACAATGCCGAAACGGTGCGCACGCGCCTTGAGGCATACCACGCACAAACGGCCCCCCTGATCGATTACTACGGTGCGCGCGACGCGCTTACCGAAGTGCCGGCCATGGGTGCCATTGACGAGATCGCTACATCACTCAGCGAGATCGTTTCCCGTCTAAAGGGGCGTGCGAGGGAATAAGAATTTCGTCATCCTTTTCTGGAGAAGGGTGGCGAATGGACTCGGTCAGTCGGGAGGGCAGGCTGGGTGGATAAACCGAAGGGAGAAAATCATGGCAGACAAGCCTGATAACAACGCATACTGGGCCGCGAACCTGCGCCTTATCACCATTTGTTTGGTGATCTGGGCGCTGGCGTCTTACGGCTTTGCAATTTTGCTCCGTCCGTTGATCAGTGGCATCGCGGTTGGGGGAACGGACCTTGGATTCTGGTTCGCACAGCAAGGCTCAATCCTCGTGTTTCTTGGTCTGATCTTTTTCTACGCATGGCGTATGAACAAGCTCGACAAGGAACATGGTGTGGACGAAGAATAAGGGACGGACCAAACCATGGATCAAACAACACTCAATTTTATCGTAGTGGGGCTGTCGTTTGCGCTCTACTTCGGTATCGCGATCTGGGCCCGCGCGGGTTCCACATCTGAATTCTACGCCGCCGGGCGTGGTGTACACCCAGTCATCAACGGTATGGCGACTGCGGCTGACTGGATGTCGGCGGCTTCGTTCATCTCGATGGCCGGTCTTATTGCCTTTGTTGGCTATAACAACTCGCTGTTCTTGATGGGTTGGACAGGCGGCTATGTGCTTATGGCCATGCTGCTCGCGCCTTACCTGCGCAAGTTCGGCAAATACACGGTTCCTGAGTTCATCGGCGACCGTTACTACAGCCAAACAGCACGTATCGTGGCAGTTGTCTGCCTCATCACCATCTCCGTAACTTACGTTATCGGTCAGATGGCTGGTGCTGGCGTTGCCTTCTCGCGCTTCCTCGAAGTTGAGCGTGATACCGGTCTTTGGATCGCTTCCGGCGTTGTTTTCGTCTATGCGGTTCTCGGCGGTATGAAGGGCATTACCTATACGCAGGTTGCTCAGTACTGTGTTCTGATCATCGCCTACACAATTCCGGCGATCTTCATCTCGCTGCAACTGACTGGTAACCCAATTCCGGGTCTTGGTCTGTTCTCCGAGCACACTGCAACTGGTCAGCCTCTGCTGGTGACACTTGACGGTCTTCTGACTGATCTGGGCTTCAATGAGTACACCGCAACCACGAACCCGTGGCTGATGGCGCTTTACACATTGTCGCTGATGATCGGTACAGCTGGTCTGCCACACGTGATCATCCGCTTCTTCACCGTTCCCAAAGTGTCTGACGCACGTTGGTCCGCGGGTTGGGCGCTGGTCTTCATCGCGCTTCTTTACCTCACAGCTCCTGCTGTTGGTGCCATGGCGCGTCTGAACATCATCACCACAATGTGGCCAGAAGGCGTTCAGGGTGAAGCGGTTGCAGAAGCTGATTTGCCTGATTGGTTCAACACTTGGGAGGTCACTGGCCTTCTTGCGGTTGAAGACAAGAACGGCGACGGAATGATCCAGTACTACAACGAAAATAACGCGGACATGCAGGCCCTCGCGGCTGAGCGTGGTTGGTCGGGCAACGAGCTTGTGACCTTCAACCGTGACATTCTCGTTCTGGCGAACCCTGAAATTGCACAGCTTCCAGGCTGGGTTATCGCTTTGATCGCTGCTGGTGGTCTGGCGGCGGCTCTGTCCACTGCGGCGGGTCTGTTGCTTGCGATTTCGTCGGCTGTGTCTCATGATCTCATCAAATCGACCTTCAATCCGAACATCTCGGAAAAAGGCGAATTGCTCGCTGCTCGTATTTCTATGGCAGGTGCGATTTTGGTGGCAACCTATCTTGGTCTTAACCCTCCTGGCTTCGCGGCTCAGGTTGTGGCTCTGGCCTTCGGTCTGGCGGCGGCAACGCTCTTCCCAGCCCTGATGATGGGTATCTTCTCCAAGCGGATGAACTCCACTGGTGCGACAGCAGGTATGCTGGCCGGTCTCGTAGCGACCTGTCTCTATCTCTTCACGTATCTGGGTTGGTTCTTCATTCCAGGCACAAACATGCTCGACTCGAGCCAGTATCTGTTCGGCATCCCGCCGACCCATTTCGGCCCGATCGGCGCATTGGCAAACTTCGTTGTCGCATACTTCGTATCGCGTGCAACTGCCGAGCCTCCGCAGGAGATCCAAGATCTCGTGGAATCCGTACGTACTCCCCGCGGCGCGGGCGGTGCGACCGGACACTAAGTCCTGAAACGTTCGGGGCCTGCAGCGTGCAGGCCCTGTTCACGACAAGGCGCATCTCCTATGATCGGGGTGCGCCTTTTTTAATCCTCGATGATGACTGGACCCATGCCGAGCGATCTCACCAGCTTTCTGTCTCAGATACGTCCCTATGACAGCCTGACGGCTGAGCAGTTTGCGCGCCTGACAGACGGGGCCGCCTTTATCGAGAAACAGGCGGGTGAGGTTGTTTACGCCTATAACGAACCTGTCGACGCGCTCTATGTGATTGAAGCTGGCCACATCGATATCACGACCGCCGAAGGTGAGATAATCTCGATCCTAGGGCCACAAAGCTCCTTCGGGCAGCGCGGCTTGTTGCGCGAAGGGATTGCCCCTTTCACTGCCACGGCCTCCGAGCGGACCCGCATGATCGCGATCCCCGGCAAGACATTCCACGCGCTGCGGCAAGAAAACTCCGTCTTTCAGCGGTTCTTTGAACGCCCCCGCACGGTGCAGGCACGGGCAGATGATCTGACCACCATGGAACTTGGTGATCTGATGACCAGCAATCCGGTCACCTGCGCGCCAGATACCCCCTTGATCGAGGCGGCCCGCCTGATGCGCGACCGCAATATCGCCAGCGTTGTGGTCACCGAAAATGAAAAACTCACTGGCATTCTGACAACCCGTGATTTGGCCAAAAACGCTTTGGCCGAAGGCTTGGGCTACGACAGGCCAGTTTCGCAAGTCATGACGAGCGCGCCTGTGACTTTGCCGCCATCGGCCTTGGTCTCGGACGCGCTACACGAAATGATGGAACGCAGCATTCCCTATATGCCTGTGCTCGACGGTGACCGCTTGGTCGGCATCCTGAGCCAGACCGATCTGACCCGCTTCCAAGCCCTGTCATCAGCCACCATCATTCAAGACATCACCCAAGCCACAACTCCTGCCGAGCTTGCAACCATCGTCCACCGCATCCCGCGGCTTCTGGTCCAATTGGTCGGGGCGCATCATGCCCATCAGGTGGTGACCCGCCTGATCACGGATGTGGGCGATGCCACAACACGGCGCCTTTTGAAACTGGCCGAGGACAAATTGGGCCCACCCCCTGTTCCCTATCTATGGCTGGCCTGTGGCAGCCAAGGGCGGCAGGAACAAACGGGCGTCTCGGATCAGGACAATTGCATGATCATCGATGATGCCATGACCCCTGAGGATGATGCCTATTTCAAAGCGCTCGCCACCTTTGTCTGTGACGGCTTGGACGAGGCAGGCTATTTCTATTGTCCGGGCGAGATGATGGCCACCACGGATCGCTGGCGGCAGCCCTTGCGGATCTGGCGCGAGTATTTTCAGGGCTGGATTCAGAAACCTGACCCCATGGCGCAAATGCTGGCCTCCGTGATGTTCGACCTTAGGGCCATAGGCGGCGAGGCTGAGCTGTTCAGCGGGCTTCAGAAAGACATTCTTGAGAATGCCTCGAAGAACTCGATTTTTGTGGCGCATATGGTGTCAAATTCGCTCAAACACACCCCGCCATTGGGGTTGTTCCGCGGCTTTGCGACCGAGCGTTCGGGCGAGCATAAAAATGCCATCGACCTCAAACACAACGGCGTCGTGCCTGTGGTTGATCTGGGGCGGATTTACGCTTTGCAGGGTCAAACAACCCAAGTGAACACCTTCGCGCGGTTGACCGCAGCAATTGAAACGGGGGCCGTTTCCCATTCGGGCGGGCGCGATTTGATTGATGCCTATGACGTCATCGCGGAAACCCGCCTCATCCACCAAGCCGCGCAAATTCGGCGGGGCGAAAAGCCCGATAATTTCATGAACCCGACGGACCTCTCCGAATTTGAACGCAGCCATCTGCGGGATGCTTTCGTCATCATCAAAACCATGCAATCTGCCGCCGCATCGCGCGGTGGTTATATGTCCTAACCAGAAAGACACCCATTCAATGCAAATGTTCCTGACGCTGATCGCCGTTTTTATTGCTGGTCTTGGAGGTGCGGGTATCGCACTTGCCTTGCGCAAGCTAACGCGCCTGAACTTGCCAGGCTGGATTACACCCGTGGCCGTTGGCGGCTCGATGCTTTTTGCAACCGTGTCGATGGAATATAGTTGGGCAGGCGCCACTCTGGATGCGATGCCTGAGGATACAATTGTCGTCAGCGAACGCCTCCAGCAGACATGGTGGCAACCATGGACTTTCGTGCGCCCATGGACAAAAGGCTTTATCGCCTTCAGCCCCTCCGAGACCCGAGAGACGGCTGAAAATTCAGGCATCCTTGTTGTTCAAACCCAATTCCGCGAACGCTGGCAGCCCGGCCTTGTGAAGCCTGTCTTGGTGGATTGCGCAGGGCTGCGCCGCGCGGAAATCCTGCCAGAGACCGTATTTGACGAGGCAGGCCAACCCACCAATGCCGACTGGCGTGATGTCGATAGCGATGATGGGTTTTTGGCACCTGTTTGCGAGGGGCAATAGCGCAAAGACCAATTGATGCATGCGGGAAGGAGGAGGCCCGCTGCTTATGTTCACTCACCTTAGTCTTCGCCTGCGGATATTTCTATTCTTCGCGCTGATCGCCATCGGCGGCTCGGTCCTTCTGATCGTGGGCTTGGTCTATGGCTATATGCGCCTTGGCGAGCAGCATGCGCTCTCCTCCTTTGTCATCGCAGGGCTTGTGGGTGTGCTTGCCGTCATTGGTCTATCCGCGTGGATTTGGACCCTTTTTGATGACCATATCGCCCGCCCCGTAGAGCGTTTGGCCGCCGATTTACGCGCCCGCGCACATGCCGATGTTGAAGGCGCAATCGATCAAGGTGCGGCCCGTTATCTGGGGGATTTGGGGCCCGCTGCCTCGGCCGTGGCCACCTATCTCACCGAAACCAAGAACGCGATGGCGCTTGCCGTGGGGCGTGAAACCGCACGCCTCAGCCTCGAAAAATCACGATTGGAAGCCCTTCTGGCCGAGATGCCCGATGGCGTTCTGTTTTGCACGGCTGACCATAAAATCGCCCTTTATAACGGGCAGGCGCGCGACATTCTGGGCAATCGGGTGACCTTTGGTTTGAACCGCCATGTGTCAGGCCTCCTCCATCCCGAACCGATCGAGATGGCCTATCGCCGATTGCTTGCCTCCAATGACCGCCACGGGGCCGATATTCTGGTGGCCACAATCAAAGGCGCGCGCTTGCTCGAGGCAAGAATACGGCTGATGTGGCTCGACGGTCAGGAAACCGCGCAGCCCGGCTATGTGCTGAATTTGCGCGATGTCAGCACGGGCCTGTCCGTTCAGGCCGAACGCGCCCATCTTCTTAATGAACTCCTAGACGGCGTCAGCGATATGGCGGCTGGTTTGCCGCAAGACGACGCAACTTCACAGCGCCTGACCGAACTGGCCGCGCGCATAACAGCCCGCAAAACACCCACGGACACGCAATGGTGGCCTCTTGAAGCTTTGGCCGCCAATGATCTGGGCATTGCCCTCGCCGCGCGATTAGAACGCAAGGGACTGTCGCTGCGGGCCGATCTGCCAAGCACCCGCATCCGCTGCGATGGCTTTGCCATGACACGCCTTTTAGAACGCTTGGTTCTCGGCTGGTCGGGAAAAGGCGCAGCAGAATTCGCGCTCGGCATGGCCTCCTCAGACGCGCAAAATCTGACCCTCACCCTCACGGCCAAGGGCAGCTGCCCTGACCAAGCCAGCCTGCAGACATGGCTGGATCAACCCCTCTCACCGGGAATGTCAGGGTTTTCGGGGCGCGATGTGTTGATCACCCATGCCACATCCGCAACCCCCCAAGACATCAAACCAGATCACGCGCGCATCAGCATCGCCCTTGCGCTTGCGCAAGTCACACCCATCGCCGCCCCGCCCCTTGTGCAATATGATTTCGACCTGCTCCAAGCCGAAATCCCCGAAGCCCTATCGGCAACCCCGCTGCGCCAGCTACCCTTCGTGGTCTTTGATACCGAAACGACAGGCCTCAATCCGCAAGTGGATGAGATTTGCCAAATCGCCGCCATTCGCATCGTCAATGGCCGGATTGTGGATAGCGAACGCTTCGATATGCTCGTCAATCCGGGGCGGTCCATCCCCCCGGCCTCAACTCGGGTGCACCATATCACCAATGACATGGTCCAAGACGCCCCCCCCGTTTCCGACGCGCTTGCTCGTTTCCACCGTTTCGCCGATGGTGCGGTTCTCGTGGCCCATAATGCGCCTTTTGACATGAGCTTTCTGCGCAGGCGCGAAACCGAGATCAAAGCCCGATTTGATCAACCCATTCTTGATACGGTGCTCTGCTCGGCCATCCTGTTTGGGCAATCGGCAGATCATACGCTGGATGCCCTGTGCGACCGCCTCGGGATCGTCATTCCAGAACAGGATCGCCACACCGCCCTTGGCGATACCATTGGCACAGCCGAGGCCTTCCGCAAGATGATCCCGATGCTTGAAGCAGCAGAATTGCCCAGATTAGGGGCATTGATCAAAGCATTTGACCGCCATGCGCGGCTTCTGGAACACCTGAATTGACGCCTGCCCGAACTTGCCCCAGCATCATGGCGTCAAGTTGGGGGATGATGGGAATGGCACGAGAACCGCTCTACCGCAAAACAGAAGAAGAAATGTTGCGCCGCATCCGCAGCGGAGACTGGGAAATCAGCCGCCGCCTTCCCAATGAATTCTCTCTCGCCGATGAATTCGGTGTCAGCCAAGGCACCATGCGGCGGGCGTTGATCACGCTGGAAGGCATGGGGCTGCTGACCCGCAAACCCGGTCGCGGAACCATAGTCGCCAAAGCCACACCCGCCCCTGACAAGACGGCAGGCCTGCTGCTGACCGATCTGGCAGGTGCCCCGCTGCAATTGACCGTCATGCGCGCCACATTCTCAACGGCCCAAGCAAGTCTTGGCCCCTCCCCCGCAATGCGCGTGGCCAAATTAGAGCGTATCCTCAAACGGGGCTCGGCACGGTTTGCCTTAGAGGAAACGCTCGTCTCAGCTGCGCTCTGCCCGAAACTGAAAGAAACCGCCTCACCCGATTTCGAGGCGCTGCTCACCGAGCATGATATCGGCTTTGAGCAGATCACGGCCACGGCAAGCGCGGCTGTAACCACAATGGGCCAGTCCGTGGCACTCGCCTGCGACCGCTACACCGCGCTTCTTTGCCTGACGCGCACCGCTTACGACGCCCAAGGCCAAGCCATAGCCCAGCAAAATTTGTGCATCATCTCGGAAGAGCTGCGCCTCTCAGCCAGCTGACGCGCCTCACACCATCTTTGCTTTCAAAATACTTCGGGGGTCTGGGGGCAGAGCCCCCAGCCGCATCCCTCAAATGCCATCGATACAGGCATATTTCGTATCGAGATAATCCTCGAGCCCTTGGCTCCCGCCTTCTTTGCCCATCCCCGATTGCTTGACGCCCCCGAACGGGGCCTCAACCGTTGTGATCAGGCCCGAATTGATCCCGATCATCCCGTATTGCAGC
Organism: Rhodophyticola sp. SM2404; assembly: GCF_053570515.1. Taxonomy (NCBI): domain Bacteria; kingdom Pseudomonadati; phylum Pseudomonadota; class Alphaproteobacteria; order Rhodobacterales; family Roseobacteraceae; genus Rhodophyticola; species Rhodophyticola sp. SM2404. The sequence continues at coordinate 282,977 of NZ_JBSEDL010000002.1, forward strand.
GCATCATTCAGGCGGAAGGCACGACCCAGATCATTAGTATAGGCATAGGCCGCAAGGCCGAACACCGTATCATTGGCCATCGCAACCGCCTCTTCTTCAGTGTCGAATTTGAACACAGGCGCAAGCGGTCCGAAAATCTCTTCCTTGGCAAAAACCATGTCTTGGGTCGCGCCCGTGACAATGGTCGGCATGAAGAAGGTGCCTCCCAATTGATGCCGTGATCCGCCCGTGGCCACCTCCGCCCCCTTGGACTTGGCATCGTCGAGCATTTCTTCGACCTTCTGGACAGCCTTATCGGTGATCAGCGGGCCTTGCGTGACCCCCTCTTCCATCCCATCGCCAACCTTCAGGGCGCGGGTCTTCTCAACCAGTTTTTCTACAAATGCATCATGGATGCCCGCTTGGACATAGACACGGTTGGCGCAGACACAGGTCTGCCCCGAATTTCGGTATTTCGAGATCATGGCCCCTTCAACCGCTGCATCCAGATCGGCATCGTCAAACACAATAAACGGCGCATTGCCGCCCAATTCCATCGAGACTTTCTTAACGGTATCAGAGGCTTGGCTAAGCAACAGCTTGCCCACAGGGGTCGAGCCCGTGAAGGTGATTTTGCGGACTTCCTCGCGCGCCATCATCGCGCCACCAATCGGCGGGGCATCGCCCGTCACAATATTGATCACCCCTTTGGGATAGCCCACCTCTTCGGCCAAAGCGGCCCATGCCAGACCGGAATAGGGCGTCTCGGCGGCGGGTTTGGCAACAACGGTACAACCAACCGAAAGCGCGGGCGCGATCTTGCGCGCCAGCATCGAGGACGGGAAATTCCATGGCGAGATCATCCCCACCACACCGACAGGGTGCTTCGTCACAAGAATGCGACGTCCATTGGCCCCTGCGGGCACGACCTCACCCTTGGCGCGGCGCACCTCTTCGGCAAACCAGCGCACATATTGCGCACCAATGGCGATCTCGCCTTTCGCCTCGGCCAGTGGCTTGCCCATCTCGATGGTCAACAGCTCGGCCAGCGATTGCTGGTTATCCATCAAAGCATCATGAAGCTTCCACAACAGGCCAACGCGGCTCATCAAATCCATGGCGGCAAATTCGGGAAATGCGGCATGGGCTGCATCGATTGCGCGCATCGTCTCGGCCTCACCCACATTGGGGATATGGCCGATCACCTCGTGGGTGGCGGGATTGGTAACCTCAATCGTCTTGCCGCTATCGGCTTGCACCCAAGCGCCATCAATAAAGACGGCTTCGCGCATCCAGGCTTTCCAATCACTCATGATCACTCTCCCAATTATGTTTCGAAGGACTACAGCGCGCCCATGATGCGGGCAACATCCAGCATCCGACACGAAAAGCCCCATTCATTGTCATACCAGCCAAAGACCCGCAGCATCCCGCCCTTGGAGCGCTTGATCTCGGGCCCTGCCACGATCAGCGATTCAGGCCGCGCGCGCAGGTCCGAGGAAACCAGCGGTTTCTCGGTAAAACCAAGGATCGGGCCCGCCGCCTCGCGCAACAGCGCGCAAGCATGCTCGGCCGAAGGGGCCTCACGGGTGATTACGGCCAGATCAATACAAGAGACGCTGGCCGTCGGCACCCGAATGGCCGAGCCCGTGATCCGCCCCGCAAGATGTGGCAGAACCAAATCAACCAGTTTCTCGGCGCTGGTGGTTGTGGGCACCATCGACAAGGCCGCCGCCCGCGAGCGCACCAAATCCCCCATCGGCATATCCACCGTGGGCTGGCTGCCCGTATAGCAATGCACGGTTGTCATCAGCGCCGTCTCAAGCCCGAAGGCCTCATCAAGCACGCGCACCAAAGGGGCGGCCGCATTGGTTGTGCAGGACGCATTTGAAATGATCTGATGGGCGGGCGACAACTCGGCCTCATTGGCCCCCAAGACAAGCGTCAAATCCGCCTGCGGCGATGGCCCCGAGATCAGGACCCGTTTCGCACCCGCCTGCAATCCCTGTTCGGCAACCGAACGGTCCACCGCGCGGCCTGTGCATTCCATCAAGATATCGACACCATCCAGTGCCAGCTTGGTCAGGTCACGCTCTTGCGTGAAGGGGATGCGGCGGCCATCAATGATCAGCTCCCGCCGCTCCGTCTCGACCGAGCCGGAATAGGGGCCAAAAACACTGTCATACTCGAACAGATGGGCGCAGGTCTCCAGCGGTGCAATATCGTTGATTGCGACCACGTCGATCTCGGGCCAAGCCGCAGCACCCCGCGCAGATTGCGACCAAGCCCGAAGGATGGAACGCCCGATCCGTCCGAACCCGTTGATGGCAATTTTGATCGGCGCTGGCATACGACTCTCTCTGGTCTGGTTTGGCTGCAGTCATGCACTTGCCACAGCCATGTGCAAGCGGTTGTGACGGCCCTTGGGCGCAGCATCACCAGCTTGCATCAAATAGCCGCCATTTATCGCCAGTTGATCAGGGGGGCGAGCTGGACACCGTAACGGTGCTCTTTCTCGAAGGAATTGGATAAGCCAAACAAAAAAAGCGCTAGAGGCTCAGAAAGACCCTCTAGCGCTTGTTTTCAATACACTGCCGATCAGGCTTTGGCGACAGCCTCAGCGGTGAGTTCGGCAAGGCTGATCCCTGCCTGCGTCATGGTCAGATAGGTGTAATCAGCCCCAGCATCGCGGATTTGCTGCAAGTGATCTTCATGCAGAGCATGCGCAACAATCGGGCCAGTGAAACCCCTTTGACGCAGCGAACGTGCGGCAATCAGCTTGGCCTCAAGATCGTCCATCGCAAGGATCGCGGCTTTGATCTGGCCCAAATTACAGCTGCGCAGGAAGTTGGCATCCTCGGCATCTGCGAAGAACACATTGCGCCCTGCTTTTTGATGCGCCTCGGCCTTGTAGTTATCGGCATCAAGGCCAAGCGGCTTCAGCCCTTGCTCCTGCATGAAGTCGTAGGAGGCGCTGCCTGTCCGACCCATGCCGAAAATCATCACATCCGCATCGCCCATATCGCGGGGCTGTTCATCGGGGTGGATGGTGTCCAGCTCAAGACGGCGCAGCTTGGCCTCGTAGCGTTCATAGAGAGGATGCGCAAAACGGTTGAGCGGGGCCGAGATCACGAAGGAGATCGACACGGCAATCGCCAAAGGCACGACATATTCAGGCAGAACGCCCGCGGCAACAATCAGGCCGAATTCGGAATAGGCCGTCAGGCTAAGGGCTGTCAGGAAGGCACTGCGCGCGCGCAGCTTGAACAACACCAAAAGCCCGAAGAACAAAATGCCCTTCAGCGCAAGCGCGATGCCCACACCGATGGCAAAGATCATCGCATTCCAATCGGGCAGACCCATCAGACCGATCTGCAGGAAGAAACCCACAAGGAAGACTTCCTTGAGCGACCAGAGCGAGTCGCTCAACTCTTTGGCGCGGGTATGGGTCGACAAAAGCACACCCATAACCAAAGCACCGATTTCCGAGGACAGACCCATCGCCTCAAAGCCCATGCCGCCGATCACCAGCGAGAGCAGCATGCCCATCAAAACCATCAATTCGTCATGGCCTGCGAAATCCAGAAGCCAGTGCAAAGCAGGGCGCAGAAGCGGCAGGCCAAACAAGAGAAGCGCCCAGATATTTGGTGTCTGACCAGACCAGACCGCCAGCACGATCAAGGCAATGATATCTTGCACAATCAGGATACCAATCGCCGTGCGGCCGTGAAACGCACTCAGCTCACGCTTGTTTTCCAGCAGCTTGGCCGCCAGCACCGTCGAGGAGAAGGACAAGGCGATCCCCAAGAGCAATGCGGTATTCCAATCAAGCCCCATGATCAGCTTGAGGCCAGCCACAAAGACCGCAACAGAAATCGCGAAATGCAAAACCGCACCGCCCAGAACCTGTGGCTGCGCGATCTGCTTGAGTTTGAGTTTCAGGCCAACGGCAAACAGCAGCATAAGCACACCCAGATGGGCGACATGCTCAAGGGTCTTGCCTGCATAGGAGGGCAAACCAAAAGAGGGACCAAAGATATTGATCGCGAAACCTGCGGCCAGAAAGCCCACAAGCGGTGGCAATCCAACCTGTCGGACGGCAAGCCCGAAAAAGAACGCAAAGCTGATTGTAACGACTTCAAACACAACAAAACTCCTATAACGCCCGCAAGCAGACAGGAGAGCGGTGTTATGGGCCTTCTCCGTCGGTCACGATCTCGATTTGCCGAAGATGTGCAAAAATCATGCCAAGGCTAAAGGCAGGAAGCCAGCCGCCGCTTGTGGCAAGGCCACGTTCTTTTCTGGGGTGGGATGGTAGCGGAGGAGGGACTTGAACCCCCGACACGCGGATTATGATTCCGCTGCTCTAACCAACTGAGCTACTCCGCCAAAGCCAGTCGCGGAACTAAGACAGGCGTCTTCGCGCGTCAACAGGAAAAATGCATCACCCTTGCACTCTGATGACACCTGCGGGCGGGATTACCTGCCCGCCATAGGTCACAGGCTCGGCCCGATGGTTGAAGATAAAGCGTGTCGAGCCAGATTGGCGAATGCGGATACCCTCGGGCAAGAGCTCGGACGTGATCCCCTCTGCCTCGCATGCGCGCGACAAGATGCGCTGGAACAGCACCTCATCGGGCCAACCCGCGAGGTAGTGCAGCTTGCCCGTGCGCAGCAAAACGGGCGCGCCTGTTGGTGTTTTCTCGATGACCTCTGCGCGGCTCTCAAGCTCCTCCAGCCAGAGCTTCACAGCACCCCCGCCCTCAACTGCAACGGGCATATCGGGCCGCATGGTTTCAACCCGCGCCACCAAAGCCTCCAACCCCGGAAGGTTCGGCGGCAAAGGATCAGGGATCGAAAGATGCTCGGTCTTGGCATTGGCGCGCGGGCCGATGATCAAGGTGCCTTCCGCTTGTTCCAACGCGCGCAGTAAATCCGCGCTCAGCGTGATTGCACCGGGAATAAGGACCAGCTTATAGCCTGACAGGTCCTGCGTATCAGGCGGCAGGATATCCAGCGACAGGCCCAATTTGCGCGCCGCGCGATAAGTCTCGAACACCAGACGGAAATAATCCAGCCCACGGCCCTGCGGCTGCACCTCCCAGCCCCAAGCCGAGGCATAATCAAAGACAAGCGCGACGGGGGCTTGAGACGCCTCAACATCGGGGGCTTGGGCCAGTTCTGCCATGACCTCGGCCGCTTCATGGAAGGCGGGGGCCTCAACGCTATCAGGGCGCAGCATGCCAGCATGATATTGCTCTTGCGCGAAAGGGGCCTGCCGCCAGCGGAAATAGCTGACCACCTCGGCCCCATGGGCAAAAGCCTCCCAAGTCCAGAAACGCACCATTCCGGGAAGGGGCGCAGGGTTATGCGGGGCCCAGTTTACGGGGCCAGGTTGTTGTTCCATCACCCACCAACGGCCCTGCCCCACCGCACGGTAGAGATCATGATGCAGAGCCTGAAAATCAGGGTCGCCCTGACGAGCATAGGCGCGCTTATGTTCGGGCGTTTCTTCCAAGCGGTCTTCGAGGAAGCCCAAAGGGTAGCTGTCCCAAGTGGCGATCTCCATCTGGCGGCCAAGCTCGAAATGGTCAAACTCGGTGATCCTGCCCATATAGTTATGGCTGACAGGCGCATCGGAGTAGCGGCGGATGATATCAACCTGCCCTTTATTGAACCGCGCGACCTGATCTGATGAGTAGCGTTTGAAATCCAGCGCGTGGGCAGGGTTCGGCTCGGTCACTGTCAGGTTTGGCAATTCGATCTGGTCAAAGCTGTCATACTCCATCGACCAAAAGACATTACCCCAAGCACGGTTCAGCGCCTGTGTGCTTTGATATGTCTGCGCCAGCCAATCGCGAAACCCTTGGCGCGCGGCATCAGAATAGGAAATCACCGTATCATGGCAGCCATATTCATTATCGGTCTGCCATGCGGCGACATGCGGGTTAGCGCCATAGCGTTTGGCCACCTCTTCGGTGATACGCATCGCCTCGGCGAAATAGCCTTGATGGCTGAAACAGTAATGACGCCGTGAGCCGAAGCCGCGTGGATGTCCCATGACATCAACTGCCAGCATATCAGGATGGGCATCAACAACCCAACGCGGCGGCGTGGCGGTAGGTGTACCCAGCACAACCTTGAGGCCAGCCTGCCCCAGCACTTCAATCGCGCGGTCCATCCAGCCCCAATCGAACTGACCGCGCGCAGGCTCCAGCCGCGACCACGCAAATTCACCGATCCGCACCCATGTCAGGCCCAGATCAGCCATGCGCGCGGCATCTTCGCGCCAGATATCCTCGGACCAATGCTCGGGGTAGTAGCAGGTTCCAAGCGCACGTTTCAGGGTCATAGGATCACCCGATATTCTTTCTGACCCCGTATCAGAGAGGGGACCGCAAAGGTGCAGCCCGCATCAGGTTCGGCCCCTTCGGCCAAATCTTGCGCCGCGCTGGTCACAAATAGCGTAGCAAGCTCATCACCGCCGAATGCGGGACAGGTTGGCTGGCTGGCGCTCAGCGGCACGGCTTTGAGCAAGCCACCTTCAGCGCTGTAGCACGCGACCCGCGCGCTACCCCATTCCGCGCACCACAGATTGCCCTGAGCATCGACAACCGCGCCATCGGGGTTGATGCCTGATTGACGGTGATCCAGAAAAACCTCCGCCTCGCCTATCGGCCAACCTTCCCCATCCAGCGCATAGCGCCAGATAAGATTTTCAGCTGTATCGGCGAAATAGGCGGTCTTGCCATCTGGTGCGAAACAGGTGGCGTTGGGGATCGTCACCTGCGCACGAAGCTGGCGTATTTCGCCGCGATAATAGCGATAGAGAGCGCCCGCCCCGCTTTCACAATTGATCCCCATGGTCCCGATCCAGAAGCCACCCTTTGGGTCAGCGCGGCCATCATTGGAACGAGTGACGGGGTTGTCAGATTCCAATGGAACCACCTGCCGAGAGCTGCCCGTTGCAATATCAAATCGGGTCAGATCCGTCTGGGTCGCGATCAGAAGGGTTTCTTCATCAATCCAGCCCGCCGCCGAGACATGACGATCAAACTGCCAGTCCAGCGGTCCATCCGCCGTGCGGCTGAGCAGCTTGCGGCCCGTGATGTCGAACCAGAATAATTGCCCCCGCACGGGATGCCAAAGCGGGCCCTCCCCAAGGGTGCAGGCCCGATCATCGAATATGGCCGCAGCGCTCACGCCGCCGCCCCGTCATAGGCACGGATCGTATCGCGCGCACGCGTGGCAACCTCCCCCACCCCCAAACCGGGCGCATAAAGCGAGGTTCCCAGCCCGAACCCATCCGCAGTGGCGCGTAGCCAATCGGCGAAATTTGCGGGGCCCACGCCGCCCACCATATAGACCTGCGTGCCGTGCGGCAGCACAGCGCGCAGCGCCTTGAGACCTTCAAACCCCATCAAATGGCTGGGGAAAACCTTCAGCCCATCCGCCCCCGCATTCAGCGCGGCGAAACACTCAGTCGGTGTCAAAACACCGGGCCAGCTTTGCAGGCCAAGACGCTTGGTCTCGGCCACAACCTCAGGGTCGAAATTGGGTGAGACGATCAGCTTGCCCCCCACCTCTGCCACCGCGCGGACATCAGCGGCACTCAGAACCGTACCTGCCCCGATCAACGCTTCCTGCCCGCAGGCTTCGGCCATGCGGCCAATGCTGTCGATCGGATCGGGTGAGTTCAACGGCACCTCGATCTTGGTGATCCCCGCTTCAATCAGGGCCTGCGCCACTGGCACGGCCTCATCAGGGGTGATGCCACGCAGGATCGCAATGATTGGTCGGCTCATGCAATGGTCTCCGACATGGAATGATAAACGGCTGTCAGCCCTTTCAAGGTCAGGGCATCGGCGGGCGAACGGCTCACGAAAACGCCTTGGCTCTCGAGGGCGCGCGCATAGAGATCAACCAGTAAAGGCGCACCGACAACCGCTACATTCTGACCCAGCCAATAGGGTTTTGCAGCAGCAAGCTCAGCGCCGATCAGCAAGCCCGACAGACGCGCGCGGGCCGCATCAGGTTCAAGCCCCGCCAAGACGCTTTCAGCACGGATCGAGAACATCATCTGCGCGATTTTCTCGGGCCGCGAGAGGGTCTCGCTCAAGGCCGCATCAAAAGCATCTGCCGCCAGCCCATCGGCCGCCAAGCAATGGCGCAGCACCGATTGGCGCGACAGCAAATCAAACATCTCACCCGTCATATAGGTCTGGAAGCTGACAACCTCGCCCGCGCTGATATGGACCCATTTCGTATGCGTGCCAGGCAGGCAGATCACCCCGTCAAATTCGGGCGTATCCGCCAGAAACCCTGCAATCTGGGTTTCCTCGCCACGCATGACATCGGCGGAGGGTTTGGATTGCGACAAACCCGGCTGGATGAAAAGGCGGATGCGCGGATCGGTGCCCGCAACGCGGTGGGGCGCCAGCGCAGAGGGCTTGGCAGGCACCGCGATATAGGGCGCCTCGGACCAGCCTTGGCGCGACCCGATCATGCCACAGGCCAGAACGGGCATAGGCCGCGCCCCAAGCCAAGGCTCGATCAGCGATAAAAGTGCAGGCTGAAACGCCTGCGCGGAGGTCATGCGCGCCATGCCATCATCGGATCGCGCTTCAACTTTCACGCTGCCATCGGCTTGCATCGCCCAGGCCCGCAGATGCGAGGTGCCCCAATCCACAGCGATCCAATCCGCATAATTCATCGCATCCCTCATCCTGTGGTCACCACCCCGCCATCGACCACCAAGGCCTGACCCGTCATCATACGGCTGGCCTTTGAGGCGAGGAACAAAGTGGGCGCGATGATGTCTTCGGGCTTGAGATGTTCCTTCAAGCTCATCTTGGCCATATGCGCATCCAGATCATCGGGATTGGCCCACATCTCCAGCTGTTTATCCGTCAGCACCCATCCGGGCATCAGGGCATTCACGCGGATATTGTCAGGCCCGAACTCACGCGCCAGACCACGTGTCATGGCCGTGATCCCGCCATTCGCCGTCATATATGAGGTATAGCCTGCCTGCCCCATCATATAGGAAATCGACGAGAAATTGATGATCGCGCCACCGCCCGCGCCCTTCATTCCGTCAATCACCGCCTGACAGGCAAAGAAATACGCTTTGAGATTGATCGCTTGCGACCAGTCCCAGAATTCTTCGGTGACCTCTTCGGCCTTATGCCTTTGATCATTGGCCGCGTTATTGACCAAAACCGTGATCGGGCCATGGGCCGTTGCAGCCTCGGCAAAGGCCGCGCGCAGGGCCTCAATATCAGTGATATCGCAGGGCAGGAAAAGTGGGCGTTGGCCCGTCTTTGCCTCCATCTGCTCAACAAAATCCGATGCATCCGAGCGCTGGACAAAGGCCACTTTCGCCCCTTGGTGCAAGAACCCCTCGGTCAGGGCTGCGCCGATGCCCGAGCCTCCACCCGTGATGAATACAGATTGCCCCGCAAGATCGGGGAAGGTGGCGGTCGTGCTCATGCGGCTCTCCTGTTGCGGCACCAAGTCGGCAGCATATCGCCATGCGCGGCAATCAGATCATCAATCAAGGATCGGATTTGGCGCAAATCAAGCTCGGCTGCGGTATGCGGGTCCATATAGGCAGCGTGATAGATATGGGACGGGTCTTCGTCCAGCAGGGCCCGCACCACCAATTCCTGAACATTGATCTGGCTGCGCATGATCCCCACCAGTTGAGGCGGGATATCGGAAACCACCGTTGGTTGGCAGCCATTGCGATCAACCAGCGTTGGCGTCTCAACCGCCGCACCCAAGGGCAATTGCGGGATTTGTCCGCGATTTGGAAGGTTCGCATAGACCGTCACAGGGGCGTTGGTGACAACGGCATTCATCATTTCAGCCGCAAATTCATGGCTTTTCGCAACCTCGATTCCAGCCGCAGTTTGCAAGGCCTTGGCCTGTGCCGCCCATCCTGCGGCCTGCTCAACGCAGCGCTTGGGGTATTCATCCAGCGGGATCGCGAAATCCTCGATCAAATCCTCACGGCCTTCCTTGATGAACCAAGGCACATATTCGGCCAGATGCTCGGAGCTTTCGGTACAGAAATAGCCGAAATGCTCCAGCACCTCATAGCGCACCTTATTGCCACAACGCGGCATCAAAAGCGGCGGCTTGGGCAAGCGTCCTGTTTGGTAGCCCTCCTGCAGCGCGGGATAGAGCGATTTGCCCTGATGGCTCAACTCCAGAAAGAAGGCCACATGGTTCACGCCCGCGACGCGATGCTTGATCTCATGTTTGGGCAGGTCGAGATCATGGGCGATTTCCTCGACGGTGTTTTGCACCGAATGACATAGACCCGCCTGTTTGAGACGCGGAAAACGCTCGGCCAATGCCCAAGTGTTGATTGCCATCGGGTTCACATATTGCATCAACAAGGCATCCGGACACAGCCGCATCATATCCTCGGCCACCTCCCACAGATGCGGCACAGTGCGCAAGCCACGCATGATGCCGCCCACGCCAAGCGTATCAGCAATGGTTTGTCTCAGCCCGTATTTGGCAGGAATATCAAAATCGATCACGGTTGAAGGGCCGTAGCCGCCTGTCTGAAACGCCGTGACTACGAAATCGGCCCCATCCAGCGCGCGGGCGCGGTCGGTCGTGGCCTCGACGCGCGCATCCGTTCCCATGGTTGCGATCATCTTGCGCGCCACCATTTCGCTTTCGGCCAAACGGGTGGCGTCAATATCCATCAAGGCAATATGGGCATCCGCCAAGGCCGGAAAATGAAGCATGTCACCCACGATATTCTTCATGAAAATCGTGGAGCCTGCTCCGATGAAGGCAAGTTTAACCATTGCGTTGCGCCCCTCCGTGGCGGCTTTACTTGACTGCGCCGAGGGTCAGCCCCGCGATGAAGTGTTTTTGCATAAGAAAGAACATCGCCACAGGCGGGATGGCGGCAACAATGCTGCCAGCGCTCATCAAATGATACTGCGCGACGAACTGGCTGTTGAAGGATGTAATCCCCGCCGTCACGGGTTGTGCATTGGGGCCTTGGGTCAGCACGATGGCCCAGAAATAATCATTCCAGATGAAGGTGAAAACCAAAACGCTGAGGGCAGCAATTGCAGGCCGCATCAAGGGCAGGACGATGAACCAGAATATCTGCCATTCCCGTACGCCTTCAACGCGGGCCGCCTCGATCAATTCATAGGGCAGCGCGCGGATGAAATTGCGCATGAACAGGGTGCAAAACCCCGTCTGGAACGCAATATGGAAAAGGATCAACCCCGTCTTGGTGTCATAAAGCCCCGTTGAAACCGTCAAATCGCGGACAGGCACCATCAGGATCTGGAAGGGCACGAAATTGCCCGCGATGAACATGAAGAAGATCAGCAGATTGCCCCGAAAGCGATACACACCAAGCGCAAAGCCCGTCATGCAAGACAGCGCCACCGCGCCGAGAACCGTTGGCACCGTGATCATCACCGAATTGAGCAAATAGCGCGGCATATCAGACTCGAAAAACACGCGGCCATAATTGGCAAAGAACTCGAAACTCGATGGCATGCCCCAGTAATTGCCTTGGGTGAAATCGCTCAACGGGCGGACGGAAAACAGCATCACCGCGATCAGCGGTAGGAGCCACATGATCAAGGCCAAGGGCAGGAATGCCTGATAGGCAAGCTGCGTGGAACGGGCGCGTTTCTGAATCGGGGTCGGGAACATCTGGTCTCTTCCCCCTAATGCCGCGCGTCGCGGTCATCGCGCCACATCTGCCACAAGAAATAGGCGATGAAGACCAGCATGATCATGAACAACACCACCGCAATCGCAGAACCATATCCCATGCGGAAACCGAACTCCGACAGCGCCTTTTCGAACATGTAAAAGCTCAACACGCGGGTCGAGCCGAAAGGCCCGCCATTGGTCATGATCGAGATCAGATCAAAGCTGCGCAACGCCCCGATGATGGTCACGACAAAGGCAATGAAGGTGGCGGGTTTAAGCTGTGGCAAAACCACATGCCACAGCATCTTCCAGCCCTTGGCCCCATCCAGCCGTCCCGCCTCGATCTGTTCGGGATCAACGGCGTTCAACCCCGTAAGATAAAGGATCATGCAATAAGCCGTTTGCGGCCAGAGCCCTGCAGCAATGATGCCATACGTGGCCAGCGCGGGGTCTCCCAGAACATTGATCGTGTCAAACCCGAAAAAGACCAAGATCGCGTTCAGCAACCCTTCTCGCGGCAGGTAGAACCATGAAAACACAAGGCCCACGACAACTTGGCTGAGCACAAAGGGAAAAAAGAAGAGTGATTTATAAAGGCGTATGCCCATGACCGTCTGGTTCAGGAACAACGCGATAAACAGGCCCGCAGGGATCGCCAGCAGATAGAGCGCCAGCCATCTCAGATTGTTCCAGATCGAGGTTTCAAATTGACGGTCGGTCGCTAATTCGCGGTAATTCTCAAGGCCGATATAGGTGGCCTCACCCAATCCATCCCAGCGATAGAGCGAGATATTGAAGCTCTGGAAAATCGGGATGATCACATAGACCGAAAAAAACAGGACACCCGGCAACAAGAACAGAAATGGCGTTACCGTCATGCGGTTGCGCTGGAGCCATGTTGCAGTAGGGGGAGAGGCGATCATCGGCCCTGTTTCCTGTAAGAGGCGCGCACCCCGCCGCAGGGCGGGATGCGCAATAGATTAGATGACTTTACTGGTAGATCCGCTCACGTGCGGCTTCCAGACGGGTCAGGATATCCTCAAGGTTATCGGGGAATACCATGAATTCCTGCAAACCTTCCATTCCCATGGATGCCATCTCGGCAGGGAAATCACGGTCGAAGAACTGCGCGATACCACCAGTGGCATTTTGCGACAGCATCTCAAAGCCCTGAAGGGTGAACTCGTCATCGGCAACGCTTGCATTGGCGTTGATCGGCAACTGGCCCAAGCCATCTGGCCCGTTGATCGCCGTTTGCACATCAGGCGAGGTCACATATTGCAGGAAGGCACGGGCTGCCTCGACATTCTGGGCGCCTGCGGGCACGTGGAATGTATCGGTCGGCGCGTCTTCACCCATGGCCATTCCGTCAACGATGGCAGGGAACTGGTAGAAGTCGATCTGCTCATCCGTCAGACCTGCTTCGCGCAGATGCGGCACCACAAAATTGCCCATCAGATAGGCGGTCGCTTCCCCATTGACGAAGAAGGGCAGCGCTTCCTGCCAGCTATAGGTCTGGTGATCTTCGATGAAGGCACCCATATCGATCAGGCGACGCCAGTTTGCGAAGGTCTCGCGCACGCGGTCATCGGTCCATGCAATCTCGCCCAAGGCAAGCTGCATATGGAAGTCAAAACCATTGGTGCGCATGTTGAGATAGTCGAACCAGCCACCGGCCGTCCAAAGGAATTTGGTGCCGATTGTGTAGCAGGCACGACCCGAATCCACGATCACTTGGCAATTGGCGATTTCTTCTTCGAAGGTTGCAGGCTCGCTGAGGCCTAATTCGTTGAAGATATCTTCACGGTAATACACACCCCATTGGTAGTAGGTGTACGGTACGCCCCATTGACGGTCATCCATGGTCATCGCGCCACGAACCGAATCGAGCCCTTCAAAATCGCCCGCATCCCACCAATCGGTGATATCCATGAACAGGCCCGCATCAACAAAGGGGCCCATGCGGTTCGCCGCATACCAGTTCACAACATCAGGCGCATTCGCAGAGAGCGAGTTACGGATCTGCGTCTTCCAAGCTTCGCGGTCGACAACGGTCAATTCAACAGTCAGGTCGGGATGCATGGCGTCAAAGTCAGCCGCCAAACCTTCCATGATGGCCCGCGGTGCGGGGTTCGACATATCCGATGTGATCCGGAGTGTGCCGGATAGAGGCGCCGAATGCGAATCTGCCAAAGCCATGCCAGACAACATCGTCGCGGCAGCCAGTGCAGCCGCACCAGTTTTGAAAATGGAAACCATAGTATCCTCCCTTTGGTTCCAGTATGTGAAACTTAGTTTCTTATATTGAAAACATAACGCGACTCGGGTTACCCTTGTCAACACATTCTGGCAGCGCTTTATGCGGGAATGGCAGCAACAAGGGAGGCAGGGTCGCAATGAACGCCAATAGCGGCTTGGAGAAATCAGGCGATGGAACAGTCGGTAAGGCTCTGGCTGTGCTCGATCATGTTGCGGGCTTTGGCCGCCCCGTGAGATTTGGCGAATTGCTCGATCAAAGCCCGTTTCCAAAAGCCACGCTCTATCGCTTTTTGCAGACGCTCACCAATCAGGGGATGCTGGGGTATGACCCCGAAAGGCAGACCTATAGCCCCGGAATTCGGCTGGTGCGTCTTGCCCATTCCGCATGGCAATCCGCGTCTCTTGCGCCAATCGCGCGGCCCCATATCGATGCGCTATCGGCCGAACTTGGTGCGACCGTGCATTTGGCGCAGCTTGATAATGCGCAGGTCCTTTATGTCGATAAACGCAACGCGCGTGACCCAATCCCGATGTATAGTCAGGCGGGCAAGGTGGGGCCTGCCTATTGCACGGGCGTCGGCAAAGCCATGATGGCCTATCTGCCCGAGGACACGCTGGAGCACGTTATCGCGCAGCAGAGCTTTCACCGCTTTACGCCACATACCCTCGCGACTGAAGCTGACCTGCGCGCCGAGCTGACAGCCATCCGCGCGCGCGGCTATGCCTATGACCGAGAAGAGCACGAGCCTGGAATTATTTGCGTGGCCGTGCCCATCCTGACCCGATCAAACCGTGTCTTGGGAGCGCTCTCGGTGACGTCTTCTACTGAACGCACATCACTGGACGCGCTCGACAAACAAGTCCCACAAATCCGAAGCACCGCTGATGCCATCGCAACGGAAACCCAAAGCTGGCAATTCCCTGACAGTGCCACTGGATAATTTTCATTAAAGGAGTGCCGCCATGTCTGGCGTGACGCTGAACAATGTCATCAAGAAATACGGGGCCACGCAGGTGATCCATGGCATCGATCTGGAGATCGAGGATGGCGAATTTTGTGTCTTCGTTGGCCCCTCGGGCTGCGGCAAATCCACCTTGTTGCGCATGGTGGCAGGGCTTGAGGAAACCACCGAGGGCAAGATCAATATCGGCGCGCGCGATGTCACCCATCTTGACCCCTCTGAGCGTGGCGTGGCCATGGTATTCCAGACCTATGCGCTTTATCCGCATATGACCGTCGCCGAGAATATGGGCTTTGGCCTGAAGATGAACGGCCACCCCAAGGCCGATGTCAAAGCCAAGGTCGATGAGGCCGCGCGCGTCCTCAAGCTGGAGCCTTATCTCTCCAGAAAACCCAAAGCCCTGTCAGGCGGACAGCGCCAACGCGTGGCGATCGGGCGGGCCATTGTGCGCGGCCCCGAGGTATTTTTGTTCGACGAGCCGTTGTCCAATCTCGACGCCGAATTGCGGGTGGAAATGCGGGTGGAAATCGCCCGCCTACATCAAGAGATCGGTGCCACGATGATCTATGTCACCCATGATCAGGTCGAAGCGATGACCTTGGCCGATAAGATTGTGGTTCTGCGCAGCGGCCGCGTCGAACAGGCAGGCCGCCCCTTGGAGCTGTATAACGACCCAGATAATCAATTCGTTGCAGGCTTTATCGGCAGCCCCGCGATGAATTTCTTCGATGCAAATGCCAAAGATGGCGTAATCGCAGTGCCCGCCTTCACGGGCCTTGAGATCCCCGCGCCGAAATCATTGGTTGGTGATCGGCAGATCAAGATCGGTCTGCGCCCGCATCATATGAGCCTGACGGAAGGCGAGACACACCGTGTCGAGCTATCGGAGCAATTGGGCGGGGTCAGCTATCATTATCTGGTCGCCCCTGATGGTGCAAAACTGATCGTTGAGGCCCATGACCAGCACGCCCCGAGGCCTGGAAGCATGACGGGCCTCACCATCAAAGGCGATCAAGCCCTGTTTTTCGATGCCGAAACGGGCCTGCGTATCCGCTAAAGCGTTAGGCGCTAATCCTAAGCTGAGCCTTCCGCCAAATCCCTAAGGATCGGGCAATCGGGCCTGTCATCACCCGCGCATTGATGGACAAGATCAGACAGCGTCTCGCGCATCGCGGCGAGTTCATGCATTTTGGCATCAATCTCGCTCAGATGGTGAAGCGCGATTGCCTTCACATCTGAACTGGCCCGCGCGCGGTCCTCGTACAGCGCCAAGAGCGCTCTGCATTCCTCAATGGAGAATCCCAAACGCCGCGCCCGTCCCAGAAAGGCGAGCTTGTGAATATGGCTCTGCTCGAAACTGCGATACCCGTTCTCCGAGCGCAACGGCGTGATCAGACCGATATCCTCGTAATAGCGGATGGTTTTTGACGGCAATCCCGTCAGGTTTGAAGCATCCGAGATATTCATGCCCCCAGCCCCACATGCCGAAGGCGCAGCGCATTCATCACCACAAGGACCGAGCTTGCCGCCATCGCACCCGCCGCCAGCATCGGGCTGAGCAGTGGTCCGCCAAACAGCGCCAAAGCGCCAGCCGCAACGGGGATCAGCGCGACATTATAGCCAAAGGCCCAGAACAGGTTTTGCGCAATATTGGCCATGGTCGCGCGTGAGATATCAATTGCATTGGCCACCGCCGAAGGCGCGCCCGAGACAAGCACTACATCTGCCGCCTCCATCGCAACATCCGTGCCTGAGCCAAGCGCCACACCAACATCAGCCGCCGCCAGAACAGGGGCATCATTGATCCCGTCTCCGACAAACGCCACCCGCAGCCCCTCGGCGCGCCATGCAGTCACGCGGGCCAGCTTGTCCTCAGGCCGCATCCGCGCCTCGAAGGTCGCGATCCCCAATTCCTTCGCCACCGCCTGAACAGGCCCCGCCGCATCCCCTGAGAGCATCGCAACGCGCTTGCCCATGGCGGTCAGCATCGCAACCGCCTGTGCTGCGTCATGCTTAATGGTATCCGCCAGCGCGATAGACCCAAGAAGCATATCGTCCTTGGCCACATAGATCAGCGTCTCGGCCCCCGAACCATCCTCAATATCAAAACCCTGTGCGCGCAGCATCACGGCAGAGCCAACAGTTACAGTCGCGCCCTTGATGATGCCTTTGGCTCCTTGGCCCGTGACACTTTCGAACGCATCGACCTGTTCTAGCACGAGGTCGCGCTGCTGCGCCTCGACCAGAATGGCGCGGCCCAAAGGATGCTCGGATTGCGCCTCGATACTAGCCGCCAATGTTAAAAGCGCTGTTTCATCCTCGGCCTCAATCCGCGTGACCTGCGGGCGGCCTTCGGTCAGCGTGCCCGTTTTGTCAAAAACCACCAAATCCACGTCTCGTAGGGCTTGCAAGGCATCCCCCTTGCGGAACAAGACACCAAGCTCGGCCGCGCGCCCCGTGCCCGCCATGATCGAGACAGGCGTTGCCAACCCCATCGCACAGGGGCAGGCGATGATCAGCACGGACACACCAATCACTAAGGCACTGGCCAGATCAGGCCCAAAGGCCCACCACCCAAAGGCCGCGGCCACAGCAATCGTCATCACAACAGGCACAAAGATCGCAGTAACCTTGTTGATCAAGCTCTGGATCGGAAGCCGCGTGGCTTGCGCGTTCTCAACCATCTTCACAATCTTGGCGAGGACGGTTCCCGCCCCCACCGCCGTTGCACGGTAAACCAAGGCCCCCGTTCCATTGACGGTGCCGCCTGTGACCACAGCGCCCGCTTCCTTGGCGACAGGCATGGGCTCACCTGTGATCATGCTCTCATCGATATAGCTCCCGCCCTCAATCACCTCACCATCAACCGCCACCCGTTCACCGGGGCGAAGGCGGAGAAGGTCCCCGACCCGCAATTGAAAGACCTTCACCTCACGCTCAGCGCCATCTTCAAGCCGCGTCGCGGTATCGGGGCGCAGGCCCATCAGCTTGGAAATAGCCGCCCCCGCCTGCCCGCGCGCACGCGCCTCAAGATAGCGCCCCAACAAGATCAGCGTCACAATCACAGCAGCCGCTTCGAAATACACAAAGCGGCTATTCTCAGGAATGATCGCAGGCGCAAAGGTCACCACGCTCGAGAAGGCCCAAGCCGCCGTTGTCCCCAGAACGACCAGCGAATTCATCTCGGGCGCGCCGCGTTTGAGCGCGGGCAATCCATGGCGAAAAAACACGCGGCCGGGGCCTGCCAGAACAGCGGTGGTCAAGACAAACTGAATAAGCCGCGCGGGGAAACTGCCGATATTGGCCATCACCCAATGATGAAAGGCGGGAAAAACATGCCCCCCCATTTCCAGAATGAAAACTGGCAAGGTCAGCACCAAGGCGATCAGAAAATTACGCTTGAGCAGCGCAACCTCATCCGCCCCATCCTGTTTGGGCATCTCAAGATCAAGCGGCGTCGCGGGATAGCCCGATTTTTCCGATATACTGGCCAAGGCTTGCCGATCCAGCGCACCTTCTGTCCAGATATCGGCCTGTTTGGTCGCAAGATTGACATGCGCCTCAACCACCCCTGGAACGGTTAGCAAGGCCTTCTCGGCCCGCGAGGCACAGCCGCCGCAGGTCATATTCGCAACCTCAAGCCGCGTTTCAATCAAGGGTATGTCTTTCGCCATTCGAAGCGGGCCTTTTATGAGTTCCCACTCCAGATAAGGGTTCCAGTGACGGGAAGGTCAAGGCCTTCAGATCAGGGAGAGCAAATATTCCCCATAGGCATTCTTGCCAAAAAGTGCTGCGCGGCTTTCAAGCTCGGCTGCCGTGATCCAACCTTGGGCAAAGGCGATCTCATCGGGGCTGCCCGTTTGCAAACCTTGGCGTGTCTGCAGGACCTGCACAAATTCCGCCGCTTCCAAAAGGCTGGCATGGGTTCCAGTATCAAGCCATGCATAGCCGCGCCCCATACGGCTTACGGTCAATTCCCCATCCGCGAGATAGCTTTCCAGAAGCGAGGTGATCTCCAACTCGCCACGCGCCGATGGCGTCACTGCGGCCGCCCGTTCAGACGCTGTTCCATCCAGAAAATAAAGCCCAGTCACGGCATAATTCGAAGGGGGGTCTTGCGGCTTTTCAATGATCGTTTCGGCACGGCCATCGGCATCAAAGCCAACAACCCCGTAGCGGCGCGGATCAGCTACATGATAGCCAAACACGGTGCCCCCCGTGGCTTGCTGATCGGCCTCGGCCATCAGCTCTGGCAATCCATGCCCGAAAAACAGGTTATCCCCAAGGATCATCGCAGAAGGCCCGCCTGCCAGAAAATCCTCGGCCAGCAGATAGGCCTGCGCCAGACCATCGGGCGAGGGCTGCTCGATGAAGGTCAAGCTCAGGCCCCATTGGCTACCATCGCCCAGTGTGCGGATAAATTGCGCCTGATCCTCGGGCGTTGTGATGATCGCAATATCGCGGATACCCGCCAGCATCAAAACCGAAAGCGGATAATAGATCATCGGCTTGTCATAGATCGGCAAAAGCTGCTTCGATAGCCCAATTGTTATCGGATAAAGACGTGTACCCGAACCACCTGCCAGAATGATACCTTTGCGCGCGCCCATCAGATCCCCGTTTCCCGTTGTTCTGGGCCGAGTGTTACCTGCGAATTCCACTCAGTGCCACATCCCGATGCGCAAGGCGTCATAGATTCCTGCATGAATGTTGCGCGAAGCCACCGCATCGCCAATCCGGTAGAGCGTAAATGTGCCATTCGGGTTTCTATGCGGAAACAACTCCCCCTTTCCCGAAGTCAGCGTGGAATAATCCACTTCGCCGCCATTCACCGCCTCGGTTTTGAGGGCGTGATACAGCTCATCCAAAGCCGATGTGCCATGCTCCACCACGATCTGGTCAACAATCCGCTCCTCATGCCAATCTTCCGCGAAATCCGACCCCAGAGTGGCTTTCAGGCGGTTTCCCTCGCGCGTGACCGAGACGACCCGCGTATTGATCGTGACCTTTGTGCCCGTTTCATGAAACGCGCGCATATAGGGCACATGGTTCATCCCACCGATCTCGGGGGCGAAGAATCTCTCGGGGCTGATCAGTTCCAGCTTAGCGCCTGCCCGCGCGATGACCTCGGCGGCACTCATCCCCTGATGGCCCCCATTGTCGTCATAAAGCAGAACCTCGGCCCCGGGCTTGACCGCCCCTGAAAGGATATCCCAAGACGAAACGGTCAGATCATCCCCCTCCATCTGTGGCGCTTGTGGCAAACCACCGGTTGCGATCACCACGATATCAGGGCTCAGGGCCTTAACATCTTCGGCCTCTGCATAGAGATTATAGGTGATCTTTGCGCCCATCCGCTCCAGCTCGGCCAAGCGCCAATCAACAATCCCCACCAGATCACGGCGGCGCGGATTAGCGACCAGCAGGTTCACCTGCCCGCCCGCCCGATCCGAGGCCTCCAACACCTCCACCTCATGCCCACGCTCGGCCGCAACCCTTGCGGCTTCCAAGCCCGCAGGCCCAGCCCCGACCACAACAACCTTTTTCGGCATGTCGGATTTCGGAATATCATGCGGGATATGCGCTTCCCGCCCCGTGGCCGCATTATGGATACACAGCGCCTCGCCGCCCTCGTAAATCCGGTCCAAACAATAGGTCGCGCCGACACAGGGACGGATACGGTCCTCCTGCCCCAAGGCGATCTTGCGCGCGATATGAGGCTCGGCAATATGGGCGCGCGTCATCCCGACCATATCCAGCTTTCCGCTGGCCACTGCATGGCGCGCAGTGGCGACATCGGCGATTTTGGCGGCATGGAATACTGGGAAATTCACGGCCTCACGGACCTCGCCCGCAAAATCGATATGAGGTGCCGAGGCCTGGCCCTGAATGGGGATCACGCGGGTCAAAAGCGCATCGCTGGCAATCCGGCCGCGGATCAGGTTCAGAAAATCAACCTTGCCCGAGGCCGCAAAGCGCCGCGCGATCTCCACACCCATCTCGCGGGTTATGCCCTTGTCAAATTCTTCATCGGCCGCCATCCGCAAACCCATGATGAAATCAGGGCCACAAGCCGCGCGGATCGCATCGATCACGGCCCATGCAAACCCCATGCGGTTCTCAAGCGACCCGCCCCATTCATCCTCACGCCGGTTCTGGTGCGGTGACCAAAAGGCGTCCACCAAATGCCCATAGGCTTCCAATTCGATCCCATCCAGCCCCGCCTCCTGCATACGCTGCGCGGCCGAGGCGTAATCGGAAATGATGCGCTCTATATCCCAAGCCTCCATCTCCTTGGGAAAAGCCCGATGCGCTGGCTCGCGCAATGCAGATGGGGCCACCACAGGCAACCAATCGCCCTTATTCCAATTCGTCCGCCACCCCAAATGGGTCAACTGGATCATCACTTTGCAATCATGCTCGTGACAGCTTTCAACCAAATCGCGCAAAGGCTGGACAATCTCGTCGCGATAGGCATGTAGATTGCCAAAAGCCTCGGGGCTATCAGCCGATACAATCGCCGAGCCCGCCGTCATGGTAAGGGCAAGCCCGCCCTTGGCCTTTTCCGCATGGTAGAGCCTGTATCTCTCCCCCGGCAGACCTGCTTCCGAATAAGACGGCTCATGCGCCGTCGACATCAAACGGTTCTTGAACGTCAGATGTTTCAGGTGAAACGGCTGCATCAATGGATCATCAGACATCAAAGCCCTCCCTATTGGCCCCAGCCTAGCGCAGCCCTTCCGCTAGCCCCAAGTCCAAACCCGACCAATATCGTCCCATTCCCACCACCCCCATCTTTGCTTGGTAAATACTTTGGGGGTCTGGGGGCAGAGCCCCCATCGCGGGCCGCGCGAAGCGGCCCGCCACTCTCACCTATTCACGCAATAACGTTATGCTCAGGCCCATAGGGGAAGCCCGTGATATTCTCGGCCCCGTCCTGCGTGATGATCAAGATATCATGTTCCCGATATCCACCCGCACCAGCCTGCCCCTCAGGGATGGTCAGCATCGGCTCCATCGAGATAACCATGCCCTCTTCCAGCACGGTGTCGATATCTTCACGCAGCTCTAACCCTGCCTCGCGCCCATAGTAATGGCTCAACACCCCGAAGGAATGCCCATAGCCAAAGCTGCGATATTGTAACATCCCGCGTTCCTCGAAAAACGCGTTGATGGCATGGGTGATCTCGGCGCAACTCACCTCGGGTTTCATCAGGCTCATGCCCAATTCATGCGCCTCAATATTGGCCTCCCAAAACTTCAAGCTCGCCGCGTCGACCTCCCCCACAAACAAGGTGCGCTCCAGCGCGGTGTAATAGCCCGAGATCATCGGAAAGGTATTGAGGCTCAGAATATCGCCATGCCGCAAAATCCGCGACGTCACAGGGTTATGCGCGCCATCCGTGTTCAGCCCCGATTGGAACCACACCCAAGTGTCGCGATATTCCGCATCGGGAAAGCGTTTTGCGATTTCCAACTCCATCGCGTCCCGTCCTGCCATGGCCACGTCAATCTCGCGCACACCCTCACGGATCGCATCACGAATGGCATAGCCGCCGATATCTGCCACAGCAGCACCTGCGCGGATCAGATCACGCTCAGCCTCGGATTTGACCATCCTTTGGCGCATCGTAAGCCCCGCAATATCGACCGAGGCTTTGGGGCTGAGAAACGCCTCCAGCTTGTGCTGTTGCGCCAAAGTCAGGTGATCGCCTTCGATGCCAAGCACCCGCCCCTCACCTGAGACATGCGCCACCGCCCGCCAGAAATTATCACCTTGCCAATCGGTATAGGTGATCGCCTCGCAGGCACAGCGCCGCCATGGCTGGCCCGCATCAATCCCCGCCGAGATCACCACCGCCTGAGAGGCCGTGACAACCAAGCCATAGGGGCGGCCGAAGCTGCAATATAGAAAGCCAGAATAATAGGCCACATTATGCATCGAGGTCAGAACAACCGCCTCAAGACCATGGCCATCCATGATCGCGCGCAATCCCATCAGCCGCGTTTCATATTCGGCCTGCGAGAACGGAAGTGCTGCTTTGTCGCCATTATGGAAGTGAAAAAATTCAGGTCGCATCATCGCCGACCCTCCTTTGACAGAAGACCCCGGCGTTCAGGGCGATAGGGTTCTTTTCAAGGTGACGCCATCACCCGAACCCACATCGTCTTTCTTGCCTGATTTCGTGATCCGCGCAAGTCCCCTCTGGTCCAATCGCGGGCTCCTGTCTAACGTCACATCCATGCTGCGATATATTTTCAAACGCGCCCTGTCCCTGTCGCTCTCCCTTGTGGTGGCGAGCCTTGTGATTTTCTTCCTGATCGAGGTGATCCCAGGCGATACTGCCAGCTTCATGCTGGGGCTGAACGCCACCGAAGAAGCCGTTGCCAATCTGCGCGCAGATCTTGGCCTCGATGGAACAGCCCTGCAGCGCTACCTGTCTTGGACAGGCGGCATGCTTCGGGGCGATTTCGGGATATCCTATACCTACCGCGTGCCAGTATCCGAGTTGATCCTTGATCGTCTCTGGGTCTCGCTGCCGCTGGCGGGTTTTGCGCTGCTGCTCTCCACGGCAATCGCGTTTCCCATCGGCCTGATCGCCGCCGCCAATCGCGGGCGCGCCGCCGATTACGGCATTATCGGCGGCACACAGCTTGGCATTGCGGTGCCGAATTTCTGGTTTGCGATGTTATTGGTGCTGGTTTTTGCAGTGAAACTGCAATGGTTCTCGGCAGGCGGGTTTCCGGGGTGGTCCAACCCTGCCGCAGCGCTCAAGGCTTTGGTTTTGCCCTCGATCGCACTGGCCCTGCCGCAAGCCGCCATCCTTGCCCGCGTGATGCGCTCGGCCCTGATCGAGACCTTGTCGCAAGACTATATCCGCACTGCCCGCGCCAAGGGCCTGTCGCGCCGCCAAGCCGTTCTGCGCTATGCATTGCGCAATGCCCTGATCCCTGTTCTCACAATCATCGGGCTGCAATTTTCCTTCCTGCTGGCAGGGGCCATCATCATCGAGAACGTCTTTTTCCTTCCGGGGCTGGGACGGCTGATTTTCCAAGGCATCACGCAACGCGATCTGATCGTGGTGGAAAGCGTGACCATGCTTTTGGTCTTCGCGGTGATCCTTGTGACCTTCCTTGTTGATATCGCCTATGCCATTGCCGATCCGAGGCTGCGCCGCCGATGAAACATTTTCCCATTTCCCTAATCTGGGGCGCTGCCCTGTCGCTGTTCTTCGTGCTTGTCGCCGCGCTGAGCCTGATCTGGGTGCCCTATGACGTAACCAGCCTGTCCATTGCCGACCGTCTGCAAGCCGCCAGCGCGGAACACTGGCTTGGCACCGATCAATTCGGGCGGGACCTGCTTTCGATGCTGATGGTGGGCGCGCGCACATCGATTGCGGTCGCGCTTGTGGCGGTTGGCATTGGCATTGTGATCGGCGTGCCCTTGGGGCTGACTGCTGCCGCCAATCGCGGCAGTCTGCTGGATGAGGTGATCATGCGCGGCAATGATCTGATCTTTGCCTTCCCTTCGCTGGTCATCGCGATCCTGATCACAGCCGTGTTCGGCCCCTCGGCGATCAATGCGATCATTGCGATCGGTATTTTCAACATCCCCGTTTTTGCTCGCGTGGCCCGAGGTGGGGCGCTCAGCCTCTGGACGCTGGATTACATTCTGGCCGCGCGTGTGGCGGGCAAGGGTAAGGCGCGGATCAGTGCCGAACATATCCTGCCCAATCTGGGCAATCTGCTGATCGTACAGGCGACCATCCAATTCTCACTTGGCATTCTCGCCGAGGCGGCGCTCTCCTATGTCGGGCTTGGCGCGCAGCCGCCAACACCGTCTTGGGGCCGCATGTTGGCCGAGGCACAGACGATGATTTACACCCATCCAATGCTAGCAATCCTGCCTGGTGTGACGATCATCTTGATGGTTCTTGGCTTGAACCTGATGGGGGACGGGCTTCGCGATGCGCTTGATCCAAGGCTGCGGAGGGCGCGGCAATGATGGATCTGTGCGCGCTGTCCCTGGCCATCCATGGTACGCCCATCCTGCGAGAAGTCTCGCTGGAGATCGCGCAGGGCGTGGTGTTTGGGCTAGTGGGCGAAAGCGGCTCGGGCAAATCCATGACGGCGCTTGCGCTCATGCAGCTTGCGCCTGACGGCTCCCAGATCACAGGCCAAGCTCTTCTGGATGAGACCGACCTTCTGGCCTTGCCCGAAGCGGATATGTGCGCGCTGCGCGGCAATGACATCGCGATGATCTTCCAAGAGCCGATGACTGCGCTCAACCCTGTCCAAACCATCGGAGATCAAGTGGCCGAAACCCTTCTGATCCATGGCGCGGCCACAAGGGCCGAGGCGCACAAAATCGCGCGCGACAAGCTGGACCGCGTGGGGCTGGCCCATATCGGAGCGGATCGCTACCCGCATGAGCTATCTGGCGGGCAACGCCAGCGGGTCTGCATTGCGGCAGCCATTGCGCTGCGACCGCGCCTATTAATCGCGGATGAGCCGACCACCGCACTTGATGTCACAACACAGGCCGAGATTTTGGACCTTTTGCGCGGGTTGGTTGATGAGGACGGGATGAGCCTGCTGCTCATCACCCATGATCTCGCGGTGATCTCGGAAACCGCTGATCATGTTGCGGTGATGCAAAAGGGTGAAATCGTCGAACAAGGCCCTGTGGCCAAGGTTCTGGCCGAGCAATCCCACCCCTATACCCGCGCGTTATTTGCAGCCTCCAAGCATCAACCCCTACGCGCGCAGCACTTGGCACCTGAGCCGCTCTTATCAGTACAGAATGCGGTCCGAACCTATGCGGGGCCTCGCATCGGGCTCAAACGCGGGCCTGCTTTGCGCGCCGTGGATGGGGTGAGTTTTGAGCTTCATAGGGGCGAGAGCCTTGGGCTGGTTGGGGAATCGGGTTGCGGTAAATCCACTTTGACGCGCGCCATTCTGGGGCTTGATCCGCTGCAAGGCGGCGATATCCATATTTTTGGGGAAAGCATAACCCCCGTGATGCCCGCCCATCTGCGCCAAGGTATCTCGGTCGTGTTTCAAGACCCCTATGGCAGCTTTAACCCCCGCTGGAAGGTGGACCATCTGGTGGCCGAGCCCTTCCATTTGCTCAAGGAAAAACCAACCCCCACCCAAGCCCGAGAGCGCGTGGCCGAGGCCTTGCGCGCCGTGCAGCTTTCGCCCGATGACATGGAGAAATATCCGCATGAATTTTCAGGCGGGCAACGCCAGCGCATCGCCATCGCGCGCGCTTTGATCACCGAGCCGCATATCCTTGTGCTGGATGAGGCCGTCTCGGCACTGGATGTCTCGGTGCGCGCGCGCATCCTTGATCTTCTGGCCGATCTACAGGCGCGCTTGGGGCTGAGCTATCTGTTTATCAGCCATGATCTGAGCGTCGTGCGTAGCCTGACCGACCGTGTCTTGATCATGCAAAAGGGCAAGATCGTGGAAGAGGGCCCGACCGAGACAGTTTTCACATCGCCGCGCGCGGCCTACACTCAAAGCTTGCTGGAGGCTGCACCAAAACTGTCTGCAGCTATGGGAGGATAGCATGAAACTCTGGTTCGATCCGTCTTTGGTGTTGATCAATGGCACATGGCAACACTCTGCCTCGGGGCAAAGCGTGGCCCTGCAAGACCCGTCCACTGGCAAGCAGATCGCGCAGATCGCCCGTGGCAACGCCGATGATATAGACGCAGCCGTTGCAGCCGCCCATGCCAGCCTTGAAGGGGAATGGGGGAAGATGCCTGCCTTTGAACGGGGCCGCATCCTTGAACGCCTTGGCAAATTGGTACTGGAACATGCCGATGAGTTGGCCTTGATGGAGGCCCATGACGTTGGCAAGCCGCTGCAACAGGCGAAAAACGATGTGACCGCACTGGCGCGGTATTGCGAATTCTATGCAGGCGCGGCGGATAAATTGATGGGCGAGACGATTCCCTTTCAACAGGGTTTTACCGTCTATACCCTGCGCGAACCCCATGGCGTCACGGGCCATATCGTGCCGTGGAATTACCCGATGCAGATCATTGGCCGCTCGGTCGGGGCGGCGCTGGCCACGGGGAATGCCTGTGTCCTCAAACCCGCCGAAGAGGCCTGCCTCACCGCGCTGGCCTTTGGGGATCTGGCCATGAAGGCAGGGCTTCCTGCGGGTGCCTTGAATGTGGTCACGGGCCTTGGGGCCGAGGCAGGCGCTGCCCTATCGGCGCATCGCGGCGTGCAGCATCTGTCTTTCACGGGCTCGGTGGCCACGGGGCGGCTTGTGCAGCGCGCGGCCTCAGAAAACCTTATCCCTGTTACGTTGGAATTGGGGGGCAAATCCCCGCAACTGTTCTTTGAAGATGCCGATCTGGACCGCGCCCTACCCTTCCTTGTGAATTCGGGCATCCAGAATGCAGGGCAGACCTGTTCGGCGGCCTCGCGCATTCTTGTCCATAAATCGCGTTTTGACGAAGTGACCCAAGCCATGGCCGAACGCTACAGCGCCTTGCGCGCGGGGCCTGCACTGGATGATCTGGATCTCGGGCCGCTGATCTCGGCGCGGCAGAAGGAGATTGTGCAAGGCTATCTCGCCCTCGCCAAACCAGAGCAAATCGCGGCCCAAGGCGTTATCTCCGAAAGCGCCTCTGAGGGTGGGCATTATGTGGCACCCACCCTTCTCAAAGGGGTGCACCCCGATGACCGATTGGCCCGCGAGGAGATATTCGGCCCCGTTCAAACCCTTCTGCCATTTGAGGATGACGAGGAGGCAGTGCGCATCGCCAATGGAACCGATTACGGGTTGGTCGCCTCGATCTGGTCCGCCGATGGCGGGCGGCAGATGCGGCTGGCCAAACGGCTGCGCGCGGGCCAAGTCTTCGTGAACAATTACGGGGCGGCTGGCGGGGTCGAGCTGCCCTTTGGCGGGGTTGGGCATTCAGGCCATGGGCGCGAAAAAGGGTTCGAGGCGCTCTATGGGTTTACAAGTTTGAAAACGGTGGCGGCGCATCATGGGTAAGTTTCCTGTCTTTTTCCTACTTCTGGCGCTGTCGGCATTGGCCGCCTCGGCCTTTGGTGCGGCGCATAACCAGTTGAGCTATTCTGTCGGGCCTGATTATTTCCTTAGCCTGAAATTCCCGCAGTTCGGCATCGCCGATGACACCGCCCCAAGATTGGGCGCGGCGATTGTCGGGGTTCAGGCCAGTTGGTGGATGGGCGTGATGGTTGGCCTGCCCGCTTTCCTTTACGGTTTGCTGAGCGTGCCAACCGCGCGCAGCTATTTTGCGGCAGGTCTTGGCGCGATCGGGCTGGTATTCCTGCTGAGCATGGCCGCTGCCTTCAACGGATTGATCCTTGGCCTTGTCGCGACAAGCACGGGTTTTCTGGACAATGCCATCGCCATACCCGACCCTGTTGATCGCGCGGATTTCCTGCGCGCTGGCCTGATGCATGAGGCCAGTTATCTGGGCGGTGGCCTTGGCGCGCTTCTGGCCTTTTGGCCGATGACCCGCGCCAAACGGCGGGATACAGAAATTTCAGCGGGAGCGGGCGCATGAGACTTGCAGGCAAAACAGCGATTGTGACGGGTGGCGGTTCGGGCTTTGGCGCGGGTATCCTGCGCAAGTTTGCAGAGGAAGGCGCAACCATCATGGTTGCCGATATCAATGCAGACGCGGCGCATGAAACTGCCAAGGATCTGGGCGGGATCGCACAAGTTGTGGATGTTGCCAATGGCAGCAGCGTGGCGGCCATGACCCAAGCCGCGATGACGGCATGGGGCCAGATCGATATCTTGGTGAATAATGCAGGCATTACCCATCTGCCAACGCCACTGGAAGATGTCAGCGAAGAAGAGTTCGACCGCGTCCTCGCCGTGAATGCGAAATCGGTTTATCTAACCGCGCGCGAAATCGTGCCCCTGATGAAAGCTGCAAAAACGGGTGCGATCCTGAACATCGCCTCTACGGCGGGTCTTTCGCCGCGGCCAAGGCTCAATTGGTATAATGCCTCCAAGGGCTGGATGATCACCGCGACCAAAGCCATGGCGGTCGAATTGGCCCCAGACGGCATCCGCGTAAACGCGCTCTGCCCTGTGGCGGGCGAGACGCCGCTTTTGTCCAGCTTCATGGGTGAAGACACGCCCGAGATGCGGGCGAAATTCATCTCGACCATCCCGCTCGGGCGCTTCTCGACACCTCAGGATATGGGCAATGCCGCCTGTTTCCTATGCTCGGATGAGGCCAGCATGGTCACAGGCGTTGCCATGGAAGTCGATGGAGGACGCTGCATTTGATAGGCTTCACCCGCCATAGCCTGCCTGCCGAGATCGAGGTTTTCGCAGGCTGTTTTCAAAGCCAGCCACTCGCCTTTGCCTACCTGCAGGACGCCGCCCCTGATCTTGATCTCGACCATGTCGAGGTGATCAGGGCCACCGACCCAAGGCAACGCCTGCGCGCCCATTTCGGCGATGAGGTCATCGACACGCTGACGGCGCAAACGGATGCTATGGATTCGATCATTCTGATCCTGCCTGCAGCTTATGAGGGCCTGAATTGCCCCCTTATCGGAAGCGAGACGCTCACCGCTCTGGGGGCTTGGCGAGGCGTTGTCACGCGGCTTGTCGCGATACCGGAGGGCTAGATCATGATGAAACCCGGACCACGCAATTCCATCACCGATGTGGCAGGCCTGTTGGTCGGCAATGCGCAGGACGATGACATCAAAACAGGGGCAACCGTTCTGGTCGGCGACAAGCCTTTCGTTGCCGCGGCCCATGTGATGGGTGGTGCGCCCGGAACGCGTGAGACCGATTTGCTGGCCCCCGATAAAACAGTGCAGGAGGTGGATGCGCTTGTACTTTCTGGTGGCTCGGCCTTTGGGCTTGATGCGGCCTCAGGCGTTGCAGATGCGTTGCGGGCGCAGGGGCGCGGATTTGCGGTCGGTGATCAGCGTGTCCCAATCGTGCCAAGCGCAATCCTGTTCGACCTGATCAATGGCGGGAACAAGGCGTGGAGCCAAAACCCCTACAAAGCTTTGGGTACCGCCGCGCTGTCAGCCGCAGCACAGGAGTTCGACCTTGGCTCATATGGCGCGGGCACGGGTGCTTTGACGGCCGATCTGAAAGGCGGGCTTGGCTCAGCCTCGGTCACGATCGGCGGCTTTACGGTGGGGGCGCTGGTGGCCGTGAACGCACTTGGCCGCGTGACCATGGGGGACAGCCCGCATTTCTGGGCCGCGCCTTTTGAGATGGCAGCCGAGTTTGGCGGGAAGGGCATGGGCCGCTCCTTTGACCCGCAAGCCGCCTTTCCCGTCAAAGGCGGGGATCAGCGCAATACGACAATTGCCATCGTCGCCACGGATGCCGCGCTAACCCAAGCGCAAGCAACCCGCATGGCCACCGCCGCCCATGACGGCATGGCGCGCGCGATCTACCCGTCCCATACCCCGATGGACGGGGATTTGGTGTTTTCCGCCGCAACGGGCGCGCAGCCCCTCGCCTCACCCGAGGCCGAGTTGCTGCAACTGGGCAATGCGGCCGCCCTTTGTCTGGCGCGCGCCATTGCGCGCGGGGTGTATCATGCGCAGCCAAAACCCTCGGATGTCATGCCGACTTGGTCCGAAAAATTCGGGATACAGGGGTAGGTTTCCGTTTTCGAACCATAAAACCGAAAAGGCCCCGACATTTCTGTCAGGGCCTTTCGTATTTCATGCGAAACCGGCTTTAGTGAAAGCGGGTCTGAACCTCGGCAATCGATGCGTCGATCATTTTGCCTGCGGAGCTGGCAGTCATCTGATCGGCGATCACTTTGGAGGCTGCGGCAATGGCCACATCCACGGCAGTGTCACGCACATCTTTAACAGCTTTCTGCTCGGCGCTTTCGATCTGTTCTTCCGCAGCTTTCAGGCGGCGGTCGATCGATATTTGCAGATCAAGCTTTGCCTGCTCGGCAGCCGCTTTCGCGTCTTCCCGTGCATGGGCAATGATACGCTCGGATTGCTCAGCCACTTCGCGCTGTTTGCGCTGGTAGGAGGCCAAGAGCTTTTGCGCTTCTTCCCGCAGGCTCCGCGCTTCATCAAGCTCGGATTGGATGCCTGCCGCGCGGCTGTCGAGCATGCCCATCAGCGTTGCAGGAACGTTCATGTAGAACAGCAACGCCAAGAACAGCAGGAAGCCGATCAGCACCACATAGTCGGTGTTGAACAGCGACGTGAAGTCATATCCGCCATAGCCAGCCGCAAGGGCGGGGCTGCCAGCGAAAGTCAGGATCAGGGCAAGACGTAGCATATTTCTCATCCTTTCATCCGATCGCTTACAGCGGCTGTAATCGCTTTTGCATCCGCATCGGCCGACCCGAAGGCAGACACGATCTCGGAGGCAGTATCACGCGCCACTTCTTCAACGCTTTGCAATGCACCTGCACGGATCTCGGCGATACGTGCCGCCGATTCCTCGGCTTTCGCATTGATCTGGACATCCGCCGCAGCCGTGGCTTCTGCGAGAGAGTCAGCAATCTCGGCACGGGTGGCCGCGATGATCTCTTGCGCCTCGGCACGGGCATCGGCCAGCGCTTTGGTATAAGCATTCTCGGCCTCGGCGGCCTGACGCTTCAAATCTTCCGCAGCAGCAAGATCATTGGTGATCGAGCCCTGCCGCTCAGCCAAGACGGCTGCAATTCTGGGCAAAGCCATGCGGCTTAGGACCAGGTAGATAACCACCAAGCTTACAACGAGCCAGAAAATCTGGTTCGGGAAGGTGGCGAAATCGAGCTGAGGCATACCGCCAGAAGCGGCTTCTGCGCCATGAGCAGCATCGACAACAGTTTGGGCTTCGTCGGCCATCATGTCCTCCTGGAACCTGGTTTACATCGGGCCATGCTGCCTATGCGCATGGCCCGACCGTAAGGATGGTTCTCGTAAGGCTTAAACGGCGAACATCAGCAGCAGAGCAACGAGGAATGCGAAGATCCCCAGCGCTTCTGCGAACGCGATGCCGATGAAGAGCGTTGCTGTCTGACCAGCTGCTGCAGATGGGTTGCGCAATGCGCCGGCGAGGAAGTTGCCTGCGACATGGCCCACACCGATAGCTGCTGCGCCCGAACCGATAGCTGCGAGGCCTGCACCGATGAATTGACCGAGTTCTGCGATATTGCCTTCCATTTCCGTGTCTCCTTACGTGGGAATTGGCTGAATTAGAAATCCTGTGCAGAGCCGCGTTAGTGATGCGGATGCAGCGCGTCTTTCAAGTAGACGCATGTCAGGATGGTGAACACATAGGCCTGAATGGCGCTTACCAGCACTTCCAGACCATAGATTGCGATGATGCCGAAGATCGGCGCGATGCCTGCAACGCCCAATGCGCCTGCGAAGCCCGCAAAAACTTTCAGAACCGCGTGGCCCGCCATGACGTTACCCGCAAGGCGGATCGAATGGCTGACGGGGCGAACGAAATACGAGATGATCTCGATGATCGCCAAAATAGGGCGCAGTGGCAGCGGTGCCGAGCTGACCCAGAACAAGCTCAGGAAGCCTGCACCGTTTTTGATGAAACCGACCAAGGTAACCGTGATGAACACGGCCGCCGCCAAGATCGCTGTAACAGCGATATGCGAGGTCGATGTAAAGCTCATCGGGATCAGGCCAAGGAAATTGGCAAGAAGGATGAACATGAACAATGTGAAGATATAGGGGAAGAAAGGCAGGGCATCTTTGCCAGCCACATCTTCAACCATTTTCCGAACAAAGCCGTATAGCAGCTCGGCGATCGACTGGCTGCGCGATGGAACAACCGCGCGACCGCGTGTGCCGAACACCATCAGTGCAAAGATCGCGATAATCGCCAGCGCCATCCAAAGTGTGGAATTGGTGGGCGTGTACCAGTGGATGTCACCTGCGCCAAAAAGCGGCTTGATTACGAATTGGTCCATCGGGTGGATGGCGAGGCTGCCCTCATAGTCATCAGCCACACCGAGAATGAACAGAACGGCTGCAATCGCGATCAGAACATAAGCGATAAGCTTGCCCGAACCAGCAGGCTTGTTCTCAACCGAGTTGGTGCTTTCCGATGCCACGTTCTAATCCTCTTCGTTCTTCGCCCGCTCATGGGCTTCAGCTTGCCGCTGAAGTTCTTGCGCTGATCGGATCATGGTTTTGACCCCCGCAACAAACCCCAACAGTATAAACACAATCATCAACCAAGGTTTGGTGCCAAACAGCACATCAAGCCCGAGGCCAATGCCGAAACCGATCAAAAGGCCGGTCACGAGTTCTATCACCATCCGCCACGCATGCTGCGCTTGGGAATAATGTTCCTCCATATGGGGTGCGTCTGGATCCAGCCGCGCCTTTGCTTGAGCCAGCTTTTCGTCCAGCGCCTTTAGGCGGTCGGTTTCAAGCTGATCAGACATAGGCCTGCCCCATCAAGGTTCACGGCAGGGTTTAGGCAGCCATGGCCTCGGAGTCAACGCGCGATCTGTATCTGCGTGCACCCACCAAGCCACTGTTAAATAATGATAAAATATCCATGCGACAAAACATGCCTAGCACCAAACCCAGCTTATGCCCCCCAAAGCGGCCATTCAGCTATATTCAACCATCTGGTTGACGATCCCCGCAAAGCCGCGTTTAGGCTATGCGCCATGCGCCCTGACCTCGATACCGT
Organism: Rhodophyticola sp. SM2404; assembly: GCF_053570515.1. Classification (NCBI taxonomy): domain Bacteria; kingdom Pseudomonadati; phylum Pseudomonadota; class Alphaproteobacteria; order Rhodobacterales; family Roseobacteraceae; genus Rhodophyticola; species Rhodophyticola sp. SM2404. The sequence goes on from NZ_JBSEDL010000002.1 coordinate 316,544, forward strand.
CTTCTCTGCCTTGGCTGATCCGACCCGTCGGGCGATCCTTGCCATGCTCTTGGAAGACGATATGGCCGTCACCGATGTGGCCGAGCCTTTCGAGATGTCGCTTGCCGCGATCTCGAAACATCTCACGATCCTTGCTGGCGCTGGTTTGATCAGTCAGGAAAAGCGCGGGCGGGTGAAATGGTGCAAGCTTGAGCCTGACGCGCTGAAACAGGCCTCGGTCTGGATGCAGGGCTTTGGCCAGTTCGAGCCTGTGAATCTGGATGCTTTTGAAGCCTTCCTTGCGAAAGAACTTGGCGAGGATGAGCGGCCCTAGGCCTCGCGCTTGAGCAAAAGCAATAGGGCAATCATCGTCAGGCCGATCCCGCCCAATACGATCACAGGCGGCACACCTTGGCCCATGCCGATTTCCCACAAGATCACCCATGTCGGCGTCAGATAGGTATAGGCCATCACCTTGGAAGAGGGCAGCCGCATCGAGGCAAACTGGATCAGGAACACCGTGGCAGCGCTTGCAAAGATGGCAATGTAGGCCAGCGTCACCCAAACAAGCGGGCGCAGGTTTGCGATATCGGTGGCCATGATATCCCCCGCCCCCCAGATCAAAAGGATCACGGCACAGGCCAGAAGCGTCAAAAGCGCGAAGACCAGAACAGGCTCACCTCGGTTGAGATAGCGCACAGCGGGCGTATAGAGCGCATGCGCGATACAGCCCCAGAAATAGATGAACTCGCCTTGGCCGATCTCGAACCCCAAAAGCGCCCCGAGATCACCGCGGAAAATCACCCATAGCGCGCCACTGGCACCGATAGCCAAGCCAAGCGCCATCCGCGTTGTGGTGACCTGTTTCAAAAGGAAATAGCCAAAAATCGCGCTCATTACAGGTGTCAGCGTAAATACGGCGGCCGCCGAGACGGGTGGGGCAGTTTTCAACCCCTCGAACATCATTACGAAGTAAAACGAGAACAGCCCGCCAAGAATAAGGTAGCGCCATGGTGCGCGCAGTGCATCCCGGGGGACGCCGCCCCGCGTAAAAACAATTGCCGCCATGACCGCGCTGGCAATCACAAACCGAAACGCATTTAGGGCGGAGGGTGCGATTTCATTGGCCACCTGTCCCCCCAACGAGAAGGACCCCGCGACCAAAGCGGAAAACAACAACATGGCCAGATGGCCTTGCCCCGCCTGATCGGATTGCAGGCTATGTGGCACTAATGCACCGGCCAAGTGGCGGCTTGCTCTTTCAAGTAGCGCAAGAAGGTCTGGACCTTCGCCGTGCGGTGCAAATCCATATGTGTGACCAGCCAGACCTTGGCCGACCATTCCTCCATCGAGGGCAGCATTTCGACCAGATCATCATCCTGATCAAAATGCCATTTGGCAACAAAGCCGATACCGATGCCGGATTTAACCGCCGCCGAAAGGCCTGTGAAATCACTGGTTCGGAAATAGATCGCGCTTTCAGGCACGTTATCATTCAGCCATCTGTAGAAAGCGGCGCGTGGCGGGTCTTGGGTGGCACCGATAAACCTGTGTTTCTCGACATCGCTTCCATCGAAGCGGCCGAAGCGCTCCACGTAGGCTTTGCTGGCACAAAGAACCATATTTTGCGTGAAGAACGGTTGCACGACATTGTCGGGCTCGTCGGGCGCGGCACCCGCACGGATCGCGACATGGGCCTCGCCATATTCCAGACGGAAGATGCGTTCATCCGTCATCAACCGCACTCGCAGATCGGGATGCGCCTCCTGAAACCCTGCAATCGCGGGCATGAAGAGAGGGGATAAAAACCCCAGAGAGGTGATCAGCAATTCCCCCGTGACCTCATCACCACGGCCCTTGATCCGCCCCGCAAGCTGGGTGAACTGATCCTCCGCCGCGCCTGCAACCTTCAAGAGGTCATGGCCCGCTTCGGTCGCGGTATAGCCGCGCGCATGTCGCTGAAACAGCTTTGCGCCCAAACGTTGCTCAAGCGCGTCGATATGGCGGATCACGGTGGCATGATGCACGCCCAAAACCTCGGCCGCGCCTGACACAGTTCCCATTCGTGCCACCTGATAGGCGGTTCGAATTTCATCCCAATGGTCAAAAGACATTTATGTGCACCCTTACACAGATCACCTGCAGTTTGGCGCAATTGTGTTTGGTCATGCAAGAACCATTTCTGGTCTCATATGTTAACCGCCCCCATAGGACATGACCAATGACCCATACCATTTTACGCATCGACGCCTCTGCCCGCCGCACAGGCTCGGTTTCCCGCGATCTTCTGGACCGCATCGTTTCACGCTTTGGCGACGACACAACTGTCATCACCCGCGATCCTGCCGAAGGCCTGCCTTTCTTGAATGAGGAATGGGTTGGCGCAACCTTCACTCCTTCTGAGCAGCGCAGCGCGGCACAAAACGATGTGCTCAGCCTGTCTGATACCTTGATCGAGGAAGTGAAGGCTGCAGATACCCTGCTTTTTGGCATTCCCATGTATAATTTCGGGGTGCCCGCCACCTTGAAAGCATGGATCGACCAGATCGCGCGTGTTGGCGTGACATTCCGATACACCGAGGCGGGGCCAGTGGGTCAATTAACAGGAAAACGCGCCATTGTGGCCTTTGCCTCGGGCGGTGCAAAAGCGGGTTCGGAGTTTGATTTTGCCACGGGCTATATGCGCCATATGCTGGCCTTTATCGGGATCACAGATGTCGAATTCGTCTTGGCAGACGGCATGAGCATTGATGCCGAAGGCACGATAGCTGCCGCTTTGGAACAGGTCGAAAAACTGGATATCGCGGCCTGATTTCACACGCGCCGTGAGGATTTTGACCAAACGATGTTCTGTGCTAGGCTCAAACCATGCACAGGCTGGCGATCCTCACGGCGGCAATACTGGCGCCTCTCTTTGCGCCCTCCCCTGCGGAGGCGCGCGATTGCGCGATTGAGTTCACAATCGAAATCACACAAGGCGTAGGCTCCATCCGCCCCGGGACCGAGCTTGCAGGTCAGGCCGAATTCAGCACACGCGGGCAACCCATCAGACAGGAAGGCGGCGCAACGGCCCATCTTGCGTCAGGTCAGATGCATCTTGGTCATGGGATTTCAGGCCAGATCTGGACTTTGATCACCACAACACGTGGTCATGCGGCCGAATTGGTGGGGATTTATGCCATTGATGTTGAAGGGCTCTCCTATGGCGGGATCGCCTATGAGGGGCCGATGGCCATCACCCTGTTCGGGCAAGCAGGATCACGGGACACCGCCGCAGCGCCCGTTACCCAAAGCGAATGGGACGCGTTGGATTTGCGCCGCGCCTTTACATTACACGCCCATGGCCGCGACATGCTGGCAGGCGATGTGACCCGTCTGGATGCGCGCTGCACTTGACTCCAGCCCGCCTGCGCGCGTAAACGGCCTCTAAATATCCGGAAGCACCAGCATTCCGGTCCTGCACTGTAAGTCAGGATCGCCCCCCGTCAGCGAGGTTTCGCCCACGGGGGCTTGTTGCGCTTTGCGGATCGGTTCCTACCTTTGGAGCCAGTTGAGATTGGATGAAAGGGCTGCGGCCAATGTTCGAGAATCTGTCAGAACGCCTTTCTGGTGTGTTCGAGCGCCTTACCAAACAGGGGGCGCTCTCCGAGGATGATGTGCGCACCGCAATGCGCGAAGTGCGTGTGGCCCTTCTCGAAGCCGATGTGTCCCTTCCTGTGGCCCGCAGCTTCATCAAAGCCGTTGAAAAGAAAGCCACAGGCGCTGCCGTCACCAAATCGGTGACCCCCGGCCAGCAGGTCATCAAAATCGTCCATGACGAATTGATCCATGTGCTGGCGGGCGACGAGGATGCGGGCACTCTGAAAATCGACAACCCGCCCGCGCCGATCCTGATGGTCGGTCTGCAAGGCTCGGGTAAGACGACCACGACTGCTAAGCTTGCCAAACGGTTGAAAGACCGCGAAGGCAAGCGCGTCTTGATGGCCTCGCTCGACACCAACCGCCCCGCCGCGATGGAACAATTGGCCATTCTGGGCCAGCAGATCGGCGTCGATACCCTTCCGATCATCAAGGGCGAAGACCCTGTGACCATCGCCAAGCGGGCCAAGACGCAAGCCAGCCTTGGTGGCTATGATGTCTATATGCTCGATACAGCTGGGCGTCTGCATATCGATGAAGAACTGATCGCACAGGCCGCAGCCGTGCGCGATGTCGCCAACCCGCGCGAGACACTTTTGGTGGTCGATGGCCTGACAGGTCAGGATGCCGTGAATGTGGCGCAGGAATTCGACGACAAGATCGGCGTCTCGGGCGTTGTTCTGACCCGTATGGATGGCGATGGACGTGGCGGTGCCGCCCTGTCGATGCGCGCCATCACGGGCAAGCCGATCCGCTTTGTGGGTCTGGGCGAGAAGATGGACGCCATCGAGACCTTCGAGGCGCAGCGCATCGCGGGCCGTATCCTTGGCATGGGCGATATCGTTGCCTTGGTCGAGAAAGCGCAGGAAAGCTTTGAGGCCGAACAGGCCGAGCGGATGATGAAACGCTTCCAGAAGGGTATGTTCAATATGAACGACCTGCGGACGCAGCTGGAACAAATGCTCAAGATGGGCGGCATGCAGGGCATGATGTCGATGATGCCGGGCATGGGCAAAATGCAAAAGCAGATCGAGGATGCGGGCTTTGACGATAGCGTCATCCGCCGCCAGATCGCGCTGATCAATTCGATGACCAAACGCGAGCGCGCCAACCCTGCGCTGCTTCAGGCCAGCCGCAAAAAGCGGATCGCCGCTGGCTCGGGCCAAGAGGTCTCGGAGATCAACAAGCTGTTGAAAATGCATCGCCAGATGGCAGATGCGATGAAGAAGATGGGTAAAATGGGCAAGGCTGGCATGCTCAAAGGCGGGCTTGGCGCGCTGATGGGCAAAGGCGGTGGCGGCATGCCTGCGGGCATGGACCCCAGCCAGATGGACCCCAAGGCCTTGGAAGAGGCCGCACGCAAAATGGGTATGGGCGGCATGCCTGGAATGGGTGGCGGCGGCTTGCCGCCCTTGTCAGGGCTCGGGAAAAAGAAATGACAGCCCGCCTGATCGACACCCCAATCCTTGAGACCGAGCGCCTGACGCTGCGTGCACCGCAGGCGTCGGATTTCGATTCAATCGTGCCTTTTGTGACGTCCGAGCGGGCGCAATATATCGGCGGCGGTGCGGATAAGGATATGGGCCATGCATGGCGCATTCTGGCGATCCTGACGGGTCATTGGCATTTGCGCGGCTATGGCAGCTTTGTTCTGGTGGATAAGGCAACAAGCGAAACCATTGGCTCGGCAGGCCCATGGCACCCCGGCGACTGGCCCGAGACAGAACTGGGTTGGACCATTTGGTCCGCCACGGCCGAAGGCAAAGGCTTTGCACATGAGGCCGTGCTTGCCTTGCGCCGCCATGCCTATGCCGATCTCGGGTGGACGACAGCCGTGTCCTATATCGATGTGCGCAACACTCGCTCGCTGGCTCTGGCTGCACGTCTTGATTGCTGGCATGACAAGGCCGCCGCCAAGCCCGAGCGCGACGAGGACATCCAAGTCTGGCGCCACCCCGCCCCGTCGGAGGTCTTGGCAGCATGACCCCCTTGCTTCCCCAAAGCATCGACACCGCGCGTCTGCATCTGCGCCTGCCACAGCTTTGCGATCTGGAGGCCTATGTCGCCTATTATACAGGGCCACGCACAGGCGGGGTTGGCGGGCCTAAACCGCGTAGACAGGTTGTTGATCGTTTCTTGTCCATGGCAGGCCAATGGCCTTTGCGCGGATTTGGACGCTATACGATCACCCATAACTCCGATGGTATTGGCCATGTCGGCGTGATGCAGGCCGATAACACCGACCCGATCGAGCTGACTTGGACGCTTTGGGATGGCCAACATGAAGGCCAAGGCATCGCCACCGAGGCCGCGCAGGCCGTGCTTGATGCATGGCAAGGACCTGAGCTGATTGTCACGGTGCATCCTGAAAATCACGCCTCTGCCCGCGTTGCCGAAAAACTGGGCTTTGTTCCCGATGAGACATCAGAGGCCTCACCAATTGGCATGAGGCCATTCCGCCACGCAGGGAGATTGCAATGACTGATCCCGTCACCCAAGCAGCCGAGGTGCTCAAGGAGCATCGCGAGTCGATCGACCGTCTCGATGCGATCCTCGTCTACACGCTCGGTGAGCGGTTCAAACACACACAGGCCGTTGGCAAGCTCAAGGCCGAACATGCCCTTCCCCCGTCCGATCCCTCGCGCGAGACCGCGCAGATCGCACGGCTAGAAGACCTTGCGAAACGGGCCGATCTCGACCCCGAATTCGCCAAGAAATTCCTGAAATTCGTTATTCGGGAAGTGATCCAGCATCACGAAGAACACCAAGAAAACGGGCAATGACATCAACGCCCAACCCAATGCCTTCAAAGGAGAACTAAACCCATGGCAATGAAAATTCGTCTCGCACGCGGCGGCTCCAAAAAGCGCCCCTTCTACTCGATCGTGGCTTCCGACAGCCGCATGCCACGTGATGGCCGCTTCATCGAGAAGCTCGGCACATATAACCCGCTCCTGCCCAAGGACAGCGAAGAGCGCGTGAAAATGAACATGGAGCGTGTTCAGTACTGGCTCGGAGAAGGCGCACAGCCAACCGACCGTGTATCGCGCTTCCTCGAAGCCGCAGGCGTTCTCGAGAAGAAAGAGCGTAACAACGCCAAGAAAGCCGTTCCTGGCAAGAAGGCGACCGAGCGCGCTGAAGAAAAAGCTGCGAAAATCGCTGCTGCTGAAGAAGCTGCAAAGGCCCCTGCTGAAGAGCCTGCAGTAGAAGAAGCACCTGCTGAAGAAGCTCCCGCCGAGGAAGCCGCGGCAGAAGAAGTAACCGAGTAATTTCGGGCTGCTATGATATCTCCGTCATCCGGCCCTTGGGGTCGGGTGGCGCCTTCCCCAAAAGGGAAACCCCTTCGCATCTGGTGAGAGCATGACCGAAAAAGTCTGCGTAGGCGCAATTGCAGGATCTTTCGGAGTGCGCGGTGAAGTGCGCCTCAAGAGCTTCTGTGCCGACCCCGGCGCGATCGGGGATTATGGCCCCCTGTCTTCCGAAGATGGCAGCCGCCAATTCACCGTGAAAATCACGCGTTCGGTCAAAACGGGCTTTGCCGCGCGGCTATCGGGCATTTCCAGCAAAGAAGAGGCCGATGCCATGCGCGGTGTCAGGCTGTTCGCGCCCCGCGATATGCTGCCCAATTTGCCCGATGATGAATTTTACTATGCCGATCTGATCGGCCTCTCTGTCATGGATACGGGCGGTGAGGATTGCGGACGCGTGCATGCGGTCCATAACCATGGTGCAACCGATCTGCTGGAGGTTCGCGCCAAAGGCCAAAAAGGCACGGTTCTTGTGCCCTTCACCAAAGAGATCGTGCCAACCGTCGATCTGGCAAGCAGCCGCATCATCATCGATCCGCCTGAGGGGTTGTTCGATGAGTGATGCGCCGAACCGATCCCATGGACGGATGTCGATTTCGGCAAACCTGAAACCGCGCGATCTGATGGCGGAAACACCCCGCCTCAAAGGGGCTTGGTGCGCCAAGGTGCTGACCTTGTTTCCCGAAGCCTTCCCCGGTGTTTTGGGCGCATCACTGACAGGCAAGGCACTGCAACACGGGCTTTGGGCGCTTGAGCCGATTGATCTGCGCATCTTTGGTGCGGGCAAGCATCGCAATGTGGATGATACGCCCGCAGGCGGCGGTGCGGGCCTTGTCATGCGCCCTGATGTGCTTGGCCGTGCCTTGGATATGGCCATGGCAGGAACGCCTGATGATCCAGCCCGCTGGCCGCGCGTTTACCTTTCCCCACGCGGCAAACCCCTGACCCAAGCCGATGCAGCCCGCTTTGCCAAAGCCGAAGGGATGACATTGCTCTGTGGTCGCTTTGAAGGCGTGGACCAACGTGTGATCGACCATTACGCGCTGGAAGAAGTCTCGATTGGTGATTTCGTCCTGACTGGCGGCGAGATTGCAGCCCAAGCCCTGATTGACGCCACCGTGCGCCTGATCCCCGGTGTTTTGGGGAATGCCGCCTCCACCGAGGAGGAGAGCTTTTCCAGCGGTTTGCTGGAACATCCGCAATATACCAAACCTGCCGAATGGCGGGGCTTGGAGATACCAGACGTGTTGCTCTCGGGGCATCACGGCGAGATCGAGAAATGGCGCTGCGCCGAGGGTGAGAAACTGACCCGTGAGCGCAGGCCTGATCTTTGGCAGGATTATCTGCAAAACAATGGCAAAGCCCCGCCTACAAAGGGTTGATCGCACCCCCATTCCCGCTTATACGCCACCCATCCGCAGCCGGAATCGGTTGATCGGATCTGCTATCTGTTTGCCCATGCGAAACTTCGGCGCAAGGCGCGGGCGGGATAACAGGCTAAAAAGAATAGTTTGCCGGACCTCTGGCGGGCGCCCCCGAATGGGACATAGGCGGACCCGGTCGAAGACCAGAGCTCTCGAGAGCACGAACCACTTCGCGGGAAAACCGTGAGCATATCAAAGGAGATGGTCCATGGACCTGATCGCACAAATCGAGGCGGATCAAATCGCCGCCCTCGGGAAAGACATTCCCGATTTCAAAGCTGGCGACACCATTCGCGTTGGCTTCAAAGTGACCGAAGGCAGCCGTAGCCGCGTACAGATGTATGAAGGCGTTTGCATCAGCCGTAAGAACGGCACTGGCATTGCCGGCAGCTTCACAGTCCGCAAGATTTCTTTCGGCGAAGGCGTTGAACGCGTTTTCCCGCTTTATTCGACCAATATCGACTCGATCGAAGTTGTTCGTCGCGGTAAAGTTCGCCGTGCCAAGCTGTACTACTTGCGTGAGCGTCGCGGTAAGTCCGCACGTATCGCCGAGAAGACAAACTATCGCGCACCCGGCGCCAAAGCCGCCAAAGCCTGAGGAGAGACACGATGAAAAAGGATATCCATCCCGATTATCACGTCATCGACGTCAAAATGACCGATGGCACCGTGCTGCAGATGAAATCGACTTGGGGCGCCGAGGGCGACATGCTCGCACTCGATATCGACCCGACCGCACACCCTGCTTGGACAGGTGGCGGCGCACGTCTGCTGGATACTGGCGGCCGTGTATCGAAGTTCAAAAAGAAATACGAAGGCCTCGGCTTCTAAGCCCAAGCTTTTTCGAGATGCAAAACGCCGCTCCTTTGGGGGCGGCGTTTTTCGTTTGCCCCCCCGCAGCAAGCAGATCTGCAACGACTGTCCCGATTGGGCTGTTTCCCGCTTAACACCGAGCGACACCTCCCTTATATTGGGTGAAAATCTGCTGTCCCTACAATATAGGGCAAAGCATAGGGATCAGGGGTCAGGCCGTGGCGCATATTATAGTTTTTGGAAACGAAAAGGGTGGCTCGGGCAAATCGACCACTGCAATGCATGTTGCAACAGCCCTGTCGCGGATGGGGCATACGGTTGGCGGGCTTGATCTCGACCTGCGCCAGCGCAGCTTTCACCGCTATATCGAAAACCGCCAAAATACGATCAAGACCAAGGGCTTGGACATTGCCTGCCCGATCTTGATGGAATTGCCCAATATCGAGCCTGATCAGTTATCCGAGGGCGAGAATATCTATGATCGCCGCCTTTCGGCCGCTGTGGCTGAATTGGAATCGAATTGCGATTTCATCATCATCGATTGCCCCGGCTCGCATACCCGCCTGAGCCAAGTGGCCCATTCCCTTGCGGATACTCTGGTCACGCCGATGAATGACAGCTTTGTGGATTTCGATTTGCTGGCGCGGATCAATCCCGAAACCTATGAGATCGCAGGCCCTAGTGTGTATTCCGAGATGGTCTGGCATTCGCGCAAGCTGCGCGCCAAGGCAGGCCTTCAGGCTTTCGATTGGATCGTGGTGCGCAACCGTTTGGGCGCACAGCAGATGCATAACAAACGCAAGGTCGGCAAAGCGCTCGAGAACCTGTCCAAGCGGATCGGGTTTCGCGTCGCTGCAGGTTTTTCCGAGCGCGTGATCTTCCGAGAATTATTCCCAACGGGCATGACATTGCTTGATCTGCGCGAATTGGGCGTTGATCGGTTGAACATGTCGAATGTGGCCGCCCGTCAGGAATTGCGTGACCTGATCAAAGAGATCAACCTACCCGGTGTTGAGGTGGATTTTTAGAACGCCCCGCCTTTGACCTGAAACATCGGATAGCGGCGGAACGCTTTAATCATAGCGCAGCTCGGTCGCCTTGCCGCGGAAGATTGTATAGGCCAGCACCGAATAGCCCGCGATAATGGGCACCACAAACATCGCCCCGATCAGGATGATAAACAGGCTCTCAGGCGCGGCTGCCGCCTCGTAGATGGTTAGCTGCTCTGGCACGACATAGGGGTAGAAGCTGTATGCCAAGCCGATATAGGCCAGTATGAACAGCCCCGTTGCCATGGCAAAAGGCAGCCATGATTTTGCGTCATTCTCAAAAGGCATACGGCGCAGCATAACCCAGAGCGCGGCAATCAGCGCAAAGGAGACCAAGGGCAGCGGCGCCAGCCAAAACACCTCGGGATAGGTAAACCATTTATCGAAGATACGGGTGCTGACAAAAGGTGTGGCCGCCGAGACGGCACCGATACCGATGATTGCCCCCCACAAGCTGCGCTTGGCCCAATCGATGGATTTGAACTGCAACTGCCCTTCGGTTTTATGCACCAGCCAGACCGACCCGATAAAACTATAGCCGACCACAAGGCATCCTGCGGTCAGAACCGAAAACAGGATATGCAAAGGGGTCGATGTCAGCCCCATGATATACATGCCAAGCATGTAACCCTGCGCCAAAGCCGTCATCAAAGACCCTGTAAAGAAGGCCCTGTTCCACAAACCCTTATGCTTGATGCTGGCCTTGGCGCGAAACTCGAACGCGACCCCACGCAAGATCAGCCCGATCAGCATGACGAATACGGGCAGATAAAGTGCTGTCAGGATCATGCCATGCGCAGTCGGGAAGGCCACCAACAGCAGCCCCACCGCCAAGACCAGCCATGTTTCATTGGCATCCCAAAAGGGGCCAATAGAGCCAATCATGCGGTCTTTCTCCTCGGCGCTGGCAAAGGGGAATAACAGCCCCACCCCAAGATCGAACCCGTCCAGAACCACATAGACGAGGATCGAAAACCCCATCAGAGAGGCAAAGGCCCATGGCAACCAGATGGTCGGCTCGCCGAACATATCAATCATGTTCTTACTCTCCAGGCATGAGGGCAATTGTGCCCGCGTCATTAATGATTTGTCCGTCTTCATGCTGCGGCTTCACATCTCCACGCGCAGCTTTGCGCGCGAGATAGACTAAGACCCCGATATAGGCCGCGAGCAGGGCTGCATAGACCATCAGGTAAATAACCAGCGTGCTCAGCACCATTGGCGCGGGCACATCGGCCACAGCCATTTCGATGGTCATAACACCTTGGACCAACCATGGTTGGCGGCCGATCTCGGTGGTGTACCAGCCAGCAAGCGTGGCCACCCAGCCCGAGAAGGCCATCGGCACAAGCACATAGAGCATGATTTTCGGCAGTCCCTCGACAGACAGGCTTTCCCCGTTTTGACGGCGCAAGCGCATCAGGGCAAAGCCCCCCCAGCTGAGCAAGAGCATCGCCATGCCCGTGCCGACCATCACGCGGAAGGACCAGAAGACGGGGGCCACAGGCGGGTGCAAAACTGTCCCGTCCTCGGCCACAAAATCATTCAAACCCGGCACTTCCCCATCCGCATGATGGGTCAGGATCAACGAGGCGAGGTTTGGAATACCGATCTCAAACTTGTTTTCGCGCGCCTCTTCATCGGGCAGAGCGAATAGGAGCAGGGGAACATGTGTCTGGGTCTCCCAGTTGCCCTCCATCGCGGCGACCTTCTGAGGCTGATATTCCAGCGTGTTCAACCCGTGCATATCGCCAGCATAAATCTGAATCGGGATCAGGACGGCCCCAAGAACAACGCCAAGCTTGAGCGTCGCCTTCACATCTTCCTTGCGGTCCCCCATCAGCCAGCGCAGCGCCGAGAGACCCGCCACCAGAAAGGCAACCGTCAGGCCCGAGGCCAGCAACATATGCACAAAGCGATAGGGCAAGGAGGGGTTGAAGATGATGGCAACCCAATCGGTGGCATGGGCAACGCCATCAATCATCTCGAAACCTGCGGGCGTGTGCATCCAACTGTTCAGGACCAAAATCCAGAAGGCCGACATCGTAGTCCCGAAGGCCACCAAACCTGTCGCGAGGATATGCAGCCAGCCTGGCACACGGGAAAAGCCAAACAGCATGATCCCGATAAACACCGCTTCTAGGAAGAAGGCCGTCAGCACCTCATAGGCCAAAAGCGGGCCTGCAATATTGCCGACTGTCTCCATGAAACCGGGCCAGTTGGTGCCGAATTGGAAAGACATCGTGATGCCAGATACCACACCCATCGCAAAGGTCAGGGCAAAGACCTTCACCCAGAACCGATAGGCAGCCATCCATTTCTCATCACGGCTGCGCGCAAAACGCACCCTGAGATAAAGCAGCACCCAACCAAGGGCGATGGTGATGGTCGGAAACAGGATATGGAATGAGATATTGGCCGCAAATTGGATGCGGGACAGCAGGAGGGTCTCCATGGATCAATCCTTCCTCTATTTGGCGGATTTGGTCTTGGCGCTCAGAAACGGGTTCAAATCCCGCCCCTTGGCCAGAAAATTGCGAAGCTTATTGCCTAAGGTCAGCAATTGGATCAGGCGGTCTGTCTCGAGCTTCTCCATCTCGTCATAAAAGCCCGTCAGCATTTCGATGAGTTCGCGCAGCTCCGATATCCGCGCCTCGGCATAATCATCACCCATCGGGCCATTCATCTCCAACTCACGCAGCTTGGTCAGCGTGGGGTCAATCTCGCGCTTTTTGCGCTCCTCCACGAGGATACGAACGATTTCCCACAGATCATCAGGGGTGGTGAAGTGGTCCTTCCGCTCGCCTTGGATATGGCGCAGCCGCACGAGGTTCCATGCCTGCAACTCTTTCAAACCCATACTGGTATTGGAGCGGGAGATGCCCAAGCCAGAGGTGATCTGATCAGCATTCAGAGGGTCAGCCGAGATAAACAGCAGCGCATAAATCTGGCCAACCGTGCGGTTGATCCCCCAACGGCTACCCATTTCGCCAAAATGGAGAACGAATTCCTGCTGAAGCGGAGTTAAGGTCATGTTTGTCACTATTTCCAAATTTTCAGTAATTTCTGAAATTACATATAACCTAGAAGTAGAAAGGGGAAGCCCCCTGCGGCAGCATGTCCAAAACTTGGGCGAGCGATATGCTCAAAAGAAAAGGCCCCGCTTCCGCAGGGCCTTTCCAAAACTTATTTGAAGAACGATTACTCGTCTTTCTTGAGGGCTGCGCCCAAGATATCACCGAGCGACGCGCCGGAGTCAGAGGAGCCATACTGCTCAACTGCTTCCTTCTCTTCCGCGATCTCACGTGCCTTGATCGACAGACCCAGCTTACGGGTCTTGCTGTCAACATTGGTCACACGAACGTCGATCTTGTTGCCCACGCCAAAGCGCTCAGGGCGCTGCTCGGCACGGTCACGGCTAAGGTCCGAGCGACGGATGAAGGATTTCATGCCTTCATACTCAACCTCGATACCGCCATCTTCGATCGCAGTGACTTCAACAGTGATGATCGAACCGCGCTTGACGCCGTCAACGGCACCAGGGAACGGATCGCCGTCAATAGCTTTGATCGAGAGCGAGATACGCTCTTTCTCGACATCCACTTCGGTGACGACCGCTTTGACCATATCGCCCTTGCGGAACTCGCCGATCACGTCTTCGCCACGGCCTTCCCATGTCAGATCCGACAGGTGAACCATGCCGTCGATGTCGTTGTCGAGGCCAACAAACAGACCGAATTCGGTGATGTTCTTGATCTCGCCTTCGACAGGCGTGTTAACGGGATGCGTTTCCGCGAAGACTTCCCATGGGTTGCGCATGGTCTGCTTGAGGCCAAGCGAAACGCGGCGCTTCGTGGTGTCGATCTCGAGGACCATGACTTCGACTTCTTGCGAGGTCGACACGATCTTGCCGGGATGAACGTTCTTCTTGGTCCAAGACATCTCGGAGACGTGGACCAGACCTTCAACACCAGGCTCCAGCTCCACGAATGCACCGTAATCGGTGATGTTCGTCACACGACCAGTGTGGTTCGATTCAAGCGGATACTTGGTTTCCACGGAATCCCAAGGATCGGCCTGCAACTGCTTCATGCCAAGGCTGATACGGTGGGTATCTTTGTTGACCTTGATGACCTGCACTTTGACGGTTTCGCCAATGGTCAGGACTTCTTTCGGGTCATTCACACGGCGCCATGCCATGTCAGTGACGTGCAGAAGGCCGTCGACACCACCAAGGTCCACGAAGGCACCATATTCGGTGATGTTCTTGACGACACCATCCACCACATCGCCTTCGGCCAGCTTGCCGATAACTTCGGCACGCTGCTCGGCGCGGGACTCTTCAAGGATCGCACGACGCGAGACAACGATATTGCCACGACGACGGTCCATCTTGAGGATCTGGAACGGCTGCTTGAGACCCATCAATGGGCCTGCGTCACGCACGGGGCGCACGTCAACTTGGCTGCCGGGCAAGAAGGCCACAGCGCCACCAAGATCGACGGTGAAACCACCTTTTACGCGACCGAAGATTGCACCATCCACACGCTCTTCAGCGGCATAGGCTTTCTCCAGACGGTCCCACGCGGCTTCGCGGCGGGCCATCTCGCGGCTAAGCACGGCTTCACCACGCGCGTTTTCGACATTGCGAAGATACACTTCGACTTCGTCGCCAACTGCGATTTCAGGTGCTTCACCAGGATTAGCGAATTCTTTAAGGTCGATCCGGCCTTCCATTTTGTAGCCGACATCGATGATGGCTTGGCCCGCTTCAATCGCGATGACCTTGCCTTTGACAACAGAGCCCTCATCGGGCGTGTCGATTTCGAAGCTTTCATTCAGGAGGGCTTCGAATTCCTCCATGGTTGCTTTAGCGCACATATAAGTTTCAGTTCCTTTACAAACGTTTATTCGGGCCAAGCGGTTGTCTCCGCTGGTCTTTGTGAAGTCTTGCGACGCAAAACAAAGAGGGCCGGAGGTTTCCGACCCTGCTCGATACTGCGTCCACGGGTGTTTCCCCGCCTTAGACAGGGCGCATTTAGCCCAGTTTCCTCAACAGAGCAAGGGGATTCGCGGGGGCTAGCCTTGTCCGGCTGCGTGCCTCTCGGCCACCACCGCCACGGCTTGGGCCACGGCCTGCTCGATGCTCAAGGTCGAGGTGTCGATCAAGATAGCATCCTCAGCGGGCTTCAGCGGCGCTTCGCTACGCTCCATATCACGCGCGTCGCGTTCTCGGACATCGGCAAGCACCGTCTCGAAGACGGCATCATGACCATTGCCCAACAATTCATTATAGCGCCGCTCGGCCCGCACTTCAGCACTGGCCGTCACAAAAAGTTTCACAGGCGCATCCACACAGATCACCGTGCCGATATCCCGCCCGTCCAGAACAGCACCACCCGCGCGCATGGCAAAGGCGCGTTGAAAATCGACCAAAGCCGCGCGCACTTCGGAAATGACGGCAACCTTGGAGGCCGCCTGCGCCACATCAGGGCCTCGCAAACTCTCAGGCTCGGCCAGATCATCGGCACTTAGCGTCGTGGCGGCCTCAATGGCGGGCAGCCCTGCGAGAACTTTCTTGCCCACGGCCCGATAGAGCAGCCCCGTATCAAGATGTTCAAAGCCGAAATGCAAAGCGACCGCACGGCTGATCGTGCCTTTGCCTGCAGCGGCGGGGCCATCAATGGCAACGGTAAAACTCATGGCAAAACCTGCGTGGTCAATTGCGGGTCATCCTGATCCGCGGTCGGAACATCCTCAAGGATGTCATAATAGCTGCCTTTATCGGCGCAGAAAATATGGCCTGCAATCTTGAGCGTGGTCTCGCTATCCAGTGTCCCCGCCATGATCGAAAGGTTCTCCCCCTGCCCATCCCAGAACAGGCTCGACCCACAAACCCTGCAAAACCCGCGCTGCGCCGTCTCGGAGGAGCGGTACCACGCCACATCCCCCTCAACGGCGATCTCTTCCCGCTTGCACGAGGTTGCTGCCACGAAATGCCCGCTGGTCTTGCGACATTGCACGCAATGGCAGGCAATCACCGGCCGCAAAGCCCCTGTGACGCTATAGCGAATAGCGCCACATAGGCAGGAGCCGGTCGCCCCGCCCATCAGGCAGCGCCTCTCTCAACCTTCGCACCAAGCTGCGACATGAGAGGCTCGAAAATAGGGAAGCTGGTTACAATAGGGCCGCCATCATCAATGCGGACGGGCTCCTTGCTGGACATGCCAAGGCATAGGAAAGACATGGCAATGCGGTGGTCCAGATGGGTCGCGCACACCGCCCCGCCCTGAACGCCGCCCGCGCCCCTGCCCTGTACGATCCACCAGTCAGGGCCATCCTCGACCTCAACGCCATTGGCGCGCAGCCCCACGGCCATCGCCTCGATCCGGTCGCTCTCCTTGACGCGCAGCTCCTTCACACCGCGCATGACGGTCTGACCTTCAGCATTTGCAGCCACAACCGACAGGATCGGATATTCATCAATCATCGAGGCCGCGCGCTCAGGCGGGACTTCGATCCCCTTCATCGCGGGCGAATATTTGGCCCGCAAATCTGCAACGGGTTCTCCCCCTTCACTGCGCAGGTTCTCATAGGTCAGATCAGCGCCCATCTCGATCAAGGTCTCAAACAAACCCGCTCGGGTCGGGTTAAGGCCGATATTTGGCACCAAAACATCCGAGCCTTCCACAATCAGAGCCGCACAAACAGGAAAGGCCGCCGAGGAAGGATCGCGCGGAACTGCAATGGTTTGCGCCTGCAATTCAGGCTGCCCCTTCAAGGTAATCACGCGCCCCTCAGGCGTCACCTCAGTGCTGATCTCGGCACCAAAACCTTCCAACATCCGCTCGGTATGATCGCGGGTGGCTTCTTTCTCAATCACCACCGTTTCACCGGGCGCATTCAAACCCGCCAGCAAGAGCGCCGATTTCACCTGAGCCGATGGCACAGGCACCTCATAGCGCACAGGCACAGGCTCCGCCGCCCCCATAATCGTCATGGGCAAACGCCCACCCGAACGCCCAAAAGAGCGCGCGCCAAACAAGGCCAATGGGTCGGTCACCCGCGCCATGGGGCGCTTGTTCAAACTGGCATCCCCCGTAAAGGTCACGGTAATCGGCGATGTCGCCATCACCCCCATAATCAACCGCACACCTGTACCGGAATTGCCGCAATCAATCACATTATCAGGCTCGGCAAAGCCGCCCACACCCACGCCTTGCACAGCCCAACTCCCATCCTCATGCCGTGTGACCTGCGCGCCAAAAGCCTGCATCGCCTTGGCCGTATCAAGCACATCCTGACCTTCCAACAGTCCTGTGATCTTGGTCTCACCCACAGCCATAGCGCCAAGAATCAAACTGCGATGCGAGATTGACTTGTCACCCGGAACCTCGGCCTCCCCAGCCAATGGGCCAGATTTATGCGAGATCATCGGGACAGGATCACCATGGGACGACATGCGATATTCCTCAATTTAAACGTCATCAGCCTGATAGACCGCGGCGGCAATCCCGTCCACACCCCTGACTTCATCTTTCCAAAATACGAGCGGGGGAAATGGCCCAAGGCCATTGGGGGCGGCATGCCCCCGCCTCAACGCTTGCGGAATGTCAGATAATGTGGCGAGCGGCCTTCGCGCAAAGCCTTTTGCTCGTAGCGGGTCGAAATCCAGTCATCCCAAGGCACGCGCCAATCTGATGGGCCTTCCGCCAACCACTCAAAGCCCTGTTTTGGCACTTCTTCCAGCGTCTGGCGGACATAATCGGCAATATCCGTGGCCACGCGAAAAATCGCACCGGGCTTGAGCACGCGGTTCAAAGGCTCCAAATGCTCAGCCGTGACAAAACGGCGGCGGTGATGGCGCGCTTTGGGCCATGGGTCGGGATAGAGCAAGAAGGCTTTCGAGATCGAGGCATCAGGCAAGACATCAAACATGTCCCGCACATCTCCGGGATAGACCCGCAGGTTTTCGACACCCGCCGTTCTGATCTTGCCAAGCAGCATTGCCACGCCGTTGATATAAGGCTCACATCCGATGATCCCGATATCGGGGTTTTGCTCGGCCTGATGAACCATATGCTCACCCCCGCCAAAACCAACCTCCAGCCAGACATCCTTGCCACCAAATATCTCATCCGTGCGCAGCGGTTGGCGCTCGGGGTTCACATCCCAATCCACAAGGCCCGGCGAGAGAGCTGCGAGGTCTTCTTCGAGATAGACCTCTTGGCTGTCTCGCAGATGTTTGCCCTTGCGGCGTCCGTAGAAATTTCGATGTGGTCGTTTCATGCTCATCACAAATGTTAAGGCCCCAACAAATATGTCGGGGCCTTTAGAGTCTATCTAGATCACAGCGCGCTTAAACAGCCGCTTTCAGGGCATCAACCAGATCGGTCTTTTCCCATGAGAAGCCACCATCAGCCTCGGGCTCACGCCCGAAATGGCCATAGGCTGCAGTGCGTGCATAGATCGGCTTGTTCATGCCCAGATGCAGACGGATACCGCGTGGCGTCAGATCCATCGCTTGCGCAACAGCACGCTCGATCGCAGCCTCATCAACTTGGCCCGTGCCATGCGTATCGGCATAGATGGACAAAGGCTTGGACACACCAATCGCATAAGACAGCTGGATCGTGCAGCGGCTGGCCATACCAGCAGCAACTACGTTCTTAGCCAGATAACGCGCGGCATAAGCCGCCGAGCGGTCAACCTTGGTCGGGTCTTTACCCGAGAAGGCACCACCACCATGCGGGGCCGCGCCACCATAGGTATCAACGATGATCTTACGACCCGTGAGGCCTGCATCCCCATCG
Organism: Rhodophyticola sp. SM2404; assembly: GCF_053570515.1. NCBI lineage: Bacteria > Pseudomonadati > Pseudomonadota > Alphaproteobacteria > Rhodobacterales > Roseobacteraceae > Rhodophyticola > Rhodophyticola sp. SM2404. Next base: position 335,569 of record NZ_JBSEDL010000002.1, read on the forward strand.
GGGCCGCCGATTACAAATTTACCGGTCGGATTCACATGCCATTCGGTCTCGGCAGTCAGCCAGCCCTCGGGCAGGACTTCGGTGATGTAAGGCTCAACCACAGCGCGCACATCGGCAGATGTCATGGCAGGATCAAGATGCTGTGTCGACAAAACCAGCGAGGTCACACCAACAGGCTTGCCATTTTCATAGCGCACCGAAAGCTGTGATTTCGCATCAGGCCCGAGGGTCGGCTCGGCACCTGATTTCCGAACTTCTGCCAAACGGCGCAGGATCGCATGCGAATACTGGATCGGCGCAGGCATCAGGGCATCAGTCTCGTCAGTAGCGAAACCGAACATGATCCCTTGGTCACCAGCCCCTTCATCCTTGTCGCTTGCCGCATCCACGCCCTGCGCGATATGGGCAGATTGCTCATGCAAGAGGTTGGTTACTTCACAGGTGTTCCAATGGAACTTATCCTGCTCATAACCGATATCTTTGATACAAGCGCGTGTGATATCTTCGATCCGGCCCATATAGTCTTTCAGGGTTTCAGGATTGGACAGGCCAACCTCACCGCCGATAACAACGCGGTTCGTGGTGGCGAATGTTTCGCAAGCAACGCGCGCTTCGGGCTCTTCCGCGAGGAAAGCGTCCAGAACGGCGTCGGAAATACGGTCACAGACTTTATCGGGGTGTCCTTCCGAGACGGACTCGGAAGTGAAAACGTAGTCTTTACGGGCCATGAATTGCTCCATTTATGTTATGCACCCACGCCAGGAAGCCGTTGTGGGGCCTTGATTGGACCGCCTTACGCAGAACTGCCCAAAGGATCAATGGGGGTTTTGCGCCGAGCAATTGCGTATAGGCCAAGTGTTGCAAAAACAATGATCAATATCGGCCAATCCGATAGCCGCGCATACAGCGTAGGCGGCAAAGCGGGCGGCACAGAGACATCCAGAAACCTTGCCTGCCCCAAGGGTATCGACGCTCTGATCTGCCCGCGTGCATCAATCACGCCTGAAATGCCTGTATTGGCCGCGCGCAGCACTGGGATGCCTTGCTCGGCCGCGCGCAACCGCGTGATAGCAAGATGTTGATAAGGCCCCGAAAAAGTACCGAACCACGCATCATTGGTGATGTGCAGCATCCAGTCCGGCCGCTCGGTCTGGCGGATATATCCCGGAAAAATCGCTTCATAGCAGATCATCGGGAAAATCTCGCCAAGCCCGTCGCCCATATCAATGAGGCGCGGCCCGCTACCTGATGAATAGCCACCGCCCATCATTTCCGCGAGGCCACGCAATCCAAAACGCTGCGCAAGTGGTCGAAGCGGCATGTATTCCCCGAAGGGCACAAGATGGTGCTTGTCGTAAATATCGACGATTGCACCCATCTCATCCAGAACCGCCAAGGTGTTGAAGCCGCCGCTCTCCCCCAAACGCTGGCCACCAAGGATAACGGGCGCAGGGCCAGCGGCCTCCGAGATGTCACTGCGGGCTTGCTCGGACTGGTTGAGAATTGCGGCAAGCGCCGTCTCGGGCCAGACCACAAGATCAATGGCCGACCCGTCTTCTGCGCCGCGCGTCAACTCCACTGCGCGTTCATAAAAGACGGGGATCATATCTGCGCGCCATTTCAAATGCTGGGGCGCATTGGGCTGAACCAGCCGCACGCGGGAAGGTTGCTCAACCGCCCCGTCCTCTGCGGGCGCGGCGTAGGGAACCAGCCCGATCGCCGTGAAACCCGCCACCAAAACCGCCGCCCAAATCCGTGCAGCACGTCGCTGTCCCAACCATGCCACAACAGCCGCCGCCCCAAGCAGATAGGCGTTCAATCCGTGTGGCCCCAAGACGGCCGCCAGCCGCAAACTGCCTGTATCAATCAACACATGACCGGGATGGGCCCAAGGAAACCCCGTCAAAACAGTGGCGCGGGCATATTCCCCAAGCACCATGAGGCACGCAAAAGCGGCCAAGCGGATAGGCAGAGCAGCGTTTGAGAAAAAGCGCGCAGCCCCCCAAGCGGGAGCCGCCCAGAACAGAGCCAAGCCAAAGGCCATAAAGATCAGCGCAAAAGGCGCCATCCAGCCATGGCGGGCGGCGTCGACAAAGAAGGGCTCAACAATCCAATGCAGGCTTATCGCGAAATAGGCAGCCCCACCGACCCAAGCGCACAATACCGTTTGGCGCGTGGGTGCGGATTGAACAACCAAAGCCATAAGGGCCGCAAAGGCCGGCAGGCTGATATACCACAGATCAAAAGGGGCCTGCCCCAACCCCGCCAAAGCGCCTGCAAGGGCGCAAAGCAAAACCATGAAAGCCGTGGATCGCATTCCAAAACCCGCCACGCGATCCACCCTCGGGCTCAAGCGGTCAGCCCTTTGGGGATACGCACACGCAAGCGCTTGATACGGCGCGGATCTGCGTCGATGACCTCGAATTCGGCGCCTGAACTGTGGCGCACAACTTCACCACGGGTCGGCACGCGGCCCGTCAGTTTGAAGACCAACCCGCCGAGTGTGTCGATTTCCTCGTCCTCACCCTCTTCCAGAAGGCGCAATCCGATTTCAGCTTCGAACTCGTCCAAAGGCGCGCGTGCCAAAGCAAGGTAGGAGCCTTCTTTCTCAAGGGACCACGGACGGTCTTCTTCCACGTCATGTTCATCCTCGATCTCACCGATTACTTGTTCGATAAGATCTTCGATAGTGACGAGACCATCAACACCGCCATATTCATCAATGACCAATGCCATATGCGTGCGATCATTCTGCATTTTTTGCAGTAGCACACCGATTGGCATGGAGGGCGGCGCATAGAGCAAAGGGCGCATATTCTTGCACACGTCAAATTCATCTGGCTTGCCATTGAAGCCATGCTTGAGCGCGATATCCTTCAGGTGGACCAGCCCAATCGGGTTGTCCAATTCACCATCATAGACAGGAAGACGCGTATTCCCGCTTTCGCGGAAGACGGCAACGAGATCATCAAGCGATGTATCGCTGCCAATGGCAGTAATCTCGACGCGGGGAATCGATACATCTTCAACCCGCAACCTGCGCAGATTGGACATGCCGAACGAGGTCGGACCACTTGGCCTGCCCTCAGTCAGGGCGGCACCATTGGCTACGCTTACAGCAGTGTTGATCGTTGAATGGGGTGACGTGCCGAATAAGCGGGCCAGAAAGCCGGGCCTTTCAACAAGTGTCTCATCTTGGTCAGGCGCGCTCTGCGCCGCGATAGACGAGGGATCAGGATTTGAGCTCATGGCTCCTTTCCGATGAAAACAACCGGGCCTAAAGAACACCCGTTGCATTCAATATGGGTCAGGCACACCCAGTTTTGCAAGGATGCGTGTCTCCAAACCTTCCATCAATTGGGCGTCTTCGTCATTTATGTGATCAAAACCCAACAGATGGAGGGTGGAATGCACCAAAAGATGGGTGACATGCTGCGCCACCGGCTTGGATTGCTCGGCCGCTTCGCGCGCGCATGTCTCATAGGCGATGGCGATATCACCCAATTCATGCGGGGGGCCTGCGGTGTCAGGCTCAGGCAAGGCAGGGCGCTGACCCAAGGGCAGATCAATCTCCTCGGACGGCCATGACAGAACATTTGTGGGAACAGGTTTTGCGCGAAATTCAGTATTCAGTTCAGAAATTCGCGCATCATTGCAGGCCAGAATGCTGATACAAAAACCGCTCGGATCAAGCCCGAATTCTTCCAAAGCGGCGGGGCATGCGATCTCGGCCAAAGCCTCGATATCAACGCCTTCCCATCCGGCGGCCTCGATCAGAAGATCAACCTCCATCGCGCGGCTTAACGCTCGACCGTGTCGGAATCATAGGCCTGAATGATTTTCGCAACCATCGCATGGCGCACAACATCCTTGGCCGTGAAGTAATTGAAGCTGATGCCCGAGATACCATCGAGAATGCGTTCCGCATCTGATAGGCCCGATGTCACACCACGGGGCAAATCCACCTGACTTCGGTCGCCCGTGATCACCATCTTACTGCCTTGTCCCAGACGGGTCAGGAACATCTTCATTTGCATCGATGTCGCATTCTGCGCCTCATCCAGAACCACATAGGCATTTGCCAAGGTTCGGCCCCGCATAAAGGCCAGAGGCGCGATTTCGATGGTTTTCTCCTCGATCAGCTTTTGAAGCTGTTTGCCCGGAAGAAAATCATTCAGCGCATCGTAAAGCGGCTGCATATAAGGATCGACCTTGTCCTTCATATCGCCGGGCAGAAAGCCCAAACGCTCCCCCGCTTCAACGGCGGGACGCGACAGGATGATGCGATCCACATGCCCGTTGATCAGGCTGTTCACAGCCACAGCAACTGCCAGATAGGTCTTGCCCGTACCAGCAGGCCCGATCCCGAATGACAGCTCATGCGAGAAAAGATTGCGCACATAGTCTTGCTGCGCCTCGGTACGCGGTTCCACGGTTTTCTTGCGGGTCCCGATCTCGATATCCGAGCCTTTGAACATCTCGATCTGGTCGCCAGAGCGTGCACCCGTACCTTCGGCCGAGCTGCCCATTCGAATCACGGCATCAATATCGCCCGCTTCAATGGTCTTGCCACGTTCAAGCCGCGCATAGAGTTGGGAAAGCACCTTTTCGGCCTGCTCTTTCGCATCGCCGAAAACCGCAAGTTCATTGCCCCGCCGCATGATCTGGACAGAGAGTAACAGTTCGATTTGTGATAGGTTTCGGTCAAACTCGCCGCAGAGATCGATCAATAAGCGATTATCGGGAAAGGCGAGCGTAAGCTCGGCGGATGCATCGGGTGCCGTTGGCGGCAGGGTGGACAATGCCAAACAAGGTCTCCCAGAAAAATGTGGCCTAAACCGAGTGTGGCAAGCTCGGCAGCAGGACGCAACACCTAGATTGTCACAACTCTCGAAACATCAAAAAAGGGCGGTCCAAATCCTCGGACCGCCCAAATTCTAAACTCGGTTAAGCTGCTTCCAGCTTATCAGTTGGGTCTGAAATCCCGAATACCGCCGCCGCGGCCAATATCACCGACCACAGAATTGGTTGGCGCGATTGGCGTACAAACTGGCAGACCCGATACGGGGTCGCGCCGACGCGACCAATAGCCTTCAAAGCCGTCGTCAATCATCCAGATATGGCAACCATCGGGGTCAACATAGATGCCAGCTTGCAAGGTGGACAAGCTGCCCGCATCAAAACCTCTATCCTCACCGATTGCCAAGGCGCCGCCGTTACCAAGGCCGAGGCCCTCAACACCACAGGCCGACAAGAAAAAAGCGCAGCCGAGAAGGGTTGAGGCTTTTGCAATATGTCTCATGCTCATCAATCCTCTCATCGGTAGCACACGATTTCAACGCGGCGGTTTTGCTGCATATTTCCGGCGCTGTTATTCGGAGCCACGGGACGACGTTCGCCATATCCTATCTGGCGGGCAACCCGCGCCCCGACCGAGCGTGCTACACCCGCGACAGATTCGGCGCGGCGCTGCGAAAGGCGAATATTATATTCATCTGAGGCGCGGCTATCGGTGTGACCGTAAATGGCATAGGCAAACGCCCCTGCGCCACGGAAGAAGTTCTCAAGCTGCTGGCGACCTGCATGGGTCAACCTTGCGCTATCGGTTGCGAATAGAACATCAGCATTGGCTGTCGCGCAGGTGTTGACCGCCATGCAAACAGGCATCCCCGTCTGCGGGTTTACGCGGCCTTCCATATAGCCTTTCAACACCACCATCCGCGGCCCAGTGCATGCAACCATCGGGATCAATCCAGATGGTCGGGTTTACAGTGCCTGTCACGGTCACAGTCGTTTGCGCCTGAGCATGCTCGGTCGACAGCAAGGTCAAGCACGCAGCAACAGAGGCCAGAGCCACCGCGCCACGTCCAACTTTGCGGAGCTTCAAAAATTTCACGGCATCCCCCGTCCAGTAGCGATCAATGCGTTTCAGAGATCAAAAGTTTCAACACGTCACATCCCGATGAGCACGCGCTGCCATAAGATACCCTAGTTTATGTGCAATGGAAGGGGTTAATTACAACATATAGTCAATCAAATCGAAACAGATCACATCGAATCACGAAATCGTTTCGGGTTTTTGGTGCTCGAGCGGCCCTATTGGGCGCCTTAGAGCAGACGGCCTGCCAAAGAATTGACGGCAGTCGACTCAATCCTGACGGGCACAACTTGACCGATCAAATGCTCGGGCGCGTCAACATGGACGGAATGCAGGTATTCGGATTTGCCAACCAACTGGCCCTCATTCCGTCCACGCTTTTCAAATAGAACGGTAACATCCCGCCCGATCATCGAGCCCTGAACACTATATTGCTGTTTGGTGATCAGGGCCTGAACTCGCTGCAATCGATCATCTGCCTCGGCTTGATCAACCTCAGCGCGCTCGGCCGCAGGCGTGCCGGGTCGCGAGGAGTATTTGAAGGAATAGGCCTGCCCGTAGCCGACCGTTTCGATCAGATCGAGTGTGGCCTGAAAATCCTCTTCCGTCTCACCGGGGAAGCCCACGATAAAATCGCTCGAAAGCAGCAAATCAGGCCGTGCCGCGCGAATCCGCTCAATCAGGCGGATATAGCTTTCAGCGGTATGTTTGCGGTTCATCGCCTTCAAGATGCGGTCTGAGCCCGATTGCACAGGCAAATGGAGATAGGGCATCAGCTTGTCGCAATCTCCATGGGCGGCAATCAGGTCATCTTCCATGTCATTGGGATGCGAGGTGGTGAAACGAATGCGCTTGAGGTAATCCATCTTCGACATTTCACGGATCAAACGGGCAAGGCCCCATTCGCCCCCCTCACCTTCGCCGTGATACGCGTTCACATTCTGGCCCAGAAGGGTGATTTCACGCACGCCGCGCTCAACAAGATCACGCGCTTCATTCAGCAGGCGATCCACTGGGCGGCTGACCTCCGCGCCACGGGTATAGGGCACAACGCAAAAGGCACAGAATTTATCGCACCCCTCCTGAACTGTCAGAAACGCCGTCGGACCACGCGTGGGTTTGCGGCTTTTTGGCAGGTGGAGGAACTTGTCTTCTTCAGGAAAATCCGTATCGAGCGCTGTCTCGCCCCGATCCAGCGCTTCCATCATCTTGGGCAAGCGGTGATAGGTTTGGGGGCCTACCACAAGGTCCACCAAAGGCTGGCGGCGCATGATCTCGGCCCCTTCGGCCTGTGCTACACAGCCTGCAACCGCAATCTTCAAATCGGGCTTTTCATCATGCAAGGGGCGCAGACGGCCAAGGTCGGAATAGAGCTTCTCGGCCGCTTTCTCGCGGATATGGCAAGTGTTCAGAAGCACCATATCAGCCTCTTCGGCGGTGCCGACCTGTTCATAGCCTTGCGTGCCAAGCGTTTCCACCATCCGCTCGGAGTCGTAGACATTCATCTGACAACCATAGGTTTTGACAAATAGCTTTTTCGGTTCGGACATCGGAATACGCCTTGGGTGGAGATCAGAGGCCATGTATCCCATGTGCGACGGCTCTTCAACGGTTGGACATCTTGCGCCGCGCGCGGAATTGCTTTTTTAACCATTGCGCAGCACTGTATGCGCTGCACCACAAGACAAATCAGGCAAGGCTGTTACAAGAGCATGGAGCTTCAGGAATTTCCCGACATCAATTCGGTCCGGCAAATGCGTGCCGGCAGCTTCGGGAAAGGCCCTTTCGCGATTGTCATTGCCGAGGATAAAAGCGAGACGGCCGCGACGCTGCAACACGTGATCCAACTGGGCTTTCGCAAGGCCTTCCTCTTTGCGCCTGAGGGCATGACCCTTGATCCCGAGATGGAAGAACTGGCCGAGAAACTGGTCGTCATCCGTGATCGCACCCGTCGCCCGAATGCCGCGCGCGACGCCGTGAACGCCGTGATGGACGCTGTCTCGGGGGAATGGATCCATTACTGCTTTAATGGTGAATTCCTGTTCTATCCCTTTTGCGAAGACCGCTCGGTTGCCGAGGTTGCGACCTTTATCACCGAGGAACGCCGCGCTTCGGCCCTAAGCTATGTCATTGATCTCTATGCGGGCGATTTGCACACCTATCCCGATGCAGTTTCGCTGGATAATGCGCTGCTTGACGCCTCTGGCTATTACGCCGAGCCGCGGCGTGACGCGAATGATCAGGATATGGACCGCCAATATAACTTTTTCGGCGGATTGCGCTGGCGGTTTGAAGAGCATGTCACTGAATCAAAGCGCAAGATCGACAGGATCGGCCTGTTCCGCGCCGAGGCTGGTCTGCGGCTGCGCGATGACCACACGCTCAGCAATGAGGAAATGAATACCTATGCCTGTCCTTGGCACCATTCCCTGACCACAGCGATCTGTTCATTCCGCGTGGCCAAAGCGCTGCGCTCCAACCCCGGGTCGCGGGATGACATCCATGATTTCCGCTGGCACCGCTCCATGCGCTTCCAATGGTCCAGTCAGCAATTGATGGATTTGGGCCTGATGGAGCCAGGTCAATGGTTCTAGCACCAGCCAAAGGGCAAAGCTGAATGCGGCAGGCCCTTAGCGATGGACCGATGCTTGCCATGATGGCGATGCAAATGGTGATTTGGGCGGCGCTTTTTTACAGCTTTCCCGCAAGCATCCTGTATTGGCAAGCCGAATTTGGCTGGAGCACGGGCCAAACCATGGGAGCCTTCACGCTTGCCATTGCCATCTCGGCCCTTGGTGCCCCCGTGGCAGGGCGGCTGATTGATCGCGGCTTTAGCCCTTTGATCTTTCCGCTTGGCGCTGTGACTGGCGCGGCCCTTTTGATCGCGCTGACCCATGTGGAAACTTTAGGCCAGTTCTACGTGATCTGGGCGCTGATCGGCATCTGCATGAGCGTCACGCTCTATGAGCCATGTTTTGCCCTTCTCACCCGTGCCCGAGGGGCGCGTGCACGCGGGACAATCACTGCCGTGACATTGCTTGCGGGCTTTGCCTCGACCTTGGCCTATCCGATGATCTATGCCCTTGCCGAGCCTTTTGGCTGGCGCATTGCGATCTTGGCGATGGTGGGGCTTGTATTGGCCATCAACCTGCCACTGAGCCTGTTTGCCGTGAAACGCTTTGAGGTCGAAGCCCGCGCACGACAACAGCAGGAACCTGCACAGCCCAAATCCGCGGCAGCCCCCAAAGTGCTTTTGCGGGACAAGCGATATTGGTTGATCGCTGGCAGTTTCGCAGCCGCAACCCTGACCACAGGGGTCTTTATCAACCTGCTTTTGCCCTTGATGGCCGCACAAGGTGTTCCAAGCTCGCTATCCATTCTGGCAGCGTCCATGATCGGGCCGTCCCAAGTTTTGGGTCGCCTTTTGATGTTGGGGGCAGGCGCGCGGCTCTCCTCGATCAGGATCGCGCAAATCGCGATGGTCTCAATCGCATTTGGCGCGTTCATGTTTGCAGCCTCAGGGCAATTTGCGCTTTTGGTGCTTGTCTTTGCCCTTGCCCAAGGCGTGGGCTTTGGGGTGGCGGGCATTGTGCGCGCAGTGGTCACGCGGGACTATCTGGGTGAGGAAAATTACGGCGCAGTCGCAGGCGCGGTCGCGCTTCCCTCGCTGATGATCTCGGCCTTGGCACCCGCTTTGGGGGCCTTTGCACTGGATCAAAGCGGGCCATTGCCTGTGATCCTGCTTTGCCTGATTGCCCCTATTCTTGGCGCAATTGGCCTCGGGCGTTTGGGCAAGTCAGCATAAAAAAGGCGCAGCCCGAAGACTGCGCCTTGTCTGATACCCGAAAGGGAGGGATCTCAAGTTCAGACGGTTTCGGCCTCTTCTGCCTTTTTCGCGGCCTCAATCGTCTGAGGCGCGGCAGCGGTGATTGCGATCTGGCGCGGTTTCAGGGCCTCAGGCACTTCGCGCACAAGGTCCACATGCAAGATACCGTTTTCATAAACGGCCCCTGTCACGCGCACATGATCGGCAAGCTGGAAGCGTTTTTCAAAGGCGCGCGTGGCGATGCCGCGATGCAAATAGGTGCGAACGGTCTCGTCCTTGCCTTTGCGGGCCGCGACGACAAGCTCGGTCTCGCGCTGCTCAATCGACAGCTCCTCTTCCGAGAAGCCCGCCAGAGCGATCGAAATCCGATAGGCATCTTCATCGGTCTTTTCGATATTATAAGGGGGGTAGGTGCTGGGGCCCGCATCCTTGGTCATAACCTGATCAAGCAGATCTGCCATTCGGTCAAAGCCAACAGTGGCACGGTAAAGTGGTGAAAGATCATAGCTGCGCATAAGTCATCCTCCTAGAGAAGCGATAACGCGTTGTAATCAAAGGCGGTCTGGTCATAGACCCGCCAAGGGTTCATGCTCCGGCCCGCTTGGCGGCACCGTCACCTGACAGATATGTGGTGGGGATTTGGGCCTTTCAAGACCCTAAGCGTTACGACCCTGAGCGTTACGGGCGAATAAAACGTGCGCCTGTCGTTTCACGCCCATCCGAGAGGCCTGCTCCGATCCGCCTGATTTGCGGAAGCGAGCGCACGGCTTGCAGGTCTCGCTGGCCGAATTGCGCCAGAAGCATCGGCAAAGTCTCCTCAACGGGCACAGTAATCGCGACCTGTTGGTCCCCAAGCGTGCCAACCGCAGATACCACGGCAACAATATTCATCTGCCCGTCACGATCCAACATCACCGGCGCACCAGAGGAGCCCTGCACAACATGGCAGGAGAAGATATGGATGCCCTCCTCGTCGCGCAGCATGGCGCAATCATCCTCATGGGAGGCATGGTTTTCCCGCCCGCGCCCATAAGAGACGACTTCAACCATATCCCCTTCAACCGCCTGCCCGCGCGTTGCCATGGGCCGCACAAACGCAGTGGTGATCGGCGCCTCAAGCTGCAAGAGGGCGATATCTGTTCGAACCCTGTCATCAGTGATGGCTTCGCCATAGGTATATTCAGGGTGAATGACCGAGCGGCGCACTTTGCGCTGCGCCTCGGCAATGCCATCACGCAGGCCTGCGTTGAAGGTCAAAGCGCTATCAGGCAGCTGGTCCGAGCCGCTTTCCCCAAAGAGGCAATGGGCCGCTGTCAGGACGAGATCAGGCGAAATCAGCGTGGCCGTGCAATATCCGATGCCCGTATCGAGCCGTCCGATTGCCTCCCAGCCCCGCGCCTCCGAAGCGCTATCAAGGGCTTGCAAAGGGGTGTCAGGCTCCATGGTGGGCAGGCCAAAGCCCACCTCCGCATGAAGCGGCGTGGCGGAGAGAACAAATGCCAGTATTCCTGTGGGAAGAGAGCGCATCCCGATGCCCAGTCCTGCTATTGATCCTAAGCCTGACTACCCCATCAAAAGGGCAAAAATGGGACGTGGTGATGGCAGTTTTAGCGCAGGATCGGCACGGGCGTTTCACGCTTGCCTTTGGCGCTGAGCGCGGGCGGCTTTGGCCCGCCTGTCACCCAATCCAGCAATTCAACGGTATGAACAATCGGCACGTCGCTGCCCGAGCCGATCTGCATCATACATCCGATATTGCCCGCCGCGATGATATCGGGGGATTTCGCCTCCAGCGTGCGGATTTTACGTTCCTTTAACTGCGCCGAAATCTCGGGCTGCATCAGGTTATAGGTGCCCGCCGAGCCGCAGCACAAATGGCTATCGGCAGGCTCGACCACTGTGAAACCCGCACGCTTGAGAAGGTCTTTGGGATAGGTCTTGATCTGCTGCCCATGCTGGAGCGAACAAGCCGCGTGATAGGCCACAGTCAGATCGGGCGCGCCGCCTTCAGGCAGATCAAGCTGCATCAACAGCTCCGAGATATCCATCGCCTTGTCCGAGACCGCCGCCGCCTGTGCGGCCAAAGGATCATTGCGGAACATATGCCCGTAATCCTTGATCGTGGTGCCGCAGCCCGAGGTGTTGATCACAATTGCATCAAGCCCTGCGCCGTCCATCTCGGCGCTCCATGCGCGGATGTTTTTCGCGGCAGATGCATGGCTCTCATCGGTTTTGCCCATGTGATGGGTCAGCGCACCGCAACAGCCCGCACCTTCGGCCACCACAACCTCGCATCCCAACCGCGTCAGAAGGCGGATCGTGGCATCATTGATATCGGTATTCAGCGCCTTTTGCGCGCAGCCCGTCATCAGCGCCACCCGCTTTTTGCGCGCACCTTGTGGCGCAAAACTTTGCGGGTCATCGTTGCGGCTGACAGGTGGAATGGTCTTCGGGGCCATATCCAGCATCGCCTTGAGCCGTGCATCGGGCATCAAGAACCGAAACGGTCGTCCGAGCTTGGCCCCCAAAAGCGCCAGCCTGAAACGGGTGGGATAGGGCAGGATATTGGCCAACAGCCAGCGCAAGGCACGATCACTGAAGGGGCGTTTATAGGTCTTCTCGATATGGTCGCGCGCATGATCCACCAGATGCATGTAATGCACGCCTGAAGGGCAGGTGGTCATGCAGGCCAGACAGGACAGGCAGCGGTCTATATGTTTGACCGTTTTCGCATCGGCAGGGCGGTCATTCTCAAGCATATCCTTGATCAGGTAAATCCGCCCGCGCGGGCTGTCCAATTCATCCCCCAAAACCTGATAGGTCGGGCAGGTCGCCGTGCAGAAGCCACAATGCACACAGGCCCGCAAAATTTCGTTTGAGCGTTCAATTGCGGGGTTCTTAAGCTGCTCGGGCGTAAATGTGGTTTGCATAATCTCGTGGTCCTTCAGCCCATCAGGCCGGGGTTCAAAATGCCGCGCGGGTCAAATTTCGCGCGCAATCCTTGGGTGAGTTTGGCCAATGGCGCAGGCTCGGGCTGGAATACGGACATGCTGGCGCGCGTATCCTCGCTAGCGCGGATCAGGGTCGCGTGGCCCGCGAAAGTACCCAGCTTGGCTCTGATATCAGCCCCTTCAGGTGCCAAAGCCCAAATCAGACCCCCGCCCCAGTCATAAATCACCTCACCCCCGATACGTGCCGCGATGTCCGGGCCATCGGTCGGCTTGACCGAGATGCGCCAGACATCGCCCGCGCGATCTGCAAAATCCTCAACATCGCGTATGGCGCGCCAGATTGATTTGACCTGCTCCGCCTCCGTCTCGACCCGCGTTTGGCCAAACCTGCCCAGCAGCGCGCAGAGTTGCGCAGTGCGGTAGGCCACGCTTTCCGCGAAACCCTCCAAGCGCAGCAGTGTTACAGGCTGCCCCTCAGGCCCTTTCGGCAGATGCGCGGCGCCTGTCACCTCAAAGGGGGAGGCAAGCGCCAAGCACATCGCCTCAACCGCCTGCGCATCACCAAGCCCGTCCAGCATCACGCAAGCGCGGCTTTCAACATCAGGCAAGACCTTGAAAGACACCTCCGAGAGCACGCCAAGCGTGCCCCAGCTACCCGCCATCAACTTGACGAGATCATAGCCCGTAACGTTTTTCATCACGCGACCACCGTTTTTAACGGCTGTGCCCTGACCATCCACGAAACGCACGCCAATCAAACTGTCCCGCGCCGCGCCCACCTGAATACGTCTGGGACCCGACGCATTCGAGGCCACAACGCCACCGATTGTAGGGGCGCCATCACTGCCCAAAAGCTTGCGGTGATCCATCGGCTCAAAGGGCAAACGCTGGTTATCGGCGGCCAAAGCGGCTTCGATTTCTGCCAAAGGCGTGCCTGCTTGCGCCACGATTGTCAGCGATCCGGGTTCATAGAGTGTGATCCCCGACATCTCCGCCACCGACAGCACCTCCCCCGCGAGAGGTTTGCCAATGGGCCGTGTTCCGCCACCCATCACGCGAAGCGGTCCTTTGGCCGAGGCGATGGCATCTTGCAGGTCTTTTTCGGTGGTCGGGCTCAACACGGAACCTGCTCCTTCATCTTGGCAGACATAGCTTGGGGAATGGGCCGTGCCGTCAGGCCGCGACATCCCTGCGGGGCTGGGAGACGGCCAGCGGGAAGACCTTGGCGGGGTTCAGCAGCCATTGCGGGTCAAAGACATCCTTCACCTGCATCTGCGCCTCGAGGTCTTCTGGGGCGAATTGCGTGGTCATCAGATCGCGTTTTTCGATCCCAACGCCATGCTCGCCCGTCAGACAGCCACCCACCTCGACACAAAGCTTCAGGATATCCGCGCCAAAGGCTTCACAAAGCTCCAGATCGCCCTCTTTATTGGCATCAAACAGGATCAGCGGGTGCATATTGCCGTCGCCCGCATGGAACACATTGGCCACATCCAGCCCGTAATCCTTCGACATCTCGCCAATGCGCCGCAGCACATATGGCAGGCTGGAGACAGGGATCGTGCCATCAAGGCACATATAATCATTGATCTGACCCATCGCCCCAAAGGCCGATTTGCGGCCCAACCAGATGCGCGCGGCCTGATCGGCATCTTCTGCCTCGCGGAATTCGACAGGGTTGTGGCGCAGGGCGATCTGCTTGATCAGGCCCAGTTGCTCGACGATCTCGGCCTCCGAGCCTTCGACCTCGACGATCAAAAGGGCCTCGCACATCGGATAGCCCGCTTTGGCGAACGCCTCGGTCGCCTCGATGCAGGGTCTGTCCATGAACTCGATCGCCACGGGCAACACACCCGCTTTGATGATGTCAGAGACGCATTCACCCGCGACCTCATTGCTGTCAAAGGCGATCAGAACGGGGCGCGCGCCTTCGGGTTTGCGCAGGATGCGCAGGGTCGCTTCGGTCACCACGCCCAACTGGCCCTCGCTGCCGCAAATCACCCCCAGCAGATCAAGCCCGCCTGCATCCAGATGCGCGCCGCCAATTTCGACGATGCTGCCATCCATCATCACCATGGTAACGCCGAGCAGGTTATTGGTGGTCACACCGTATTTCAGGCAATGCGCACCGCCCGAATTCATCCCGATATTGCCCGCAATGGCACAGGCCAACTGGCTGGACGGGTCAGGCGCATAGAAGAAATCATTCTCCTCGACAGCGCCCGTCACACTTAGATTGGTGCGCCCCGTTTGAACGCGGATAAAGCGGTTATCATAATCAGTCTCAAGCACGTCACTCAGACGCGCCACCCCAAGGATCACGCAATCCGCCGTGGGCAAAGCCCCACCCGCAAGCGAGGTTCCCGACCCGCGCGGCACAACAGGCACGCCTTCCTCATGACAAATCTTGAGAACAGCCGAGACCTTTTGCGTCGAGGAGGGCAGCACAGCCGCCAAGGGCGGGCAGCGATAGGCGGTCAGCGCATCACATTCATAGGCGCGCGTCTCGATATCTTCATGGATGACGGCATCAGCGGGGAGCACAGATAGCAAACGCTCAACAATCCTTGGCTTGCGCGCAAGAATGGCCGGATTGGGGGCTGGCATATCCATGATTCCGTCTCCTCCTCAGGTATTGGTAATATTTCTAGACCAATTTAACAAATCCGACAAGCAAAAGCCAAAAGCCTTTCGGCACCGATTGCACAAGCCCGACATTCAAGGCAGGAAGTCGGCATGGAATGGGTCAAAGTTCTTCATCTGCTTTGTGTCCTTGGATGGATGACCGGCATCTTCGCGGTGCCGCGCGCAATCATTTACTGGAAACGGGAATGGGCGCGTTTGGGCGAATTTGGCCCGACGGGCGATCTCACGATCCGCATCTACCGCTTTTCGCTCGGCCTTGGCGTCATCGCGATCCTGTCGGGGATTTGGCTCGGCTGGTATTGGGGCTTTCCCGCTTGGGTCTGGGTCAAACTGGCGGTGGTGGCACTGCTTGCGGCCCATTACGGCTGGACAGGGCGCTTGGTTCTGCGCGCCCGCAAAGGCCTTTTCACCGAAAGCGACTTCTATCTGCGCGTCTATAACGAGCTGAGTGTATTGGGCGCGATCGGCGTGCTGTTCATTGTGGTGTTCAAGCCGTTTTAGAGGGCGGATGTGCAGAACTTGACTTTCTGCCAACGCAATCAGACGGTATCGAAAACGCGGAGCCAAACTTATGTCGCTTGAATTCCTTCTGACCTCACTGGTTGTCGTGCTCTTGCCTGGAACTGGGGTTATCTACACGCTCGCCATCGGTCTCGGTCATGGGTTCAAGGCAAGTGTCGCGGCTGCATTTGGGTGCACGTTTGGCATTGTGCCTGCGGCTGTGGCCAGCATCATCGGATTGGCAGCGCTGCTACACACCAGCGCGCTTGCCTTCCAAGTCATCAAGTTCTTGGGCGTCGCCTATCTGTTCTACATGGCGTGGAAAATTCTCACAGACGATACAGATATGCAGGTATCTGAAAACAAGGAACGTGCGGGCTACATTCGCATCGCGACAAACGGCATTTTGCTGAACGTCCTGAACCCCAAGCTATCCTTGTTTTTCTTGGCCTTCCTGCCCCAGTTTATCTCCCCCGCTGCAACCAATGCGACGGCGCAGCTTGTGGGGTTGGCTCTTGTCTTTATGGCGATGACCTTTGTGGTTTTTCTGGGCTATGGCGCCTTCGCGTCCTATGCGCGTGACTATGTCATCCAAAGGCCATCCGTCATGAACTGGATCAAACGTTGCTTCGCTGGAACCTTTGCGTTTCTGGGCGCAAAACTGGCTTTTTCAAACTGAGGCATGCGGGCGCGGCCACCGCCCAAACCCTATCGACGCCCCTCGCGCAGCCAAGCGCGAATCATCAGCATCGCGGCCAGCAGCAGATAGAGCCATGATGACACCAATGGCATCACCGTCACATCCGTTGTTAGATAGGCATTGCGCGGGGTCAGCCCGATCCAACCGCGCCCCGAAGCATTGCGCCCCTCTGCCACCAAACGAAGATCGGGAATGCCCTCCTCCATCCGCATGATCCCGCCATCGCGCTGATCGACAACTGGGTTCAGGCGCTCGGCACTGGCCACCGTTTCCTCGAATTCGCGCGGGGCGGCGGGGCCAAGGGCCACCACAGCCTCCTGATCGCCTTCGCGCAATCTATAGAGGCCCTGCTCGGGGCCGATAAATTCCGCCGTGAACCGACCGGGCGCGGTTTCCTCAAGTGGCAGGGTCACCACTGTGCCATCAGGCCCCGTGATCGTGACCTCACCCACCTCTTCCGAAAGGCTTTGCCGCGTAATGAACATGGTCTGGCCATCCGCATCGGCGCGCAGGGCTTCTTCTTCAAGATCAGGCTCGCCCATCATCCAATGGGCAAGGCGGCGCAACATCTCAAGCTGGGGTCCACCGCCTTCATAGCCACGATCCCACAACCATGCGTGATCCGAGGCCAAAAGCGCCACGCGCCCGTCACCAACGCGGTTCACCATCACAAGCGGCGCGTCATTGACGCCTGTCATCACCACTTCGCTATCGGGCGCGGCCAGAACCTCGATCTGACGGAACCACCGCCCCCAAGGCTCGTCGCTATCAGGCAATGGGGTATGGGCCCCTTCAAGCCCTGTCGTGACGGGGTGACGCTGGCCCAATTCCGAGATCATGGGCAGGAACGGCTCTTCGATCACGCGGGCCGTGGGGCTTCCGGGCAGGATTTCGGCCAGAGGCGAGCGAAAGAGCGAATCCGCGCTTGCATAGTCAGGTCCAGCGGCCAGCAATAACGCGCCGCCGTTTTCGACATAGCGACGGATATTATCGAGATAGACCATCGGCAGGATGCCACGGCGCGGATAGCGGTCAAAGATGATCAGGTCAAAATCCTCGACCGATTCCATGAACAATTCCCGCGTTGGAAAGGCGATCAGGGACAGCTCGGTCACGGGCACGCCATCTTGCTTATCAGGGGGCCTGAGGATCGTGAAATGCACCAGATCAACCGATGGGTCGGATTTCAGCAGGTTGCGCCATGTCCGCTGGCCCGTATGGGGCTGGCCCGAGACGAGAAGCACGCTCAAGCGGTCACGCACACCATTGATCTGGACCACGGCGGCATTATTGCGATCGGTCAATTCGCCCTCTGCCTCGGGCAGGGTGAACTGGATGACATTCATCCCCCCGCGCGTCAGCGTCAGCGGAACATCCAGCGTCCGCCCAATCGGCACCATCACGGTGAAGGGGGGATCGCCATCAAGCGAGACGACCATTTCTGTCATGCCGCCCTGTTCAGACGCGGGAACGGCGCCTTGGTCTTCAACCCGAATGCGCAGGGTCACTTCTTCATCAAGAATGGCGAAGGCGGGCGCATTCTCGACCAAGAGGCGGCGGTCCCAATCCTGCTCGCGCCCTGTCAGCAGTGCATGGATCGGGGCAGGCAGATCGGGGGCAAGGCCTGCATCATGAAGCTGGCCATCGCTGAGCACCACAGCCCCCGCGATCCGCGCGCGCGGGACCTCGGCCACCAGTTCATTCAGGGCCGTCATCACCAAGCTGCCCTGATTATCGGGCGCATCCGTAACGCGGATCTGGCGCAATTCCATCCCGAGCGCTGCAATCTCGCCCTCAAGCGTTTCCAACGCTTGCGCCATCTGATCGGGCCTGTCCGAAATCCGCTGGCTGGCGCTGTCATCGACCACCAGCAACACGATATCAGACAGCGGCTCGCGGTCTTCCTCCTGCAAAGCAGGATTGGCCAGAGCCGCCAACAAAACCACACCCGCCAAAAGCCGCAGCGGCCAACCTTTCAGGCCACGCCAGACAGCGATTGCGGTGATCACGACCAGCGCCGCAGCAAGGCTGTAGATAACATTCCATGACAAAAGCGGGTCAAAAAGGATGGTATCGGTCATGCCTATTGCCCCAATCTATCAAGCAGGGCAGGCACATGGACCTGATCAGATTTATAATTGCCCGACAGAACATGCATCACGAGGTTCACACCGAAACGGTTCGCGATCTCGCGCTGTCGCTCGCCGGTGAAGCCGCGCCCCACAGGCAGCAGCGGGCGGTTGAACCCGTCCACGGCCCAAGCCGCCGCCCAGTCATTTCCGCCGATCACCACTGGTGTCACGCCATCATTGAGGTTTCGAAACGGCATGCCCTCGATCTGTTCGGCATCCGCTTCTGATGCTTCAACCCACACATCGCGGGACGCATGACGGCCCGGAAAATCCTGCAACAGGTAGAAGGTGCGCGTCAGCACATGATCAGCGGGCACAGGCTCAAGCGGGGGAATATCCAAGGGTGCCGCAATCTCGCGCAAGCGACGCCCTGCGGGCGTGGCCGCGCCGAAGCCACCCAGATCAGCATCGCGCGTATCGAATACGATCATCCCGCCCGAGCGCAGATAGGCATTCAGCCGCGCATAGGCCTCAGGCGAGGGCAGCGCCTGACGGGCTGAAATGGGCCAGTAGATCATCGGGAAAAAGGCCAGCTCATCACTCTCGAGATTCACGCCAATCGGCTCGGCAGGTTCAATGGTTGTGCGCGCCCAAAGCGTATTGCTCAAGCCGCGCAGCCCCGCATGAGACACCTCATCAAGCTGTGCATCCCCTGTGCGGACATAGGCCAAGGTGATCTCGCTTGTGGCCAGCAGGCCAAACTCATCCTCGACGCTTGGGGGTTGTGATTGCGCTTGGGCCTGCGGGGCGATCATCATCGCCAAGGCAAGAACCGCCGCCGCGCGCGCAAGCCCCGAGAGCCGCCCCGAAAGCGCAAGCGCTGCCAGCGCGTCGATCAACAACAGCGCGAAAGCCCCTGTCAGGAACGCCGCCATCAAATCCGTCGGCTGGATAACCGACATGCCTTCCACAGGAATATTCGCAGGCCAAACCGCAGGGGCAAGCTGCGTATCCGCCGCGATGACATTGCGCGCCACGCGCCGCTCACCACCTGAATAAAGGCCCGGCAATAACGCGGCCGAGAGGGGCGCTTCGGCCAGATCAGCCCCTTCCACACCCGCCATAGCGCCCGCATCCCGCGAGCTCCCAAAGCCGTCCAGCACCAATTCGGGCACCCAAGTCACTCCGTCCAGCTCTGACGCATCAGGGCTTATGGGACGGGTCGAAATTGCCAGTCGCTCTAGCATCTGCACGAATAATCCCGAGAGCGGCAGGCTGGACCATTCGGCATTGGCGGTCACATGGAACAGCACAACCGCCCCCTGCCCCAGCCCCGCGCGCGTGACCAAAGGTGTGCCATCGGCCAAAGCGGCGATGCTGCGCTCGGACAGGTCAGGATCGGGTTGCGCCAAAACCTGTGAGGTCACTTCGACATCCTCGGGTATGCCAAGGCCAAAAAAGGGCGAGGTCTCATCGAAGGGGCGCAGGCGTTTCGGCTCACCCCAACTCATCGCGCCCCCCACCGTACGACCGCCTTCGCGCAGGCGCACGGGCATCAGGGGCTCGGCCTCGGCGCGGGCGATATCAGAGGCTGCAAGCCGCGGCCCCGCGAAACGCACCAAGAGGCCACCTGCCTCAACCCATTCGATCAATTGCGCCTCTTCATCGGGGCTCAGCTGCGCGATATCGGCCAGAATGATCACATCGGGGCTGGCCAAAAGCAGATCGGCCAGATCCCCTTCCAGAAGATCAGCGGTCGGAGCCAAGGCCTGCCGCAGGTAATGCAAAGGCGAGAGAAGTTGTTGCTCTTCCTGCTCGGTGCCGCCCGCAATCAAGGCAACCTCGCGCCGCTGCAAGGCATCATCGGTCAGGCTGACCGCGCCCGCATTGCGCGCGCCGCCAATCTCGAAGCGTGTGATCCTGTTGCGAAGCTCGGCAGGCAAGGAAAGCGAAAACTCGGCCCGATCCTCGCCTGCGGCAAACCTTATCGTCTCACGCGCCAATTCACGTGGCACGCCAGCAGGGTCCAACCCATGGCCTGCCACGGTAACCTCGCGCGCGGTGCCGCTGCCAAGGCGCAAAGCCGCGATCTGGATCGCACCATCAACAAATTGCGGCGGCGCAAGGGCGAGGACATCGCGCGCACCCTGAAACACGGCCACGGGCCCAAGGGTTTCAAAACGTGCGGTCAACGCATCCGTGCCTTCGCGCGCCAGCCCGTCCGAGAACCAGAAAACCTCTATCCCGCTTTCCAACGCGGCTGCCCATTCAAGGGCTGCATCCATATCAGGCTCGAATGCTGCGGGGGTGAAACTGGGGAGACGGGCGGCCCATGCATCGGCCGAGAGGAACTGCGCCTCTCCCGCTGGAAGATCAGTCAGGGCGGCCACCGATACCGTGCGGCCTGCGCGGCCTGCCTCCTCCAGCAGCAGCGTCAAACGCTCCTGCCTTGCGGACCAATCGCCAGCAGAGGCCCAAGACGCATCCATCACGACCAAAAGCGGCCCCTCGCCAGCGCGTTCCTGTTGGGGGTTCAGAACGGGGCCCGCAAAGCCGATAATGGCGGCGGCCACAGCCAGCATCCGCAAAAGCAGCAACCACCACGGGGTCTTGTCGCTTTCGCTGTCATCATCCTTCAGGCCAAGCAGCAGCGCGACACCGGGGAAACGCCGCCGGATCGGGGCGGGTGGCACCGCGCGCAGCAAAATCCACAGGATCGGCAGCGCGATCAGCGCAAGCAGTAAAAGCGGCGTGGTGAAGGCCAGATTGCCAATCATGCGCGCACCTGTTCGATCGCGCGATACATCCACATCAGTGCAGGCTCTGCAGCGGCATCGCTATGGTGGCAATGAAAGCTCCAACCCGTGCGCTGGCAGATATCGCGCAGATGCGCTTTTCGGGCTGCCAGACGGTCGAGATATTCCTCGCGCAAAGATTTGGCCTTGAGCGTTTCAAATCGGATCGCGCCTGACATGGATTCAAACACCGTGCGCCCGTCAAAAGGAAAGGCCTCCTCATCGGGGTCGAGAACCTGCACCAGCGCCCCTTTCACGCCGCGATCAGCCGATTGCGTCAGGATACGGTCAATCGCTTCCGTTGGCCCAAGGAAATCCGACAGGAACACAGCCCGTGCGCCCGCAGGCATCATTTGCGGCTTGGGCGCGCCGTAATCCCCTGTTTCATGCCCGTCCAATAAGGCCCCCGCAATCCGCATAAGCTGCGCCTTGCCCGAGCGCGGCGGCTCAGCCAGATGGGTCAACCCCACCCTTTCCCCGCCGCGAATGGCAAGAACGGCCAAAGCCATGGCCAAAGTCTGGGCACGGCGCAATTTCGACGGGCGGGAGTTAGCGCCTGTGAAACTCATCGAGGCGGCATCATCCACACCGATCATCACAGATTGCGCAGCCTGCCATTCGGATTGGCGCACAAAATGCCCCTCGGATCGGGCCGAGCGGCGCCAGTCAATCGCGCGAAAGGGATCTCCCGCCTCGGCGGGACGGTATTGCCAGAACTCATCCCCCATGCCTGCGCGTTTGCGCCCATGCTCTCCCAACAGGATCGTGGCGGCCAAATGCTGTGCATCAACCAAGAGTGCGGGCAGACTGGCTGCAACCGCCTCGGACCTTGCGCGCAGGGTCTGGGAATTATGAAGGGCGGCTTCGTTCAAGCGGCAGCCTCGATACGGGTGATGCGGGCTGTGACCTCGTCAATCACCTGCTCCAAGGCCGCGCCTTCCGCGCGCGCTGCAAAGGACAATGCCATACGGTGCGAAAGAACAGGGCGCGCAAGGGCCGCGACATCCTCAGCCGAAGGTGCCAATCTGCCATCCAGAAGCGCGCGCGCACGCACCGTCAACATCAAGGCCTGAGCCGCACGCGGGCCGGGGCCCCAAGCGACCGTATCTTTAACGATTTTCGGCGCATCACTTTCGGCAGGACGACAGGCGCGGACCAGATCAAGGATCATATCCACCACCGCGTCCCCCACAGGCATCTGGCGCACAACCTGCTGCGCCGCGATCAGCGCCTCGGGCGAGAACACCGTTTTCGCCTCGGCACTCTGGGTGCCTGTGGTGGCCAGCAGGATACCGCGCTCGGTCTCACGGTCAGGATAGGGCACATCGATCTTGACGAGGAAACGGTCAAGCTGCGCTTCGGGCAGCGGATAGGTGCCTTCCTGTTCAATCGGGTTCTGTGTGGCCAGCACGTGGAAAGGCGCGGGCAGCGGGCGATGTTCGCCTGCGATGGTAACCTCGCGTTCCTGCATGGCCTGTAACAGGGCCGATTGCGTCCGAGGGGAGGCTCGGTTGATCTCATCGGCCATCAGAAGCTGGCAGAAAATCGGGCCTTCGATAAAGCGGAAGGAGCGTGTGCCGTCCTTGCCCGTTTCCAGAACTTCCGAGCCCAGAATATCGGCAGGCATCAAATCAGGCGTAAACTGGATGCGGTTGCCCTTGAGGCCCATCACCGTCGAGAGCGTATCAACCAAAAGCGTCTTTCCAAGACCGGGCAAACCCATCAAAAGCGCATGACCGCCCGACAGCATCGCCGCCAAGCTGAGGTCGACAACATCGTCTTGGCCGATGATCTTAGTGGCGATACTGGTTTTGGCATCAGCCAGCTTCGCGCCAAGCTCTTCTATCTCGGCAACAAGGTTTTCAGGGGCGGACATGGCAAAGCTCCATCGAAGGAATATGTTAGACAAGTAAATCGAAACTTCGCGCCGACCACAAATGACAAAACAGATGTCAGGACAAAACATCGTGACACCCACACCCGAAACCTTGCTGAGCGCCGCCAAGACCGCCCAGAAAAACGGCAAACTCCCGCCCGTTCATCTTTGGAACCCGCCCTTTTGCGGCGATCTGGATATGGAGATCAAACGCGACGGCACATGGTTTTATAATGGCACACCCATCGGACGCGCGCCTTTGGTGCGGCTGTTTTCCACGATCCTCAAGCTGGAGGATGGCAAATACTTCCTTGTCACACCTGTCGAAAAGGTCGGCATCCGCGTGCAGGATGCACCCTTTGTCGCGCAGGATTTCGAGACCGAGGGCATAGGCGAGGCGCAAAGCATCACCTTCACCACCAATGTCGGCGATAGCGTCACGGCAGGCCCCGAGGCCCCGATCCGTGTGATCCGCGATGAAAATGGCGAGCCGTCACCCTATGTGATGATCCGCGCGGGGCTTGAGGCGCTTATTGATCGCAAGAGCTTCTACCGTCTGGTTGATCTGGGCGAGGCGCATCGCGTGGATGGCGTCGAGTGGTTCGGGCTGTGGTCCTCGGGGCAGTTCTTTCCCTTTATTCCCGTGGCCGAGTTGCAAAACGGCTAAGGGCAGCCTGTGGCATGACTTGCGGCAAGGCTTGAGCTAGGACCCTTTTCGGCTATGGTTCGGGCGCCCACCCCTTCCCCGACCGGAGCCTTCCACATGATCCCCGCAAAATTCGCCCCGATTGTCTTCGGCTTCATTCTGTCAGGGCTAATGTCTTGCATGGTCTCAGGCATCGCCACAGCACGGGCCCTTGGGCTAGGAGAGGGCTTTTTCTTGGAATGGATGGGGCATGGGGCAATTCATGGCTCGTCGCCTTTCCCGCAGTGCTGGTGGTCGCCCCGATCACACGGAAATTGGTCGCCAAGATGGTCAGGAATGCATGACGGGAGACGCTTTCTGAGGTGGGAGCAGTGACAGTTTCCAGCCCTCTTTAGGCAATTGCTCCACGCGCGGTTTGACACCGTGCTTTAGCAGAAGGTGGAGAGCAGACGTTCGCTGTGGTCTCCGCCGAGGTCTGCTATGCGGACAGAAACGGGCATTGGCTTTGCTAGGGCAAATGTCCGCTTTTCACCTCCGGGGATGCTTGCAACGACAGTTAGTCAATCCCAAACTGCAACGCAAATGGGTCGTTTTTGGGGTCCCGCTGCCGCTCATATTCCGAATGGGTTGCCGAGAAGTCAGCTTGTTCTGGGCCGAGTAAGTGTTCAATGACAGCAAGGCTCATATCCATTCCAGCAGACACGCCGGACGATGTGAAGTACGCTCCATCCTCGACCCAACGGGCCCGCCCTTGCCAGTCCACATTCGGGCCAAATTGGGTGACCCAATCAAAGTTCAGTTTGTTCGTCGTTGCGGCCCGCCCATTTAATAATCCAGCTTTCGCTAGAAACGCCGCTCCGGTGCAAACCGATAAGACATGTTCAGACTTAGGCGCGATTTCTTGCAGCCAATCGAGAAGGCGATTGTTATTAATCTGATCCCAAGTGCCCGGCCCCCCAGGGACCAATATGAGATCATACGACTGATAATCATCAAATGCATGTTCCACAGAGAGCTTCTGGCCATGCCTGCTGGTCACCAAGCCTTGCTGCTCCGCGACAATGGAAATGCCAAAATGATCTGTCAGTGTTCCAAACATTTGCAGGGGTCCAAATAAATCGAGGGTCTCAAAACCGTCAAAAACGACCGCACCAATTGAACGAACCGCGCTCATGACTGACCTCGCACCGCGACACAAACGGCCTGCTGACCGATCACTCTACTGTCTGATGCGGGACTGTTCACTAAGTTTTCGCGCGACCGGATCGGACGCGGCACAAAGTTTCCACCACAATTGGGACAGGCACCGCCGAGATGGTTATCAACGCAGTTTGCGCAGAAAGTGCACTCGTAAGAACATATTCTGGCATCACTAGCACTTGGTGGCAGGTCTTTGTCGCAACATTCGCAATTGGGTTTAAGTAACAGCATCTGGAGACTCCTTTGGTTTCCCCTAGTGTAAGGTTCTTGCTTCTGTCATGAATGACAATATGACCTCGAATCCTGCCAAAACCGTTCTTTTTGTTGTTTTTCCCAACGTTAAACTCCTAGACCTTGCTGGCCCGATGCAGGTGTTTGCGGATACCACTCTTAGATCGACTCAGGTCTACGACATCGTGGTCGCATCATTCGACGGGGGTACGGTCTCTTCTGACGCCCATTTGCCCGTTGAAACGGTCGTCTTATCCAAGCTGCGGAATCTGGACATCGATACGCTTATTGTTGCTGGGGGACCGGGAGCGTTTGCAGCCTCTGAAAACGCGAACTTTCGAGATGAGGTTCAGCATCTTGCTGCGCAAAGCAGGCGCGTTGGATCCGTGTGCACAGGTGCATTTATATTAGCAAAAGCTGGACTCTTGGACGGTCGGCGGGTGGTGACACATTGGGAATACTGCGATTTATTTCACGATAGTTTTGATGAAGCCCGCGTTGAGGAAGACGCAATTTTTATCAAAGATGGAAACATCTGGACCTCGGCAGGCGTGACGGCAGGGATCGACATGAGCCTTGCAATGGTGACAGAAGATGTTGGAAGAAAGGCCGCGTTAGAAGTCGCTCAATCTCTGGTTTGCTATTTGGTACGTCCCGGCGGACAGTCCCAATTCAGCACCACCCTAAAGCACCAATACCAAACATCGTCTGGTCGATTTGATGAATTGAATGCTTGGATTGCAGACAACTTGACGGCCCCCCTTTCTGTCGATGACTTGGCTAACCAAGCGGCAATGAGCCCACGCCATTTTGCACGCCTTTACACGGCTCAAACGGGCGCTACTCCTGCAAAAGCGGTGGAAGCGATCCGCTTGAAAGCGGCTTGTCTACTGTTAGAAGAAACAGACATGCCTCTAGGCATGATAGTGAAGCAGTGTGGTTTTGCTGACAGCGAAAGATTGCGCAGGGCCATGATGAGATCCTTCAAAGTTGCTCCAGGAGCATATCGGAAGAGGTTTGGTCAGGCTCAGGCCAACATCAAAAAGAACATAAATTCTGGGTGGTAAAGTGGTGGCTGTAACTTGAATGCCTTTCCTAAGAGCAGTCATTCGCGCCCTTGCAGCATCTGGAACTTCGGCCTCCTTGCCGCCCTTAGCTGCAACAGGCACCAATTTCAGCTTCGGACCGCATGCAAAAAATAAGCTACATCTGAGGTAATTTGCGATTGTCTCGCGTTGCCTCAACAACTTTCGCGATGCGTGTGGCCCTCGTCGCAGGCGTTTTTGCGATCTTGACCCAACGCAATACGTTGCGTCTGTAGGACGGTGCGAAAGCGTCCCACAAAGCTTGATCCAAATCCTGTGAAAGGTCCTGCGGAACAATGAGCGCGTCAACATCGTCAAAGAATGACCAAAGCCCAGTGGCCTTCCCCATCTCAACCATTGCCTCACCAGCTGGATGCATACGACCCTCTCGTCGCAGACGCTCAACCCTGTCTTTGTAAGTCTTTGACCAAGCCTGTTGCTTGCGACGCGTAATCAGTTGAGCCGTTCGATCATCATCCACAACAAACCGCCGACCATCAATCCAGCCATGCGCAATAAGGGCATCTAGCACGTCTTCCCGACCAACATAATTGTCGGGATGTGCTGCCCTCCACGTGATCAGCCGAATGCTTTCATCCGACGCGTGGTTTTCAGCAAGCCAGCCCCAAAGTTCAGCAGGTGATTTAACTTCCAAATCTTTCATACAGCGGAAAATAGATGCGGCTGAGCGAGTGTCCAACCTTACCAGCCAGAAATGAACTTAGAGCTTCGGCTGCTACTGGAGCGACAGTTCGATATCCGCCGTCAATACCCACCGCAGCACCCATCACTCTGGCCTCAAGCAAGACCTTCCCCGCAATTTCGCAGATCACCGCCGGCCACTTCAAACCCGCAGGTTCCTAAAAACACAAGCGCGCAATCAGCGGCGTTAATCATCTGAAATGGGGGAAGTGGCGCGCTGGGGAGGATTCGAACCCCCGACCCCTTGATTCGTAGTCAAGTACTCTATCCAACTGAGCTACCAGCGCGTGGGGGGCGTATTAGCGCCGTGATGATGGGGGTGCAAGAGCGAAATCAGCTTGCTGTGCCCGATGGCAGATAAATCTCGAAACGCGTGCCCTCGGGCCCTGTCTCGCTCAACTCCAGCTTGCCGCCATGGCCACGGATCAATTCCGCCGCAATCGCAAGCCCGAGCCCCGACCCGCCTGCACGCGCGCCGCCCTGAAATGGCGTGAACAAATGATCGAGCGCTTTCTTGGGCAAACCAGGCCCCGTATCTGCCACTTGGATCATCCAGCCCTCCTCATTGGAGTGTGCCTTGATCGAGATCGTCCCGCCCTTGCCCGTGGCAAGGATTGCTTGGCGGGCATTGCGCACCAGATTGGACAAGACGCGGTAGATTTGCTCAGAGTCGCAACGCACCAGCAAGGCGTCTTCGACCTCTGCCGCGTATGACACAGCGTCTTCCGAGATTTCGATCCGTTCATTTTCGATCACATCACTGATCACACAGCCTAGATCAACACGATCTAGGGCGGGGGGCGGCTCCTCGGCGCGGCCAAAGGCCAGCGTGCCTTCGCATAGGTTCACCGCGCGCGAGAGGGAATTCACCAGTTTCGGCGTGATCCGTTTGACGGTCGGGTCGGCGCTGCCTTCCAGCCTGTCGGCCATCAAGGTCGCAACGGTCAGGATATTGCGCAGATCATGGCTGATCTTGGCCACGGCCTCGCCCAATTGCGCAAGGCGTTCGCGTTGCTTCAGCGCCCCTGTCAATTGCGTCTGGAGCGATTGGAGCGCAAGCTCGGCCTCATGCAATTCGGTCACCCCTGCCTGCGGGGTAATGATACCGTCAGGGTTTTCGGGAGCATCGGCATATTCCG
This sequence comes from Rhodophyticola sp. SM2404, assembly GCF_053570515.1. Lineage (NCBI taxonomy): Bacteria > Pseudomonadati > Pseudomonadota > Alphaproteobacteria > Rhodobacterales > Roseobacteraceae > Rhodophyticola > Rhodophyticola sp. SM2404. Next base: position 363,817 of record NZ_JBSEDL010000002.1, read on the forward strand.
TCATATGCCTCACCACCCTGCGGATCGGCGAGACAAGGAACCGCCGCACAGCCAGAAACAATAGCCCCGCCGTAAAGACCGAGATTACCGCCGAGAGCAGCAAAATCCGTAGCCCGTAATCAAGCATTGCAGCGCGCAGCATGCGGGTATCAATCGTCACCTCGATCAAGAGACCTGCTTGACGCACCGGCTCGCCGATCACACGGATGGTTTGGTCCTGCGTTGTCCAAAGCCGCCGCATCGCATCACGGATCAATACCATGGCCGAGGCATCGCGTAGATCAAAACTGTCAGAGATCGGCGGGATAACATCCGCCGACAGGATCAGTTGGCGAATCTCGTCGCGGCGCAGAACGACGTTGAAGACTTCGGCATTCTCAAGCAGCTCGGCCTCCAGCTCGTCATCAATCATGCCTTCGGTTGCCAAAAGGGCGAGGGATGCGATCTGCGCCCGCTCAAGCCTGTTCAGCAGGTAATCTTCACGAAACCGCGCGATGGAGGGCACGAAAATAAGCACCTCCGCCAGCATGACGAAAATGACAGTCAGAATAAGGAAGCGGCCTGAAAGCGAATTCAACAATGACTTGGCCTTTATAATCTTCCGTCACGTCCTTTGGACTAGGCGTACAATACGTTTCACCCAAGGGTTCTTAAACAGTCTTGGAGAGAAATAAGCACCCGCAGCGCGTTTGTTAATCTCTCCCAGTGTCGGATACGGCGAAATCATGCCAGCGACCGCACTCATCTTCAGGCCATTGGCGATAGCAAGGCCCCAAATTTGGATCAAGTCACCCGCGCGCGCGCCAACAATTGTTGCCCCGATTGGCTTGCCGCGCAGAACCATGACCTTGATGAACCCCTCGGTCTGGCCTGTGGCAATTGCGCGATCATTCTCGGAATAGGGAAAGCGCACAACCTCGAGCTTGGCCCCATGGGCTGTTCTGGCCTCGGCCTCGGTCAGGCCGACCTGCGCCAGTTCGGGGTCGGTATAGGTGACCCAAGGCACATGATCATTGCGCGCCTTGGCAGGCAAGCCAAACAGCATGGGCCGAATGATCACACCCGCATGATAGCCTGCGACATGGGTAAATTGCAGCCCGCCCGCAACATCGCCCACGGCATAGACGCGCTTATTGGTGGTCGAACGCAGGCCCGCATCCACCGTGACGCCCTTGCGGGAATGGGCAATGCCGCCGCGATCAAGGTCTAGCTTGTCGACATTGACCTGCCGTCCAACCGCAAGCAGCAGATGTGATCCGTCAAATTCGCGCCCGTCTGTCGTGATAACCTTGATTGCGCCTGCTTGGCCCGAGACGCGCGGGACTTCAGCACCTTCCTCGATGGTGATCCCTTCGGCGCGCAATTTGTCCAGAACCACAGCAGCCGCTTCGGGGTCATCCTTGCCCAAAGCTTTTTGCCCCTCGATCACCGTGACCTGCGAGCCGAGCCTGCGATGCGCTTGCGCCATCTCCATCCCGATCGGGCCACCGCCGATCACAATCAAATGCTCGGGCCGATCCCTCAGATCAAACAGCGATTCATTCGTAAGATAGGGGGTGTCTTCGATGCCTGCGATCGGGGGCACAAAAGGGCGCGAGCCTGTGGCAATCACAAAGCGGCGCGCCGAGATCACGTGATCGCCTGCCTGAACTTCTGTGGGCGAGATAAAATGCGCCGTTTCGCGGATGACATGAACGCCCAACCCCTCAAAGCGCTCTTGGCTATCAACGGGTTCGATGGTCTCGACCACCTGCGTTACATGATCTTTGGCAGCGGCGAAATCAGGCAAAGGGTCATGGCCCGCCACACCGAAACGCGCCTGCGATGTTTCATGTGCCTTATGGCCCGCCGCCAAAAGCGCCTTGGAGGGGACACAGCCAAAATTCAGGCAATCACCGCCCATCAGATGCGCCTCGATCAGCACAACCTTTGCGCCCATCTGCACCGCACCCGCCGCAACCGAAAGCCCACCCGAGCCTGCACCGATCACGCAAATATCTGTCTTGATCCGTTCCATAGTTCAGAGACCTTTCTTGCCGCGCAGGGCCTTGAGAAGGAGAGGAAGTGCGGCCAGCGCGCAAAGCCCGAGGATTGGAAGCAATATCTGCGGCTCAAAGAAAATACCCAGATCGGGGGTTTCGCCACGCTCGAACACCCCGCCAAGCCCCGCCCCGACCGAGGTCAGCACAACTGTTCCCGGAATAATGCCAAGGAAGGTCGTGATCGCGAAACGGTAGAGCGGCACGCCCACCAACGCGGGCACCAGATTGGCAACGAAGAACGGCACCGCTGGCACAAGACGGATCAGAAACAGCATCGACCATTGGTTTTCATCAATGCCTTGCTTGATGCGCCGCACATTGCCTTGCGAGGCATCCATCCTTGCGCTCAACCTCTCTCCCAGCCCCCAGCGGGCGGCCAGGAAGATCAAGCTCGCCCCGACGGTTGCGGCCGCGATATTGAATAAGGCGCCTGGGAATGTGGCAAATAGGAACCCGCCTGTCAGCGTGGCAATCGTGGCCCCGGGAAGCGAGAAGGCGACAATCAGGATATAGATGGCCATGAAGACCAGAACTGTTTGCACATAATTGGCATCCCGAAAGGCCAAGAGCGCCTCACGGTTTTCCCGCAAGGTTTCGAAGGTCAGGATATCGCGCAGCAAAAACCAGCCCAGCGCGGCCCCGAGGGCAATCAAGGCAAGCGGCAGCGCGCGTGCCAAAGGGTTTTTCTTCGATTCTGTGACTGTGTCGGCCATTTCAACCTCTTTCCCGCTGTTACGCCCAGTACATGCCCCGCAAAGCCTCGCCACAAAAGCCCTGTCACGGCTGCTTGATCACACGTGACAAAAATAAGGGGGTTTGTTACGAAAACCCGTCCGAGCCGTAACAATCGCAGAAAAACTGTTTCAGCGGTAAAGATTCACTCTTCCATTTGTTGACAGGCTGGGTGGGAGTGCGTATTGCGCAGGCCTTACAGAGATTCCGATACTGTTGAGTGCTGCGCTCCTGCACGCTCCGGTATGACGATGGAGACATAAGATGACGAAACGTACTTTTCAGCCTTCGAACCTCGTTCGCAAGCACCGCCACGGCTTCCGTGCGCGCATGGCGACCAAAGCTGGCCGCAAGATCCTGAACGCACGTCGTGCTCGTGGCCGGAAGTCGCTCAGCGCGTGAGGCTAACGTGATGGCGGACGCCACGGCGTCCGACACGCCCCTGTCTTCGGCAGGGGCTTTTTGCGTTCTTCGCAAACGATCCGATTTTCTTCGGGCCGCCAAAGCAAAACGCGCACCCGCCCCCGCCTTTCTTTTGCAAGCGCGCAAACGCGCCGCGCAAGAAGAGGTCACGGGTATCCGTGTTGGATATACCTGCTCCAAAAAGGTCGGGAATGCCGTGGCCCGCAACCGCGCCAAGCGCCGCTTGCGCGAAATCGCGCGGGCTGTGATTGCCAGCCAAGGCCGCGAAGGCTGGGATTATGTGCTGATCGGGCGGGCCGAGTTAACAGCTTCGCGCCCTTTGGAAGACATGAAGGCCGACCTCAAGGCCGCCTTGAAAAAGGTGCATGGATGAAACCTCTGGCTTTTATGATCTCGCTGCCGATACGCGCCTATCGCTTGATCTTTTCGCCTTGGGTCGGGTTCAACTGCCGATATCAGCCCACCTGTTCGGCCTATGCCCTAGAGGCCTTGGAAACCCATGGCGCCCTGAAAGGCACATGGCTGACCCTGCGCCGGATCGGGCGCTGTCACCCTTGGGGCAAGTCAGGTTATGATCCTGTGCCCAAACAGCATGATCATGAGCACTGAGAGTTAGAGCTTTTCGAAGGTGATGATAACCTCACCTACGGTGATCCCGAACCGCTCCATATAGGCGCGGTTCAGCAATCGGCCATCTGACAGCAGCCACATCCAGTCATCAAAGGTAAAGCGCATTGTCTCGCCATCTCCCAAGGGGAGATCGATCGTATATTGCCAATTGAACGTATCGCCCCGTTCCTCACCGCTGGCCTGCCCGATCACACCAGGGGCGGTGCCGACCCATGTCTGCTCGCCCGTTTTCTCGAGCGTCCAGATGCGTTGTTCAGTCGAGCCGTCTTCATAAACGAAATCCTCAATCAGCGTCAGGGTCTGGCCATCCCACTCGCCTTCGATTTGAACATCGAAGCGGCGGCGCACCGTGCCGAACACATCTTGAAATTGCCCGCGCGCAACCAGAGAGCCACTGAAATATTCCTCAAGGTTCAAGGCCTGATCACTGAGTTGCGGGTCATCCAGCGATGGACGACCAGAACAGGCCGCAAGGGCCAGAAAAATGGCGAGGGCAAGAAAACGCATGGATCAAACTCCTTTGCATTACAGACGTAAGCCGGATGCGGCCTCATGCAAGCGCGCTTGACGCATATGGCCCTGCTCTTCTATGGCAAGGCGCAACGCCAGAACCCTTCGGAGGCCAGCCCATGCTGGATGATGCAGACGATATCCACCCGCTGTTTCACGGCGCCCCCTCAAGCACGGAGTTCAAGAAACTCCGCAAACGTTTGATCCGCGACACCCGCGAAGCAATCGAGCGTTACGGCATGATCGAGCGTGGCACGAAATGGCTGGTCTGCCTGTCTGGCGGCAAGGATAGCTACACCCTTCTGGCCGTGCTGACCGAGTTGCAATGGCGCGGGCTTTTGCCGGTGGAATTGCTGGCCTGCAATCTCGATCAGGGCCAACCGGGGTTTCCCGCGACTGTCCTACCTGAGTTCTTGGAGAAAATGGGTGTCCCGCACCGCATCGAGTATCAGGATACCTATTCCATCGTGATGGATAAGGTCCCGCAGGGCCGCACCTATTGCGCGCTATGTTCACGGTTGCGGCGTGGCAATCTCTACCGCATTGCCCGCGAAGAGGGATGCTCGGCGGTTGTGTTGGGGCATCACCGCGATGATATCCTCGAGACGTTTTTCTTGAACCTTTTCCATGGCGGCAAGCTGGCAACCATGCCACCCAAGCTGCTCAATGATGAGGGTGATCTTTTCGTCTACCGCCCCTTGGCCCATGTCGCCGAGGCCGATTGCGAGAAATTCGCGACGGCGATGAATTATCCCATCATCCCTTGTGATCTTTGCGGGTCTCAAGATGGGTTGCAGCGTCAGGTGATCAAACGGATGTTGGATGAATGGGAGGCCAAAATCCCCGGTCGTCGGCAAAAAATCTTCTCGGCCCTGATGACCGCGCGCCCCTCGCATTTGCTTGACCCCGAGCTGTTTGATTTCGCAGGTCTGATGCGCGCAGCAGGCGACCAAGACAGCGGCGCTGAATGAACATTCCTTGGCAGGAATCACGCTTCAAAGCCGCGCAGGCCTGAAAACTGGCATAAACTCCATGTCAGATCGGCGCAGATAGGGCTCAAAAAGGGTGAAAGCCCTTGACCTTTGCCCCCCCAATCTGTTGAACCCACGTGACTTCAACCAAGGGGCAAGAAGCGATCATGAACGATCAGAACAAGAACCTGATCTTGGCCACGGCCTTGAGCTTTATTGTCATTCTCGTGTGGTTCCTGCTGTTCCCACCAGAAGAGGTGGCACCAGTTGATCCCAACGCGGTCACACAAAGCGAGACTGGCGCAGCACCCGATATGGCGCTGACACCTCCGGGCACGGATGCGCCTGTGCTGATCGACCCCGAAGCAACCCGCGAAGTGGCCCTTGCCACAGCCGAGCGTGTGACCATCGAAACCGATACGGTTCTGGGCTCCATCTCGCTGGTTGGTGGTCGCATCGATGACCTTTCCTTGCGCGACTACCGCGAAACGCTTGATGAAGATTCAGAGATTGTGCGCCTGTTCTCCCCCGTGGGCGGCCCCGAGGCGTTTTATGCGCTCTATGGCTGGGCACCTGGCGGCGCGCTGGATTTTGAAGATGTTCCCGGTGCCAATACCCAGTGGTCCGTTGAAAGCGGCGACACATTGGGTATCGACAGCCCTGTCACGCTTGTTTGGGACAATGGCGCTGGCCTGATCTTCCGCCGCACCATCGCGATTGATGAGCATTTCCTGTTCACCGTGACCCAATCCATTGAAAACACGACCGCCGATGCGCAGCGCGTGGCCCCTTATGGCATCGTCGCGCGGCACGGCCTGCCCTCGGACCTGCAGAACTTCTTCATCCTGCATGAAGGCGTGGTGCAGCACACCGATGGCACATTGGGCGAGGTCGGCTATTCCGATATCCCCGATCTCGATTTCATCCAGCGTGAAGGCGCAAATGCCGAGATCACCGAGGTTACCGAAGAAGGCTGGATCGGCTTTACCGATAAATACTGGATGGCCACGCTCATCCCCGAAGAGCTTCAGCCCTTCACGGCCGTCACCCGCTATGTGGCAACTGCCGATATCTACCAAACCGAAGCGCGCCTTCCTGCTCTGGATGTCGCCCCGGGTGAGACGGTGGAGCGGACAACGCGGCTCTTTGCTGGTGCGAAGGAATGGGAAACCATCCGCGACTACCAGAATGTGAACGGCATTGCAGGCTTCCTCGACTCGATCGATTGGGGTTGGTTCTATTTCATCACCAAGCCGATGTTCTGGTTGCTGCATTACCTTGGCATTGCAATCGGCAATATGGGCCTTGCGATCATTGCCTTGACCTTCATCGTCAAAGCAGCGCTTTTCCCGCTTGCGTATAAATCCTATGTATCGATGGCCAAAATGCGCGAGCTTCAGCCAGAGATGGAGAAGCTCAAAGAAAGCGCGGGCGATGACCGCGAAAAGCTCCAGCGCGGCATGATGGAGATGTACAAGAAGAACAAGGTCAATCCAGCCTCGGGGTGTTTGCCGATCCTGCTGCAGGTTCCGATCTTCTTCTCGCTCTATAAGGTGATCTTCGTCACGCTGGAATTGCGCCACGCGCCCTTCTTCGGCTGGCTGAATGACCTGTCGATGCCCGACACCTCATCGCTGATCAACCTGTTCGGTCTGCTGCCCATCCCATCGCCTGAGCCGGGCTCGATCCTTGCGCTGGTGTTTATCGGTGTCCTGCCGATCCTGCTGGGTATCTCGATGTGGCTGCAGCAAAAGCTGAACCCACAGCCCACTGATCCGACACAGGCCATGATCTTTGCATGGTTGCCATGGGTGTTCATGTTCATGCTTGGAAGCTTTGCATCGGGCCTGTTGGTCTACTGGATTGCGAACAACACGCTGACCTTCATCCAGCAATATACCATCATGCGCAGCCAAGGGTATAAACCCGACCTGTTCGGCAATATACGCTCCAGCTTCCAGCGCAGTGCATCGGATAAGAAGTGACAATCTCGCTTGCCCATATCTGGCGCCACCCGATCAAAGGTATCGGGGCCGAAGCGCTGGAACGGGCTGATCTGAAAATCGGCCGCCCTGTCCCCATGGACAGGGCGTTCGCCGTTCTGGAAGCAGGCGGTGACGCGGCTGACGGGTGGCGCTCCTGCCGCAACTTCCTGCGCGGGGCCAAGGGGCCATCGCTTATGGCGATCACCGCCAAGACCGAAGGCGAGCTTATCCATCTTTCCCATCCTGAACGGCCTGACATCTCCATCAACCCCGCGACAGACGCCGCCGAGCTGTTCAAATGGCTGGCCGCGATTTACCCTGACAACCGCAATCCACCCGTCGAGCTTGTCACCGCCCCGCCCGAAGGGATGTCGGATGCACCATTTGCCTCGGTCTCGATCCTCAATCTCACCTCGCTTGCAGCTCTGTCAGCCGATGCGGGCATGGATCTTGATATGCGCCGCTTTCGCGGGAATCTCTGGCTCAACGGGGCCGCGCCTTGGGAGGAATTCGACCTGATCGGAAAGACCGTGCAGATCGGCGGGGCACAGCTTAAAATCGTGGAACCCATAGGCCGCTGCCGCGCCACCGAAGGGAACCCTGAAACCGGAAAGCGCGATGTAAACACGCTATCCCTTCTTGAACAGGGTTGGGGTCACACGAATTTTGGTGTTTACGCTGAGGTCATATCCTCCGGTGCGATCGCATTGGGCAATTCTGTCGAGGTCATCTCATGAGTGCGCCACTTCCCTTCCCCCTTGCCGAAGACCCTGACGAGATCACCACCGAAAAGGGCCGCATGCTTTTTGCGCGCGGGGCCGAGTTCCTTAAAGGTGTGGTCGCTATGAATGGCCTGCCCCCCGCCGACCGCTTGGAGGTTTGCTTTGCGGGTCGCTCCAATGTGGGCAAATCCACCTTGATCAATGCGCTGACGGGCCGCAAAGCCCTCGCTCGCGCCTCGAACACCCCTGGCCGGACGCAGGAAATCAACTTCTTTACCCTGTCCGATGCGCATTACCTCGTCGACCTTCCGGGCTATGGCTATGCCGAGGCACCCGTGGCCGTGGTCAAGCAATGGCAGGCTCTGCTCAAATCCTATCTCTCGGGTCGCCAGACCCTGCGCCGCGCCTTTGTTCTGATCGATACCCGCCATGGCGTGAAGGCCGTGGATGACGAGATCATGACCCTGCTTGATCAATCCGCCGTCACCTTTCAGGTCGTGATGACCAAAGCCGATAAGGTGAAGGATGCCGACCGCGAAAAGACGCTTGATCAGGTGCGCAAAGCGCTCTCCAAACACCCCGCCGCCTTCCCCGAGATCGTGCTGACCTCCTCCGAGAAGGGCGACGGGATACCAACCTTGCGCTCGATCATTTCTTCGCTGGTCTAGCGACAGCGCCTGTAATTTCTTCAGCTTCTTTTTGCGCTTATGCTTCACAGCCTGATGCTGCTGGCATAACAAGGCATATCTCTTGGCCAAAAGGTCGCCTCGCAATGAAGAAACAAACCGCCATGACCCGTGATTACGTCGCCACCGCGCGTACGCTGAACGAAGCGCTTCCCTATCTGCAACGCTATGATGATGCGATTGTTGTCATCAAACTGGGCGGGCATGCGATGGGGTCTGATGAGGGCATGGCCAGTTTTGCACGCGATGTGATGTTGATGCGCACTGTGGGGTTGAACCCTGTGGTGGTGCATGGCGGCGGTCCGATGATCAACAGCCTGCTGGACAGGCTTGGCGTCACCTCCAGCTTCTCGCGCGGCAAACGCATCACCGATGCCGCGACCATGGAAGTGGTGGAAATGGTCCTGTCAGGTCAGGTGAACAAGCGGATCGTTCAAGCCATCAACAGCCAAGGCGGCAAAGCCGTTGGCCTGTCGGGCAAGGATGCCAATCTGATGATCTGTGACCCGTCCGACCCCGAACTTGGCTTTGTCGGCGACCCCGCCGAGGTGGACCCGACGCTTCTGCATCAATTGTTCCAAGCCGAGATGATCCCTGTGATCGCGCCAATCGGCGCAGGCCGCAATGGCGAGACATTCAACGTCAATGGTGACACCGCCGCGGGTGCGATCGCTGCCGCTCTCACCGCTGATCGCCTGCTCCTGCTGACCGATGTCGCGGGCGTCAAGAATGCCTCAGGCGAAGTCGTCACCGAATTGCGCGCAGCCGATGTCGAGGAATTGACCAAAACAGGCGTCATCGCAGGCGGCATGATCCCCAAGACCGAGACCGCGCTGAACGCGGTGCGCGCGGGCGTGCGCGCGGCCGTGATCCTTGACGGACGCTCACCCAATGCCTGCCTGCTGGAGCTGTTCACCGATCACGGCGCAGGCTCGATTATTCGGGCATGAGCCTTACCTTAATCCTCATCCGGCACGCCAAATCCGACTGGGGGGATCCCAGCCTGCCCGACCATGACCGCCCCCTCAATATGCGCGGCCTCGCGGCAGCCCCCCTGATTGGCGGCTGGTTAAACGAAAAGGGCTTCACGCCCGACAGCGTGCTCTGCTCCACGGCCCGCAGAACCCAAGAGACATGGTCAGGGATCGCCACACAACTCAGCGCCGCCTCCGCACCGATCTTAACCCGCGCGCTCTACCATGCAGCGCCTAGTGACATCCTACAGGCTCTGCGCGGCTGTGAGGGGCGCAAGGTAGCCGTCATCGGCCATAATCCAGGGATCGGCGCTCTCGCATGGTCTCTCGCGGCAACACCGCCCGACCATCCAAGCTTTGGCAGCTATCCAACAGGGGCCTGTTTGGTGCTTGAATTCCAAGCCGAGACTTGGGCAGAGATTACCGAAGGCACTGGCCAACTCCAAGGCTTTGTCACCCCACGCGATCTGTCCAACCCGACATAACCGCGCTGCTTCTCTTTGCTTCAAAAATACTTTCGCCGAAGGCAAAGGGGCGCGCATGGGGTCAATCCCCATGCGCGCCCCTGCCTCGCCAATAGCGCTAATCCGTCGATCAATGACCGAGGATCTGGCTCAAGAACAGCTTGGTCCGATCGCTTTGCGGATTGGTAAAGAACTGCTCTGGCTCGTTCTGCTCAACAATCTGGCCTGCATCCATGAAGATCACGCGGTTTGCCACCTGACGGGCAAAGCCCATTTCATGGGTCACACAAATCATCGTCATGCCTTCTTCCGCCAGTTGGATCATCGTATCCAGAACTTCCTTGATCATCTCGGGGTCAAGCGCCGATGTCGGCTCGTCAAACAACATGATCCGTGGGCGCATGCACAGCGAACGGGCAATCGCCACACGCTGCTGCTGACCACCGGAAAGCTGACCGGGGTATTTATCGGCCTGCTCGGGGATCTTGACCTTCTCAAGGAAATACATCGCCGTTTCTTCAGCTTCCTTCTTAGGGGTCTTGCGGACCCAGATCGGAGCCAAAGTGCAGTTTTCCAAAATCGTGAGATGCGGAAACAGGTTGAAATGCTGAAAGCACATCCCGACCTCTGAGCGGATCTTGTCGATGTTCTTCAAATCATTCGACAGCAAGGTCCCATCAACGGTGATCGAGCCTTTCTGATGCTCCTCCAACGCATTGATGCAGCGGATCAGGGTCGATTTACCCGAGCCTGAGGGCCCGCACACAACGATCCGTTCGCCACGGTTCACCGTCAGGTCGATGTCGCGCAGAACATGGAAGGTGCCATACCATTTGTTCATGTTCTGGATTTCAATGGCCACCTCATCGGAGACCTTCATCTTCGAGCGGTCAATCTCGCGGTCTTCCACCAAATGTGCAGTATCTGACATGGTTGAGCTCTCCTTAGCGGTGATCGGTCCGGAGCTTGCGCTCCAGGTGTTGCGAATATTTGGACATCGAGAAGCAGCACACGAAGAACAACAGCCCGACAAAAATGAACAATTCCCAGTAAATCCCGTTCCAATCCGTATCAGCGCGGATCGCATTGATCAGACCGATCGTATCGAAAAGGCCAATGAACACGACCAGCGTCGTATCTTTGAACAGGCCGATAAAGGTATTCACAATTCCCGGGATCGAGATCTTGAGCGATTGCGGCAGGATGATCAGGCGCATGGATTGCCAGTAATCCAGCCCCAGACTATCCGCGCCCTCATATTGGCCACGCGGCAGGGCCGCCAAGCCACCACGGATCACTTCCGCGATATAGGCCGAGGCAAAGAGCGTCACCATGATCACAACCCGCAACAAAAGGTCAAAGGTCGTGCCCGGGGGCAGGAAGTAATTCAGCAAAAGCTGCGCTGTGAACAGCCATACAATCAGTGGAACACCACGGATCGTCTCGATAAAGGCCACGCAGAACATCTTGATGATCAAGAGGTCCGATTGGCGGCCCAAAGCAAGCGCGATGCCGATCGGGAAGGAAAGAACGATCCCCGCAACACCGATGATGATCGCCAGCATGAACCCACCGATGGCACGGCTTTCGACGAATTCCAGCCCTGTCAGGCCAAGAATGCCATAGGTATCATCGATCCGACGCTCAACCGCCGAGACAGCATCTTCGGCTGAAGCCACCTCATCGGCAGTCGCATTCGGGTCGCGGGCAATAGCACGGGCTTCATCCCGCAGCATTGGCAGATCCGCTTGATCCACACGCAGAGTGTCGAGTTGCGAAAGCGTCCGCGTGGCATCCGACAGCTCGGAATTCAGACTGTTCAGCTCGATATTATGCGCATTCATTTCATTGCGCATTGAGGCGAGCGTTTCCTGATAGCTTGCGAATTCGTCTTGCAGAGTTTCCAACTCGTCAACCGAAGGCAAAACGCTTCCAGCCGCGTCAATGGTTGCCTGCGCCTCGGAAATCTCGCTTTCCAATTGCAAGACATCACCGCGCAGCCTAGCCGCCTCTTCGCTCTCAGGGTCCGAGATCGCGTCCAATTCAGCAGAGGCTTCGGCCAGTTCAGGCGTCCATTCATCGATATTAAGCCGCGCCCAGATCAATGCGATCTGTTCCGCAACCGCATCACGCTCGGCCGATATGACGGTGATCTCTTCCCCAACCGCGTCACGCGCAGCCTCGGAGGCGGCAATCTGCGGTGGCAGGGCTTCGATTTGCGCGGTGCTTTCCGCCATGACCGTCTCGAACCGCGGCTCACCGATCATGCGGTTCAGCGCCGTATCAACAGCCCCCCAACCCACAATCCACCACAAGGCCGCCGCAACAATGGCCGCTGCAATCGCAAGACCACTGAAGGCATATTTGCCGACGATCTTGAAGGCCAGATAGCCAATCGGGAAACCCGCAATCATCAAGACGGGAGACCAGACCGATCCGCCCCAAATCAGCCAGACCGCAATGAAGGGATAGACCATCGAGAACCAGATCAGCTTGGCTGGAACCTTGTCCGAGAACAGGACGGGTGCCAAAGCGACAAACATCAAGATCAAAGCAAGGATCGGGCGCCAATATTGATCGGACGGATAGAAGCCGAACATCAATTGCAACCAGCGATCTTCGATCACCGCCCAACAGGCCCCGCTTTCGCGGCCAAAGGCGGCAAGCACAGTGCGGCAATCATTCAGGGAACTTGCATTCCAAACGCCCAAGAACAACCAGCCAATCACATGGCTGAGGACCCAATAGATCACATAGACCGATATGATGGTCATGATCGCGTTGGGAACGCTCGAGAACAGGTTCTCGCGCATCCAGCGGATGGGGCCAGCCGCCGTGGCAGGCGGGGCCTGCTCGGCCAGCATTTCCTTGCGGACGAAAGAGGCGTGAGGGCTTGTGTCGGACATCTCAGCGCTCCTTCAGCTTAACGGAATTATTATAGACATTCATCACGCCCGAAATGATCAGCGAGGTGATGAGATAGAACAATCCGAGCAGCAACATCCCCTCAAGCTCACGGCCTGTCTGGTTGATGGTGATGCCCCCCAAGGTGGAGCGCACATCCATGTAACCCACAGCAATAGCCAGCGAGGAGTTTTTGGTCAGGTTGAGGTATTGCGAAATCAGCGGCGGGACGATGACGCGCATCGCCTGTGGCAGCACCACAAGGTTCATGACGCGATTGGTGCGCAGGCCAAGGGCCGATGCGGCCTCAGTCTGTCCCTTGGAGATCGCAAGGATACCACCGCGCACGTTCTCGGCGATGAACGCGCCCGTATAAAGCGCCAAAGCGAGGGTCAGCGCGATGAACGAGCCGCGCAAATGCGTGCCACCTTGGAAATTGAAGCCCTGCAAAGTTGGGTAGTCCAGCGTGACAGGCGCGCCCAGCAGGAAATAGAAGATGAAGGTTGGCACAAAGAAGATGCCAAGCGAAATCCAGAACACCGGCAGGATTTGGCCAGTGGCGGCTTGCCGTTTCCGCGCAAAGCTGCGGAAGGCGAACATGCCGATGATCGACAATACGAAGACGAGACCCAGAACAAGCGAGCCGTCCCCGAAAACAGGTGCTGGCGTGTAGACGCCGCGATTGGTCACAGCGATTGTGTCGAACAACGCCATTGAGGCCTCGGGCGCGTCTCCTCGGAAGTCGCGCGGGCTCGGTGTAGATTCGGTGAGGATCGCGAAGACAACGATGATCCACAAAAGGGTTGGGATATTGCGGAAGGTCTCGACATAGACGCCCATGATGCGCGCCACGATCCAGTTATTGGACAGGCGCAGCACACCCGCGACCACGCCGAAAATGGTTGCCAAAATACAGCCGACAAAAGCCACCAGCAATGTGTTCAGAATGCCAACAAATGCCGCGCGCCCATGCGTCGAAGCGCTGGTATATTCGACTAGGCGTTGGTTGATATCATACCCCGCCCGCGAGCTCAAAAAGCCGAAATTGAAATCCTTACCAAGCGTGGCAAGGTTCTGCACCGTATTGTTCACGAGCCAGTACAGCCCCGCCATGATCAGGATGAAAGCAACAACCTGAATGGTCATTGAGCGGTAACGTGTGTCGTAAATCAGCTGGCTGAGTCGAAATGACTCTGCGGGTGGTTCCGAGATCGAAGCCATAGCGGACGCCCCTGCTTTTTGAATATACCCGACCCTTGGACAGCGCCGTTACAGTGATTGGCCTGCCTTGAAGAGGTCTTTGATTTTGGTGTGTGTTTTGTAAGTGCGAAGGGCGCGACAGCGCCGCGCCCTTCAAAAAGACTTAGCGGAATGGTGGGCTGTAAAGCAGGCCGCCATCAGTCCACTGAGCGTTCAGACCACGTGCGAGACCGATTGGAGTTGTCTCACCGATATTGCCTTCGAACAGCTCGCCATAGTTACCACCAACGGAGATCGCGTTGACGGCCCAGTCAGCGGACAGACCGAGCATTGCGCCCAGTTCGCCTTCTGTGCCGAGCAGACGGTTGATCTCAGGGTTGTTGCCAGGTGCTGCTGCAAGCTCAGCAATATTCGCGGAGGTCACGCCAAGCTCTTCTGCGGAGATCAGAGCGTTGAGTGTCCAGCGAACGATATCACCCCATTCGTGGTCGCCGTGGCGAACAAGTGGGCCGAGTGGCTCTTTGGAGATGATTTCAGGCAGAACAACATGCGCGCCGGGCTCTTCGAAGGTCGCGCGTGTTGCGGCAAGACCGGAAGCGTCTGTTGTGTAAACGTCGCAAGCACCAGCAAGGTACTGCTGCTGCGCTTCAGCATTCGTTTCGATTGGCACGGGCTCATAGCTCATGTTGTTCGACGCGAAGAAGTCAGCAAGGTTCAGTTCTGTGGTTGTACCAGTTTGGATACAAACGGTTGCACCGTCGAGTTCCAAAGCCGAAGCAACGCCCAGTTCACTTGGAACCATGAAGCCCTGACCGTCATAGTAGTTGACGCCTACGAATTCAAAACGCAGGTCAACGTCACGGCTGAAGGTCCATGTCGTGTTACGTGCGAGCATGTCGATCTCGCCAGAAGCCAGCGCGGTGAAGCGTGTCTGGCCAGTGGTTGGAACAAACTCAACTGCAGTCCCGTCGCCGAGAACGGCAGCGGCAACAGCACGACATACGCCAACGTCAAAACCTTCCCATTCGCCATTGGCGTCTGGTGCAGCGAAGCCGGTCAAGCCGGTGGTTACGCCACAGTTAAGCGTGCCGCGAGCCTGCACTTCGGCCAAAGTTTGCGCCGAAGCGAAACCAGCCGCGAGACCAGCGATGGCCAAGGTGCCGAGAAATACGGATTTGTTCATATTTACCTCTTCCTGATGGAACGCCCGTTTAGGGCTGTTTCCCTCAGCCATTAGGCTTCGGGTTGTTTGTGGAGAACGGCATGCGCCGATCAACGCCTTTTAATTGGGCAAATCTGGCCGCATAGGTCAAGGCCAAGACCTAAGGTTTTCGCTATTTCCGCAATAAAAATGAGCATTTCTTGGGCTAATGCGCATTCTCTACGCTACGTCAACCTTTGTGGAGAGGCGCAAAATCTAATGGCCCTGCGCGAGTCTCAAAAAGCGCTCGGCATGGCGAAAAGCCTGCTGCTTCAAGGCGGCGGCTTCCATGGCGTCTTCATCCTCGCCCCATTGCTCAATCTGGAACGTCTCATCGATTCGCGAAATAGCCCATGCCTCATCGGCTTGGATACGTCTTGCAGCCACCGCCAGCCCCAGAACCAAAGACCCCGAGAGCATGATCAAATCATGCAAAGCTGTCAGCGAGAAGGGCCTGAATTCAGCGATCCGTTTGCGGTAGCTATCAAGGCTGTTTTGGGGCTGCATTGCAGGCAGGATACCCGTGGTCACGACCAATGGCGCGTTATGGGTCTGCGCCCCCCAATCCAAAAGCGGTTGCCAATGCTGATGCTGACGGGCAACCAGTGCCTCAGGGCCATCTGCACGATGGCACAGAAGGTCGGTTTCGGCATAAGCCGCGAGCATATCAACAACATCCCCATGCTGAAGGCTGACCTTGTCAATTGCGGCATTGGCCGAGCGGGTTACTGGCATGCTTGTCGGGTCAATCACGTCGTCCTGCGCATCCCATTCCAGTGCGATCGCCTGCGCCATCTCCTGCGAGGGCAGAACAAGCGGCGCTTTCAAAGGCGTCTTTACTGCCCGCCCATCCAGCGTAACGCTAAACCCTGCCTCATCCGAGACAACATCCGCCGCTTTCCAGAACCGTTTTGCCGCCCACTCGCTCATGTCTCACTCCAAATCTCGTCCAACTGGTCTGGCAATGCCCCGAAATCGGGCAGAACCTGCCGCGCGCCTGCTGCCATCAACATATCTGCGCTGTGATAGCCCCAATTCACACCAAGCGCATGAATGCCTGCCGCACGGCCCATTTCAATATCATAGGTCGTATCGCCGACAATAACCGCGCGCTGCGCCGCGACACCTGTTTGCTTCAAACAGGTCTCAACCATGGATGGATGCGGCTTGGAGGGATGATCATCAGCCACTTGGACCGTATGAAAGATCGGGCCAAAGCCGTGAAGATCGAACAAGTGATCAAGCCCGCGACGGGATTTGCCCGTGGCGATGCCCAGAAAGACTTCATCGCGTGCTGCCAATTGCCCCAGCACCTCCAGAGCCTGCGGATAGAGCGGCGATATCGCATCCCCCCCGCCTGAATGACGCAAGGCGTTAAAGCCCGCCTTATACCCCTCGACCAGACGGGCCTGTGTGGCGGCATCCTGTTCGGGGGCCAAGCGCGCCATGACCACAGGCAAAGACAGACCGACAACCGAGAGGGTTTCTTCCCGCGTAGGAACTGGCAGATCCAGCCCCGTAAAAGCGCTTTTCATCGAAGCGAGGATAGAGGCCTGACTGTCGATTAAAGTGCCATCAACATCAAAGATGACGAGGCAGATATCGCTGCTCATTCGTCCCCCTCGAAAGGGTCATCAAGCACATCGGAGGCGCGCCAATCCAGCGTGTCCCAAGTGCGGGTCATATGATCGGGCAATTGTGCCGTGACATTCAGCATATTGCCGGTGATCGGATGTTTCACTTGGATGCTGCGGGCATGCAGATGCAGCTTGCGGCTCATCTCGCCGCCCAATTGCGCGCCCCAGCCATCGCCAAGGTTTTCCTGACCCGAGCCGCCATATTTGCCATCCCCGATAATGGGATGGCCAAGCTCGGCCATATGCGCGCGCAGCTGATGGGTGCGGCCTGTGATCGGCTCCATTGCCACCCAAGACACGCGCCCGCCCAGTGCCGCCAGCACGGCGTAATCAGTGGCCGCGCGTTTGGCCCCTTCGATCTTGTCGACCTCGGCGGGGTGGATGCAAACCATCTTTTCGCCCTCGCCGCCCCTGCCATGGCCCGAGGCCTTGACCAGACCATAGCGAATGGTGCCCTTGCGCGGCACAGGGGCGCCCGCGACAGCGGCCCAGTAAATCTTGCGGGTGCCACGATGGCGGAACGCCTCGGTCAGGCCCTTCGCGGCAAGGCGCGTGCGCGCCAATAACAAAACACCCGAGGTATCCTTATCAAGGCGGTGCACCAGACGCGGCTTTTCCTCGGCGTCAAAGATCAAAGCCTCGGAT
This sequence comes from Rhodophyticola sp. SM2404, assembly GCF_053570515.1. Taxonomy (NCBI): domain Bacteria; kingdom Pseudomonadati; phylum Pseudomonadota; class Alphaproteobacteria; order Rhodobacterales; family Roseobacteraceae; genus Rhodophyticola; species Rhodophyticola sp. SM2404. The sequence goes on from NZ_JBSEDL010000002.1 coordinate 381,543, forward strand.
AGGCCATCAATATGGCGGGTCACGCCGCTGCCGCCTTGCGTGGGTAGGCCTGCGGGTTTGTTCAGCGCAATGATGTGATCATCGCGGTACAAAACGCAGGCTCGGATCATGGCAGCATCCTGATCAGAGACTTTGGTCTTTGCGGGATAGATCGGCGCATCGGTATCAGGCAAAGGCGGGATGCGGACCTTCTGGCCTGCTTCAAGCCGCGAGGCGGCCTTGACGCGGCCCCCATCGACACGGATTTCACCTTTGCGGCACATCTTCTCGACGCGGCCTTGCGGGATATGGGGGAAGTGTTTCCTGAACCAGCGATCAAGGCGCTGATCGCCATCATCGGGCGTTACTTCAATGGTCTGTACAGCGCTCATGTCAATATCACCCGAGCTACCCAAAGCCCCGCAAAAAGTCCAAGGATTGAGAAGATCACCGAGGCGCCAACATAGATCGCGGCCTGCCCCAAATCTCCCCGTTGATAGAGCGTTACCGCCTCAAGCGAGAACGCCGAAAAGGTCGTGAAGCCCCCCAAAAGCCCCGTCATCACGAAAGGTGACAGATGGGTCAGCCCTTTTTGGGCGGCGGTGACGACGAAGAGGCCCATCAGGAAAGACCCCAAGATATTCACTGACATGATCGCAACGGGAAATTGCGCCTGCCCGACAAGGCGCAACATCCCGAACCCCGCCAAAAAGCGAAGCGAGGCGCCGATAGCGCCGCCAAGTGCAACTTGAAAAAGGGTCCAGACCATGGCCCGCGTCTTTCTGCCCTAAGGGGCGGCTTGTCAACTGCGCTGCCGTTCCGCGCGCAGTTTCGCGAAATAGGCAACCCGTTTGGCGAGGTCGCGTTCAAAACCCCGCTCGACAGGGGTGTAGAATTGCGTGCGTTCCATATCATCGGGGAAGAAATTCTGCCCCGAAAAACCATCCTCGGCATCATGGTCATAGGCATAGCCCGCGCCATAGCCCTGCTCTTTCATCATCTTGGTCGGCGCGTTCAGAATATGCTTGGGCGGGGGTTTTGAGCCCGTTTCTCGTGCCGCATTGCGCGCAGCCTTGTAGGCCACGTAAGCCGCGTTGGATTTCGGCGCGAGCGCGAGATAGACAATCGCCTGTGCAAGCGCCAATTCCCCCTCAGGACTTCCCAGACGCTCATATGTTTCCCAAGCATCCAGACACACGCGATGCGCCTGCGGATCGGCAAGGCCCACATCCTCAACAGCCATGCGCGTGATGCGGCGGGCCAGATAGCGCGGGTCTTCTCCCCCCTCCAGCATGCGCGCAAACCAATAGAGGCAGGCATCAGGATCCGAGCCGCGCATAGATTTATGCAAGGCCGAGATCAGGTTGTAATGCGCATCGCCCGATTTGTCGTATTGCGCGGCGCGGCGTTGCAACCGCGTGGACAATTGCGCGGTATCAAGCGGGGTATCTGATTTCCACGCCGCCACCTGCTCGGCCAGATTGAGCATGGCGCGGCCATCACCATCGGCCATTTCGCGCAAAGCGGCGCGGGCGGCCTCGGTCAACGGAAGGGTTTTGCCAAGCTCGGCCTCTGCGCGCAGCAAAAGCTGCTCAAGCGCATCGTCATCCAGACGCTCCAATACCAGAACCTGCGACCGCGACATAAGCGCTGCGTTCAACTCGAAACTGGGGTTCTCGGTGGTGGCGCCCACCAGAAGGATGGTGCCATCCTCCATATGGGGAAGAAAACCATCCTGTTGGGCTTTGTTGAACCGATGGATTTCATCCACGAATAACAATGTGCCCTTGCCGTTTTGATGGCGCAGGCGCGCGGCCTCAAACACTTTGCGCAAGTCAGGCACGCCTGTGAAGATTGCGCTGATCTGGACGAAATGCAGATCGGTCTCATGGGCCAGAAGCCGTGCCAGCGTGGTCTTTCCAACGCCCGGCGGCCCCCAAAACACCAGCGATGACAAAGCTCCGCTATCCAGCATCACCCGAAGGCTGCCTTCCTCCCCCAGAAGATGGGTTTGGCCGATCACATCGGCGAGGCTTGCAGGCCGCAAACGATCCGCCAATGGCCTTGGGCCAGCGGGAGTTTGCGCGGTCGCAGCCGTGGATGTTCCGAACAAATCAGCCATATCTCGAGGCTACCCCAAAAAGAAAAGTCCCGCCACTGGCGGGACCTTCCAAAGTTTTCGCAAAGCTGCGGGCTTAAGACCCTGCAGGCTTATTCTGCGCTATCGGCCATTGCTTCTTCAGCTTCAACGCGCGCGCGGTCTGCGGCGCCTTTTGCTTCTGGGTCGCGGTCGACGAATTCGATGATCGCCATTGGCGCCATGTCACCATAGCGGAAGCCAGCTTTCAGGACCCGGACATAGCCACCCTGACGCTCGGCATAGCGTGGTCCCAGCACTTCAAACAGCTTGGCAACATAAGCGTCCTGCTTAAGCTGCGATGCGGCCTGACGGCGGGCATGCAGATCGCCACGCTTACCAAGAGTGATAAGCTTTTCCACAATGCGACGAAGTTCTTTCGCCTTGGGCAGAGTGGTTTTGATCTGTTCGTGTTCAATAAGTGAGCCTGCCATATTCGCGAACAGCGCTTTGCGGTGCTCATGGGTGCGATTCAGGCGGCGGTAGCCTCGTGCGTGACGCATGATAAAAACTCCATTTTGCGTTGTCTGGGGCGCCGTGCGTGCGGAGCCCACCCTATTGGGGCGTTGTTGCCCAGTATGTTCCCCGGCAAAACCCGGGCATTTTTAGTTAGGGGGCGGCGAACCGCCCCCCATATAGATTAGAAGTTATCTTCGTATTTCTTGGCCAGTTCCTCGATGTTATCGGGCGGCCAATCAACGATATCCATACCGAGATGGAGACCCATCCCAGACAGAACTTCCTTGATCTCGTTCAGCGACTTGCGGCCGAAGTTCGGAGTGCGGAGCATCTCGGCTTCGGTTTTCTGGATCAGGTCACCGATATAAACGATATTGTCGTTCTTCAGGCAGTTTGCCGAACGAACAGACAATTCCAACTCGTCCACCTTCTTGAGAAGGAGCGGGTTGAATTCCAGATCATCTTCATCGTCCTGACGACCAGCCGCTTCGGGCTCATCGAAGTTCACGAAGATCGACAGCTGGTCCTGAAGGATGCGCGCGGCATAAGCCACAGCATCATCAGGGGTCAGCGAGCCATCTGTTTCCAGCTTCAGCGTCAGCTTGTCATAATCAAGCACCTGACCTTCACGGGTCGGCTGCACTTCATAGGACACTTTCTTGACCGGCGAGAAAATCGCATCAATCGGCATAAGGCCGATAGGGGCATCTTCTGGGCGGTTCTTGTCAGCCGAAACATAGCCCTTACCGGTGTTAACGGTCAGTTCCATGAAGAGGTCTGCGCCATCGTCGAGGTGGCAGATCACGTGATCCTTGTTGAGGACCTCGATGCCTGCGCTTTCCGAGATATCACCAGCTGTGACAACCTTGGGGCCCTTGACCGAAATCGAGAGGCGCTTGGGCCCTTCAACTTCCATCCGCAGAGCAACGCCTTTGAGGTTCAAGACGATGTCGGTGACGTCTTCACGCACACCTGCAACGCTCGAAAACTCGTGCAAGACATTGTCGATTTGAACGCTGGTAACTGCAGCGCCTTGTAGCGAACTCATCAAAACACGACGCAGGGCATTGCCCAAGGTCAGACCGAAACCGCGCTCGAGCGGTTCAGCAATCACAGTGGCTTTGCGTGCCGGATCAGTGCCCGGGTTCACGACCAGTTGCGTCGGTTTAATGAGTTCTTGCCAGTTCTTATGGATCATGTGTCGCCTCCATTCCTGTCGCCAACCGATCCAAGGTAGGCAACGCTCGAGGATCAAAATGACGTAAGCGGGCTGCGCAAAATTACGCAGCCCGCCAATTTCTATACTGCCTCAGACGCGACGGCGCTTCGGAGGACGGCATCCGTTATGAGCCATCGGAGTCACGTCGCGGATGGACGAGATCTGAAAGCCAGCTGCAGCCAATGCGCGGAGTGCCGATTCACGACCCGAACCAGGGCCCTGAACTTCGACTTCCAGCGTCTTCACACCATGTTCCTGCGCCTTACGGCCCGCATCTTCTGCGGCCATCTGAGCGGCATAGGGGGTGGATTTACGGCTGCCCTTGAAACCCATCGTGCCCGCAGAGGACCACGCAATCGCGTTGCCCTGTACGTCGGAGATGAGGATCTTGGTGTTGTTGAACGAGCTGTTCACATGCGCCACACCTGCGGCGATGTTCTTGCGCTCTTTGCGCTTAGTGCGTGTCTTATCGCGTGCCATTGGTCCTGCGCTCCCTTACTTCTTCTTGCCAGCGATGGCTTTTGCGGGGCCCTTGCGGGTACGCGCGTTGGTATGGGTACGCTGACCGCGGACGGGCAGGTTACGACGATGACGCAGGCCACGGTAGCAGCCGAGATCCATCAAACGCTTCACGTTCATCTGGACTTCGCGGCGAAGGTCGCCTTCTACCATATAGGTTGCGTCGATATGCTCACGGATCTGGAGCACTTCAGCGTCGGAGAGTTCGTTCACACGGCGTGTGAAATCGATGCCTACAGCTTCGCAAATCTGACGAGCCGAGGTGTTTCCGATGCCAGTGATATATGTCAGCGCGATCGGTACGCGCTTGGAAGTGGGGATGTTGACCCCTGCAATACGTGCCACGTAGTCTTTCCTTCGGTTGCGGTTCCGTAACGCCAGAACCTTTTTTCACAACATCAGGGGCCAAGCGACATGTGCCGTAAGGCCCCGAAACGTTAATCCATCAAACGCCCATAGAATCGGCGTAAATAAACTTCTTCCTATACAGGAAGCCGCCAGTTAGGCGGTTTTTCACCAGTCGTCAAGAGGGTCTCAGGCGCCGGACAGTACAGCCTTGATTTCAGCCGCGACATCCTCGATCTCGCCCAAGCCGTTAACCGGATTGAGATTGCCTTTGGCATAATAGTAACCAAGAAGCGGCGAGGTCTTTTTGTAATACTCCATGAGGCGCTGTTTCAGGCTATCCTCATTGTCATCGGCACGGCGTTTGAACTCCGTTCCACCACAATTGGAGCATGTGCCATCGGCTGGAATGGGCTTGGTGATGTCGTTATACACCTCACCGCAATTCCCGCAGGTCGAGCGCGCCGTGATGCGCTGCACCAAAGCATCGTCATCAACCCGCATCTCGACGACAGCGTCGAGGGTCTTGCCCGTGGCGTCGAGCAGTTCACCCAAAGCATCAGCCTGCGCCAACGTGCGGGGGAAGCCGTCAAAAATGAAGCCGCCGCGATTGTCACCTTCGAGCTTTTCACGGATCAGGCCGATCACGATCTCATCGGTGACCAGTTCACCACGCGCCATAACTTCGGCCACGCGATTGCCCATCTCGGTGCCCGAGTCTTTCGCTTCGCGCAGCATATCACCTGTCGAGAGCTGCACCATGTCGCGCTCATCCACCAAGCGGCGGGCTTGAGTGCCTTTACCAGCACCCGGTGGTCCAAGCAGAATAATATTGATCATCGACGAGCAGGCCCCTTGCGAGGCTTGGCAGAGGAACGACCCTTACGGCCACGCAGCTGCGATTTCTCGATCAAGCCTTCATATTGATGTGCCAGCAAATGCGACTGGATTTGCTGAACCGTATCCATACCCACCGACACAATAATCAGGATGGACGTACCACCGAAATAGGCCGTAATGGCAAGGTTCGTGCGCACGATCTCAGGCAGGAGCGCCACGAGTGCCAGATAACCCGCGCCCAAGACAAGAACGCGGTAAACCACATATTCCAGATATTCGGATGTCCGCTTGCCTGGACGGATGCCAGGAATGAAGCCGTTCTGGTTCTTGAGGTTATCGGCCACGTCATCGGTCTTGAAGGACACGTTCAGCGTATAGAAATACGTGAAGAACACGATCATCGAGGCAAAGAACAACAGATAAAGCGGCTGGCCAGGGCCAAAATTGGCAAGCACCCAAGACATCACGGGGCCTGCGGTATCGCCGCCCGAGAATGTTGTGAGAGTTGTGGGCAGCAACAGAAGCGAGGAGGCGAAAATCGCAGGGATAACACCGGCGGGATTCACCTTGATCGGCAGGTGGCTGGCACCGCCATCATAAACCTTCATCCCCACCTGACGGCGCGGGTATTGAATATGGATCTTGCGCAGGCTCCGCTCCATGAAGACCACAAAGAGCAGTGTCGCGAAGAGCATCACAATCACACCGAGGATCGCGGGGGTCGCCAGCGCGCCTGTGCGGCCTTGCTCGAAGAATTGTGCAAGCGCTGCGGGGATTTCCGCAATGATGCCTACAAAGATGATCAAGGAGATACCGTTGCCGATGCCGCGTGCGGTGATCTGCTCACCCAGCCACATCAGGAACATCGTGCCGCCAACCAGCGTAATCACGCAAGCCGCGCGGAAGAACCAACCGGGATCAGAGGCAAGGCCACCCGATTCCATGCTGACCGCAAGGCCATAAGCCTGCGCTGTGGCCAGAACCACGGTGCCGTAGCGCGTATATTGGTTGAGCTTTTTGCGCCCCTGCTCGCCTTCTTTCTTGATGGCTTCCAGTGCGGGCACCATCGAAGACATAAGCTGGACGATAATCGAGGCCGAGATATAGGGCATGATACCGAGAGCAAACACGCCCATACGGCTAAGCGCACCGCCCGTGAACATGTTCAAAACGCCGCCAAGGCCAGCTGCCGCTTGATCAAAGAAGGCCCGCAGCTCGTTCCCATCGATTCCCGGGACTGGAATATAGGTACCAATGCGGTAAATGATCAGAAGACCAAGGGTGAACCAAATGCGCTGGCGCAGTTCGGACGCTTTGCCGAATGCCTTCCAGCTCATGTTTGCAGCCATTTGCTCAGCAGCCGATGCCATGCCATCTCTCTTATGCAAGGCGCCGCGCGATCGGGTTTCGATCTCGCGGCGCGGTAAAACCTTGGGGGAACATGTAAGCGGCGATAGCACCGCTCACAAGCACCCATCTCGTCACATTAGCTTGTGACGGGTTATTCTGCCGAAGCCGCTTCAGCTACTGTCAGGCTGCCACCAGCCTTTTCAACAGCTTCAATCGCCGATTTCGAAGCGCCAGTCACCACGAGGTTGACCTTTTTCGAGATCTCGCCTTTGGCCAGAATACGAACGCCATCGAGCTTACGACGGACGAGACCCGACGCGATCAATGCGTCTTCGTTGATCTCTGCTTTGATGTCGAGCTTGCCCGCTTCGATGAACTTCTCGATCAGGCCGAGGTTCACAACAGCATATTGCTTGCGGTTTGGCTTGTTGAAGCCACGCTTTGGCAAACGCTGATAGAGCGGCATCTGGCCGCCTTCATAGCCTTTGATAGCTACACCCGAGCGGGATTTTTGACCTTTGATACCACGGCCACCCATTTTACCGGTGCCGGAGCCAGGACCACGTGCAACGCGCTTGCGCTTTTTGGTGGCACCTGGATTGTCGTGCAGTTCATTCAGTTTCATTGTCGCTTCTCCTTGCCGGATGTGCCCCTCAGCGACCGATGGGACAAACGCGGCTTACAATTTCGATTCACGGGCCTTCAAATAGGCCACCGGCGGCGTATAGACGGGCAAGAGCAAAGGATCAAGAGGGCTGTCGCGGCCTTTTCCCTGAACTCTCAAAGCCAATTTATGCCCAAATTACCACGCGACCCCCGAGGGAAACGCAAAACGCCTCGGTCTGTGACCGAGGCGTTTGCAATTTTGTGCAAAGCGGGCTGGTTTAGCCGCGCTCCTCCACGATCTCGACCATATGCGAGACCTTGCGGATCATACCGCGCACGGAAGGGGTATCTTCCAGCTCACGGGTTTTGTGCATTTTGTTCAAGCCCAAACCGATCAGCGTTGCACGCTGGTCTTCGGGGCGACGGATCGGCGAGCCGATCTGCTTAATCACGATTGTTTTTGCCATCGGTCAGTCTCCTCAGGCTTCTGCTGGTTCAGCAGCCGCTTCACCATCCGGCTTGCGCAGGATGTCGGCTACTTTTTTGCCACGACGTGCAGCAACCTGACGAGGCGAAGATTCGCTCCGGAGGCCGTCCAGCGTCGCGCGGATCATGTTGTAAGGGTTCTGCGAGCCAGTGGATTTCGCGACCACGTCCTTGATGCCGAGCATCTCGAACACAGCACGCATTGGACCACCTGCAATGATACCCGTACCTTCAGGGGCTGTGCGCATCACAACCGAACCCGCGCCGTGATGGCCCTTGGTGTCGTGGTGCAGCGTGCGGCCTTCGCGCAGAGGCACGCGGATCAGGTTACGCTTGGCTTGCTCTGTTGCCTTGCGGATCGCCTCGGGGACCTCTTTGGCCTTACCCTTGCCGAAACCTACACGGCCACGCTGATCGCCGACAACCACGAGGGCTGCGAAACCAAAGCGCTTACCGCCTTTTACAGTCTTGGACACGCGGTTGATTGCGACCAGACGGTCTGCGAATTCTGGGGTTTCTTCGCGTTCTTCGCGACGGCGTCCCCGACGTTGTTCACGTTCTGCCATTGGTGGCATCCTTCTTTGATTTGCGCGGCCAGCCGCGACGATTGTCTTCAATCACAGTGAGGGGCGCCTGCCCGCTCCTTGATCATCGAGGCGGCGCAGATACTGCGCCGCCTTCATTTGATTAGAACTTCAGACCGCCTTCGCGGGCTGCTTCGGCAAGTGCTTTCACACGGCCGTGGAAAAGGAAGCCACCACGGTCGAAATAGCAGCTTTCGACACCGGCCTTCTTTGCACGTTCGGCGATCGCGGCGCCCACCTTGCTGGCGGCCTCCACGTTGTTCTTGCCCACAACGCCCAGATCTTTTTCGAGCGAGGACGCAGCCGCAAGGGTTACGCCATTCACATCGTCGATCAGCTGGACGCTGATGTTCTTGTTCGAGCGGTGGACCGAGAGGCGCGCGCGCCCGTCTGCCATTTTCCGCAATTTGTTCCGCACGCGCAGGCGGCGTTTCTGGAACAGTTGTAGTTTGCTGTTTGCCATTTTCGTCGCCCTTACTTCTTCTTACCTTCCTTACGGAAGATATACTCGCCTTTGTAACGGATGCCTTTGCCCTTATAGGGCTCTGGCGCACGCCACTCACGGATGTTTGCCGCGACTTGACCGACGAGTTGCTGATCGATGCCTTCAATGACCACTTCGGTCTGCTTCGGGCATGTAACGGTAACCCCTGCGGGCACCTCGAAATCAACTTCGTGGCTATAGCCGAGAGACAGCTTCAAGGTGTTGCCCTGGATCGCGGCGCGGTAACCCACACCTTGGATCTCAAGCTCTTTCTTGAAGCCATCCGTCACACCATTGACGAGGTTTTGAACCATAGTGCGGCTCATACCCCATTGCTGGCGTGCCCGCTTGGACTTGCCGCGCGGCACAATGCGCACAACATTGTCTTCAACGGTCAGATTGACGTCGTCGGTTGCGGTAAAGCTGCGGGTCCCTTTGGGGCCTTTCACTTCGATGGTCTGGCCAGATACTGCGGCGGAAACTCCACCAGGCAGGTCGACCGGTCTTTTGCCAATACGAGACATTCTTCAGGTCTCCTTAGAACACGGTGCAGAGCACTTCGCCGCCGACATTGGCCTGACGAGCATTCGCATCGGACATCACACCTTTGGAGGTGGATACGATGGAAACGCCGAGACCCTGACGGACTTGCGGAATGTCCTGCACGCTCATGTAAACGCGACGACCGGGTTTAGATACGCGCTTGATTTCGCGGATCACCGGAGTGCCTTCATAGTATTTCAGGCTGATTTCAATGGCGGGGTGGCCATTGGCATCGGTTGTGCGCTCGTAGCCACGAATGTAGCCTTCATCAAGCAACACATCGAGTACCCAAGCACGTACCTTAGATGCGGGCGTCATCACTGTGGATTTGCCACGCATTTGAGAGTTACGGATACGGGTGAGCATATCACCTAGAGGATCGTTCATCGTATGACCTCCTACCAGCTCGACTTTACCATGCCGGGGATCTGACCATTCGAGGCCAGTTCACGCAGCATGATACGCGACATTTTTAGCTTGCGGTAATACGCCTTGGGGCGACCGGTCAGCTGGCAACGGTTATGAAGACGAGTAGCGGAGCTGTTACGAGGCAGTTTCGCCAGTTTAAGGCGGGCCTTGAAACGCTCTTCCATCGGCTTCGATTCATCTTTCGCGATTTCTTTAAGTGCCGCGCGCTTGGTGGCGTACTTATCCACCAGCTTTTGGCGCTTAACTTCGCGTGCGACCATGGACTTTTTAGCCATTGTTCATTCTCCTCCCGCGATCACGAGTTGAAAGGCATGTTGAAATGCTTCAACAGCGCCTTCGCTTCCGCGTCGGTCTTCGCGGTGGTGCAGATGATGATATCCATGCCCCAAACCTCATCGACTTTGTCGAATTCGATTTCTGGGAATACGATATGCTCTTTCATGCCCATGGCGTAGTTGCCACGGCCATCGAACGACTTACCCGAAACGCCACGGAAGTCACGGATGCGAGGCATCGCGATCGTTGTGAGGCGGTCGAGGAATTCATACATGCGGTCGCCGCGCAGTGTGACCTTGGTACCAAGGGGCATTTCCTCACGAACGCGGAAGCCAGCGATGGACTTCTTTGCTTTGGTGACGACAGCCAATTGGCCAGCGATGGCGGTCAGATCTTCCTGAGCCGACTTCACTTTCTTGGAGTCACGAACTGCTTCAGCACCAGCGCCGATGTTCAGGACGATTTTGTCCAGACGCGGGATCTGCATGTCGTTTTTGTAGCCGAACTCTTCTTTCATGGCAGCGCGGATGCTGTCCTTGAAAGCGGCCTTCAGGCGTGGGGTATAATTTGCTGTATCCAACATTAGACCACATCCCCCGTTGTCTTGGCGAAACGCACTTTCTTGCCGTCTTCAGTTTTGAAGCCGACGCGTGTGGCTTTGCCATTGGCGTCCAGAAGAGCCAAGTTCGACAGAGCGATTGGCATGGCTTTTGGAATGCGGCCACCCTGATCTGTCTGACTTTGGCGTGTGTGACGGATGGCAATATTGATGCCTTCCACGACGGCCTTGTTATCCGCAGGCAATACGCGCGAAATCTCGCCCTGCTTGCCTTTGTCTTTGCCGGCCAAAACGACGACCTTGTCGCCTTTTTTCAACTTAGCAGCCATCTTACAGCACCTCCGGCGCGAGCGAGATGATCTTCATGAAGTTCTTGGCGCGAAGCTCACGAACAACTGGCCCGAAGATACGGGTGCCCATAGGCTCGTTGCTGTTGTTGAGGATCACTGCCGCATTCCGGTCAAAACGGATTGCGGTGCCGTCTTCACGACGAACTTCTTTAGCGGTGCGTACGACGACGGCCTTACGGACGTCACCTTTCTTTACGCGACCACGTGGGATGGCTTCTTTCACGGAAACGACGATGATATCACCCACCGAAGCGTATTTCCGCTTGGAACCACCCAGAACCTTGATGCACTGAACACGGCGAGCGCCGCTGTTGTCAGCAACATCCAGATTAGTCTGCATCTGGATCATAGAGTTTCTCCCGACCTTGAGGGCCACCTTGCAGTTAGGACGTGGACCCCCGGGTTTCGATAAACTGTTGGCTACCGCTTAGCTTGCGATAACTTCCCAGCGTTTCGTCTTCGACATTGGCGCACATTCCTGAATGCGGACTGTATCGCCAACCTTGAACTGGTTATCCGCGTCATGTGCGCGGTATTTCTTCGACTTCCGGATCGTCTTTTGAAGAACCGGATGCTTGAAACGACGCTCAACCGAGACGGTTACGGTCTGTGCGTTGGCGTCGGATGTAACGGTACCTTGCAGGATACGTTTGGGCATTAGTTGGCCTCCCCTGCGGCGGCAGTTGCCTTTTCGTTCAGAATTGTCAGGACACGAGCAGCCTCGCGCTTGACGTTGCGCATACGCGCAGTGTTTTCGAGCTGGCCTGTGGCCTGCTGGAAGCGGAGGTTGAAGGCCTCCTTCTTGAGCACGAGCAGCTGATCACGCAGCTGGTCGGGCGTCTTATCACGCAGTTCTTGGGCGTTCATCGCCTTATTTCCTTTCAACATCACCGGAGGGCCCACAAAGCGGGTCACCCTGATTCCAGTGGAGTAGGTGAATGAAGGGGCCGTATAGGCCTGCTATTGCTACTTGGCAAGCGATTTTCGTGAATCATTTCCGAGCGGTGTCAAGCGCCACCCGCAAGACAGGAGGATTACGCCCCCCCTAGCCTTCCCATGAATAGTTAAAGCTCACGCTCACGCGGTCATCCTCGTCCATATTCATCGGCACTTCATGGCGCAGCCAGCTTTCCCACAACAGAACATCGCCCGTCTCGGGATTGGGGTAGATGAAGGCCCGCAATTCATCACGCGCATCCTTGCGGCGGTTGGGGGCCGCCATCATCATGGCGTGGCGCGGATCTTCCAGCTTGATGGAACGTGCATTGGGGGGAACCTGCACATAGGTCGTGCCCGAAATCACCGAATGAGGGTGGATATGACTGGTATGAATCCCGCCCTCGGGCAGAATATTGATCCAGATATCTTCCAGCTTTAGCGCGCGACCATCGAGATCGAATTCCAAATCCTCCACGAAACGCGCCACATGCGCATCAAGGGCCTCAACCACGGAGGCAAAGATTGGAAAGCGCCAAGGCAGATCGGTCAGCGACGCATAGGAGGTATAGCCAGGAAAGCCGTTTTCCTCACACCAATCCTGCCCTGCTTCATCATCCTCGGCGATGGAAAAACAGGAGGCGGATAGCTCGTCATCATCAATCTTTGGACCAAGCTCGGACAGCTTGGCGTGATACAGACGCGTCGCGAAAAGGGATTTGATATTGGCCATGGTGAAAACCTATTCGGGAAGGGATTGTGCTGCAATAAGCAAAGAAAAAGCCCCCAGAAACTCTGGAGGCTTTTGAATTCTTGGCGACAGGCGCCCGCGTGATGCGGACTTACCAGTCTTCGCGAACGACTGTGCGTGTCTTCACCGGAAGCTTCATCGCGGCAAGGCGCAGGGCCTCACGTGCGATTGGCTCGGATACACCGTCAATCTCGAACATAACGCGGCCTGGCTTGACCTTGCATGCCCAGTAATCAACGGAACCCTTACCTTTACCCATACGAACTTCGACGGGCTTGGAGGTTACCGGAGTATCTGGGAAAATGCGGATCCAGACACGACCCTGACGCTTCATGTGACGCGTCATGGCACGACGTGCAGCTTCGATCTGACGTGCAGTTACACGCTCAGGCTGAAGAGCCTTCAGGCCAAAGGTGCCAAAGTTGAGGTCAGACCCGCCCTTTGCCAGACCTTTAATACGGCCCTTTTGCATCTTGCGGAATTTAGTGCGCTTTGGTTGCAGCATCTTTCAAACTCCTCAGCGATCACGGCGGGGACGCGACGGACCACCACCTTCTTGAAGCTCAGCCGAACGACGATCACGTGCAGCAGGATCATGCTCCATGATCTCGCCTTTGAAGATCCACGTTTTGATACCGATGATACCATAAGGTGTCATGGCTTCAGCATGTGCATAATCGATATCGGCACGCAGGGTGTGGAGTGGCACGCGGCCCTCACGGTACCATTCGGTCCGCGCGATTTCCGCGCCGCCAAGACGGCCCGCAACATTCACACGAATACCGAGCGAACCCATACGCATTGCGTTCTGCACGGCGCGCTTCATGGCACGACGGAAGGACACACGACGCTCGAGCTGCTGAGCAATCGATTCAGCGACAAGCTGAGCATCAAGCTCGGGCTTGCGCACTTCAACGATGTTCAGGTGCAATTCACTGTCGGTCATTGCCGCCAGCTTCTTGCGAAGCGTCTCGATGTCTGCACCTTTTTTGCCGATGATCACACCAGGACGAGCGGTGTGGACCGTAACGCGGCATTTGCGGTGAGGACGTTCGATGATGACCTTCGAAACACCTGCTTGCTTGCATTCAACAGCAATGAATTCACGCATACGGATATCTTCAAGCAGAAGATTACCGTAATCCTTCGTGTCGGCATACCAGCGGCTGTCCCAGGTGCGGTTCACCTGCAGGCGCATGCCAATCGGATTGACCTTATGACCCATTACGCTTGCTCCTCGACCTGGCGAACTTTGATGGTGAGTTCCGAGAACGGCTTGTGGATACGCCCGAACCGGCCACGTGCACGCGGACGACCGCGCTTCATGATCAGGTTCTTGCCCACGAAGGCCTCGGCGACGACGAGTTCGTCAACATCAAGGTTGTGGTTGTTTTCAGCATTGGCGATTGCCGATTGCAGGCACTTCTTCACATCGATCGCGATACGCTTGTTCGAGAAGGTCAGCGCGGTAAGCGCTTTCTCGACCTTCTTGCCGCGGATCAATTGAGCGACGAGGTTCAGTTTCTGCGGGCTTGTGCGCAGCATGCGCAGCTTTGCCATCGCTTCGTTATCCGCCACGCGGCGGGGATTTTTATCCTTGCCCATGGCTTACTTCCTCTTAGCTTTTTTGTCAGCCGCGTGACCGTAATAGGTGCGCGTCGGCGAATATTCCCCGAACTTCTGGCCGATCATATCCTCGGTCACATTGACCGGAATATGTTTGCGACCATTGTAGACCCCAAAGGTGAGGCCCACGAACTGGGGAAGGATGGTGGAGCGGCGCGACCAGATCTTGATGACCTCATTGCGACCGGATTCCTTCGATTTTTCTGCCTTTTTGAGGACGTAAGAGTCGACAAAAGGACCTTTCCAAACAGAGCGAGACATGTCTTAGCGCCCTTTCTTCTTGGCGTGACGCGAGCGGATGATAAGCTTCTGAGACGCCTTGTTCTTGTCGCGGGTGCGGCGACCCTTGGTGTCCTTACCCCAAGGCGTAACCGGCGTACGGCCACCCGAGGTACGACCTTCACCACCACCATGCGGGTGATCGATCGGGTTCATTGCAACACCACGAACGGAAGGACGCTTGCCCATGTGACGGACACGGCCAGCCTTACCGAGGTTCTGGTTCGAGTTGTCAGGGTTCGACACGGCACCAACAGTGGCCATGCATTCCTGACGCACCAGACGCAGCTCGCCCGAAGACAAACGAATCTGAGCGTAGCCGCCATCACGGCCAACGAACTGAGCATAAGTGCCTGCGGCGCGGGCGATCTGGCCGCCTTTACCTGGCTTAAGCTCGATATTGTGGACAATCGTCCCGATAGGCAGACCCGAGAAGGGCATCGCGTTGCCGGGCTTGATGTCTGCCTTTGCGGAGGCAACCACCTTATCACCAACTGCGAGACGCTGTGGTGCGAGGATATAGGTTTGTTCGCCATCTTCGTATTTCACGAGGGCGATAAACGCTGTCCGGTTGGGATCGTATTCAATCCGCTCTACCGTTGCCGATACATCGAACTTGGTACGCTTGAAATCTACGATACGATAGAGACGCTTCGCGCCACCGCCGCGGCGGCGTGCTGTGATCCGTCCGGTATTGTTCCGGCCGCCTTTTTTGGTCAGACCCTCAGTGAGGGACTTAACCGGGCGACCTTTCCAAAGCTCCGAACGGTCGATCAGAACCAGCCCACGCTGGCCCGGCGTCGTCGGTTTATACGACTTGAGTGCCATGCTTTCTGTCTTCCGTTGCTTTGCGGGGGGTAAGCCCCGTTAGGTGAAGGGCCCCCGAAAGGTCCCCGAATCTCAGTAAAAGCGACGGCCCCGATCAAGATCGGGGCCGAAGTGATGCCGTCCTCTATTAGAGGCCAGTAGTGACGTCAATGGTGTTACCCTCTTCGAGCGTAACATATGCTTTTTTGACATCCTTGCGTGTGCCCGCGATACCGCGGAAACGCTTGTTCTTACCCTTGGTGATTGTGGTGTTAACCGCTTTCACCTTTACACCAAACAGGCTTTCAACAGCCTCTTTGATCTGGGGTTTGTTCGCATCGATCGCGACTTCAAAAACAACCGCTCCGTTTTCGGAGACCATGGTCGCTTTTTCCGTGATGATCGGCTTGCGAACAACGTCGTAATGCTCAGGCTTCGTGCTCATTTCAGTCGAGCCTCCAGTGCTTCAACACCCGCTTTGGTGATCACGAGTGTGTCACGCTTGAGGATGTCATAAACGTTGGCACCCATTGTCGGCAGCACATCGAGACCTTCGATGTTCTGGGCCGCACGGGCGAAGTTTGCGTCAACCGCCGCACCATCGATGATCAATGCACGCTTCCAGCCGAGATCCTTGATCTGCTTGGCCAGAACGCTGGTCTTGGCTTCTGCCAAGGCCGCATTGTCGATGATGACCAGCTCACCTGCCGCAACCTTTGCCGAAAGCGCGTGCTTCAGGCCAAGTTTACGGAACTTTTTGGTCAGCTCGTGGCCGTGGCTACGCGGGGTTGGACCCTTGTAGATACCGCCCTTACGGAAGATCGGCGCGTTACGGTCACCGTGGCGTGCGCCGCCGGTGCCCTTTTGGCGATAGATCTTCTTGGTCGAATAGCTGGTCTCGGAACGGGTCTTGACCTTGTGGGTGCCAGCTTGCGCATTGTTGCGCTGCCAGCGGACCACACGGTGCAGGATGTCCACGCGGGGCTCCAGACCGAAGATGTCGTCGCCGAGATCTACGGAACCGGCTTTACCACCGTCCAATTTGATGACGTCGAGTTTCATTATTCCTCACCTCCCTCGGCGGGTGCCTCTTGTACCGGAGCTTCGGCAACAGGGGCAGCGGCGGATTTCAGAGCAGCAGGCAGAACCGCGTTCTCGGGGAACGGCTTCTTGACTGCATCCTTGACGGTCACCCAACCACCTTTGGAGCCGGGAACGGCGCCTTTGACCATGATCAAGCCACGGTCGGTGTCGGTGCGCACAACCTGAAGGTTCTGCGTGGTAACACGGGCAGCACCCATGTGACCGGCCATCTTCTTGCCTTTGAAAACACGGCCAGGGTCTTGACACTGACCTGTGGAGCCATGCGAACGGTGGCTGATCGAAACACCATGCGATGCACGAAGGCCGCCGAAGTTGTGACGCTTCATCGCGCCGGCAAAACCTTTACCGATCGATGTGCCTGCCACGTCAACGAATTGACCTTCAAAGTAATGGTCGGCGGTGATCTCTTCACCAACGCCAATCAGGTTTTCGGGGTCTACACGGAATTCAACCAGCTTACGCTTGGGCTCAACCTTTGCGGCGGCGAAGTGACCGCGCATAGGGGCCGAAACGCGCTTGACCTTGGCCGCGCCTGCACCAAGCTGAACAGCTGTATAGCCATCCTTCTCAGGGGTGCGCTGCGACACGACCTGAAGGCCGTCAAGCTGCAGAACGGTGACAGGAACCTGACGACCGTCTTCCATGAACAACCGGGTCATGCCCAGTTTCTTTGCGATAATTCCAGAGCGCAACATCTACATGCCCTCCCTTAGACCTTGATCTCGACATCCACGCCGGCGGCGAGGTCGAGCTTCATCAGCGCGTCCACCGTCTGCGGGGTCGGATCAACGATGTCCAAGAGACGCTTGTGGGTACGGATTTCCCACTGGTCACGGCTCTTTTTGTCGATATGGGGTCCACGCAGAACGGTGAACTTTTCAATCTTGTTCGGCAGCGGGATGGGCCCGCGAACCTGTGCGCCAGTCCGCTTGGCGGTGCTGACGATTTCCTGAGTGCTGGCATCCAGCACACGGTAATCAAACGCCTTCAGGCGGATGCGGATATTTTGGCTTTGTGCGGCCATAATCATAATCCTTTACGATTGAGAGGAGGGGCAGGATTTAACTCCACCCCTCGTCGAACCGGTTTCAAGTAGCGCAAGGGCACAGAACGCGCCCTTGCGAATTCAGATCACTCGATGATCTTAGATACGACGCCGGCGCCGACTGTGCGGCCACCTTCGCGGATCGCGAAGCGCAGGCCGTCTTCCATGGCGATGGGAGCGATCAGCTCAACACCGAAGGAGACGTTGTCGCCTGGCATAACCATTTCCGTGCCCTCAGCCAGCTGAACAGTGCCAGTGACGTCGGTGGTGCGGAAGTAGAACTGTGGACGATAGTTCGCGAAGAATGGCGTGTGACGGCCACCTTCCTCTTTGGTGAGGATATAGGCTTCTGCTTCGAACTTCGTGTGCGGCTTAACCGAACCAGGCTTACAAAGAACCTGACCACGCTCAACACCTTCACGGTCAACACCGCGAAGAAGTGCACCGATATTGTCGCCCGCTTCACCGCGATCAAGCAGCTTGCGGAACATTTCAACACCAGTACAGGTCGTCTTGGTCGTGTCACGGATGCCAACGATTTCGATCTCGTCGCCAACATTGATCACGCCACGCTCAACACGGCCAGTCACAACAGTACCACGACCAGAGATCGAGAATACGTCTTCGATTGGCATCAGGAACGGCAGGTCAACTGCACGTGCCGGTGTCGGGATATAGGTGTCAACAGCTTCGAGAAGCTCACGGATCGAGTTCTCACCAATCTCAGCGTCACGCTCTTCCATCGCCGCCAGAGCAGAGCCCTTAACGATTGGGATATCGTCGCCAGGATACTCATAGGAGGTCAGCAGTTCACGGATTTCCATCTCGACGAGCTCGAGAAGCTCTTCGTCGTCAACCTGATCAACCTTGTTCATGTAAACAACCATGTAGGGAATACCCACCTGGCGGCCGAGAAGGATGTGCTCACGGGTCTGGGGCATAGGGCCGTCAGCCGCGTTCACAACGAGGATCGCACCATCCATCTGAGCCGCACCAGTGATCATGTTCTTCACATAGTCAGCGTGGCCAGGGCAGTCGACATGCGCGTAGTGGCGTGCCTCGGTCTCGTACTCAACGTGAGCCGTCGAGATCGTGATGCCGCGTGCTTTTTCCTCAGGCGCACCATCAATCTGGTCATATGCCTGGAAATCACCGAAATACTTCGTAATCGCCGCCGTCAGTGTCGTCTTGCCATGGTCAACGTGACCAATCGTGCCGATGTTAACGTGCGGTTTCGTACGTTCAAACTTTTCCTTTGCCATGATGGCCTCCTTATCTTCTCGGGGTGACGGATATTTCCGCCCTACGTTGTGGTGGGTAGGGCGGGGGTTACCCCGCCACCCGTCTTATGCGAATTTCGCTTGAATCTCGTCCGAGATATTGTTCGGAACGGGTTCGTAATGGTCGAATTGCATCGTGAACTGCGCGCGGCCCGAAGACATGGAACGCAGGGTGTTGATGTAGCCGAACATATTGGCCAGTGGCACAAAGGCGTCGATCGCGATGGCGTTGCCACGTGTATCTTGACCCTGAACCTGACCGCGACGTGATGTAAGGTCACCGATGATGCCACCAGTGTAATCCTCAGGCGTGATAACCTCGACCTTCATGATAGGCTCGAGCAGTTTCGCACCCGCTTTGCGCATCCCTTCACGCATGCCCATACGGGCTGCGATTTCGAATGCGAGGACGCTGGAGTCCACGTCGTGGAACTTACCGTCGACCAAGGCCACTTTGAAATCGATCACGGGGAAGCCAGCGAGAGGGCCGCTATCCATGACGGACTTGATGCCTTTTTCAACACCAGGGATGTATTCCTTTGGAACAGCACCACCAACGATGCGGCTTTCGAAGGAATACCCCTCACCAGGCTCGGTTGGCGTGATGATAAGCTTGACCTCGGCGTATTGACCCGAACCACCCGACTGCTTCTTATGCGTGTAGGTGTGCTCGACTTCATGGCCGATTGTTTCACGGTAAGCCACCTGTGGCGCACCGATATTCGCTTCAACTTTGAACTCGCGCTTCATGCGGTCGACAAGAATGTCGAGGTGCAATTCGCCCATGCCCTTCATGATGGTCTGGCCCGATTCGATATCGGTTTCGACGCGGAAGGATGGGTCCTCGGCCGCAAGACGCTGAAGAGCCAATGCCATCTTCTCTTGGTCGGCCTTTGTTTTCGGCTCAACCGCGATCTCGATTACGGGATCAGGGAAGGTCATCGTTTCCAGAACAACCGGATCAGCTTTGTCGCAAAGCGTGTCACCTGTTGTTGTGTTCTTCAGACCACCAAGCGCGATGATGTCGCCCGCGAAGGCCTCATCGATTTCTTCGCGATTGTTGGAGTGCATCATCATCATCCGGCCAACACGCTCGTTATTCCCTTTGGTGGAATTGATCATGTTGTCGCCTTTCCTGAGTTGCCCAGAATAGATCCGAACAAACGTCAAGGAGCCAACGAAGGGGTCGTTCATGATTTTGAACGCAAGGCCAGAGAAGGCCATGTTATCGTCAGCGCGGCGTGGGATGTTACGGGTTTCCGTCTCATCGCCAGGCTTGAAGCCCATATAGTCAACCACGTCGAGCGGGCTCGGCAGATAGTCGATCACAGCATTCAACAGAGGCTGAACGCCTTTGTTCTTGAACGCGGAACCACCAAGGACAGGAACGAAAGCCATCGCCAATGTGCCCTTGCGCAGCAAAGCACGCAGGGTTGGAACATCAGGCTCGGCCGCGTCCATCAGGTACGCTTCCATCGCATCATCGTCCATTTCGACCGCGGCTTCGATCATCTTGCCGCGCCACTCAGTCGCCATGTCTTTGAGGCTGTCGCGGATCGGTGCTTTGATCCAGGACGCGCCCAAATCTTCACCCTGCCACAGCCACTCTTCCATGGTCACGAGGTCGATCAGACCCTCAAGCTCGGTCTCGGCACCGATTGGGATACCGACAGGAACGGCACGCGCGCCAGTGCGGTCTTCAATCATGCGAACGCAGTTGAAGAAGTCAGCGCCGATTTTGTCCATCTTGTTGACGAAAACCATGCGCGGAACTTTGTAGCGGTCAGCCTGACGCCAAACAGTCTCGGTCTGAGGCTCAACACCCGCGTTGGCGTCGAGAACACAAACCGCACCATCGAGAACCGCCAAAGAACGCTCAACTTCAATTGTGAAGTCAACGTGGCCAGGGGTGTCGATGATGTTCAGACGGTGCTTTTCCGAGTCAGGCGTTTTACCATCTTCGGTCCGCTCCCAGAACGTGGTCGTCGCAGCCGAGGTAATGGTGATACCACGTTCCTGCTCCTGCTCCATCCAGTCCATTGTCGCAGCGCCATCATGCACTTCGCCAATATTGTGGGATTTGCCTGTGTAAAACAGAATCCGCTCGGAACAGGTGGTCTTGCCCGCATCAATGTGGGCCATGATCCCGAAGTTCCGGTAACGTTCGAGGGGATAATCGCGTGCCATGGGAGTGTCCTCAGGCTAAAATTGAAATTACCAGCGGTAATGGCTGAACGCTTTGTTCGCGTCGGCCATTTTATGCGTGTCTTCGCGCTTCTTCACTGCCGAGCCGCGAGCGTTCACGGCGTCGACCAATTCACCGGCCAGACGTTCTTCCATAGTGTTCTCGTTGCGGGAGCGGGCTGCTTTGATCAGCCAGCGGATCGCAAGCGCTTCACGACGCTCAGGGCGCACTTCGACAGGAACCTGATAGGTTGCACCACCAACACGACGCGAACGAACTTCGACGGACGGTTTGATGTTGTCGAGCGCTTCGTGGAAAACTTCCACAGGAGCGCGCTTAAGGCGGCCTTCAACGCGATCGAATGCGTTATAGACGATGGTTTCTGCGATCGATTTCTTACCATCGATCATCAGGTTATTCATGAATTTCGTCAGGACACGATCACCAAACTTGGCATCGGGCAGGACTTCGCGTTTTTCCGCGCTGTGACGACGGGACATGTGTGTATCCTCTTACTTCGGACGCTTGGCGCCGTATTTCGAACGACGCTGGCGACGATCCTTGACGCCTTGCGTATCGAGCACACCACGCAGGATGTGATAGCGCACACCGGGAAGGTCTTTTACACGACCGCCGCGGATCAGAACCACAGAGTGTTCCTGAAGGTTGTGGCTCTCACCAGGGATGTAGCTGATGACTTCAAAGCCGTTGGTCAGGCGAACCTTCGCAACTTTCCGCATAGCGGAGTTCGGCTTCTTTGGCGTCGTTGTATAGACGCGTGTGCATACGCCCCGCTTTTGGGGGCAGGATTCCAAGTGTTGCGACTTGGAGCGCTTGATTTTTGGCTGCCGCGGTTTGCGGATCAGCTGCTGAATAGTAGGCATTCGGTTCCCCGTCTTGCTCTCTCATGTACGATGACGGCTTCGCAGGCACGAATACGCCAAAACCGCATGCGTCCCTTCCCTACCTGGAGGACGCCGCGGCGGTTGTCTCAGAGGATCGGGGCGCATAAGGCCCGGATCGTGACCACTCAAATCTGTATCGCTGACAAACAGGTATGAAATACCCCTGCCAGATGGCGCGGTGTATAGGAGGAGTCGCCGGGGCTGTCAACAGCGGCTGGGACCCCTTTCTCGAATGGGGTCCGATAGGCGCAAAACAGCACGCGATATTCGCCTCTCCTCCCCCAAACAATACCCCACAAATGCGGCCTATTTGTTTGGCGTCACTCGGCTTTTGGGTCACGCGCGCCAGATGACAAGGCCGAGGCCGCCGCCGTAGCCGTTGGCGAGGCAGGTGTCCGCGCCAAATGCCGCGCCACGCGTCTTTCGCGCAGGATCGTGAACAGGCCTGTGGCAACGACAATCCCGCCGCCAATCATGGTCAGCGCATTCGGCCAATCCCCGAAGACCAAGAACCCCAACATCAAGGCCCAGATAAGGGAGGTATAGCGGAAAGGCGCAACCGCCCCGATATCGCCCACGCGCATCGTCATGATAGAAAAGACATAGCCCCCGATAATGAAGATAGACGCCCCGATAATCAGCATGACCGTCTGCGCGTCGGGCATGGCCCATGTCTCACGAATGGAAAGCAACCCACCCAGAACAGCCACCGCTGCCGCCGTGATCACCGCCACGCTCATGGACGGCACGCTTGCGCTGAAGCGGCGCGTCACAAGATCACGGATGGTCACCATAATCACCGCAAGAAACGCAACTAGGGAATAGATGCTGAACCCATCCGTTCCGGGTTGGATGATGAGCATCACACCCACAAAACCAACGAGAATGGCCAACATTCGCCGCCAGCCGACAGGTTCGCGCAGGAAAAGATACGCGGCCAGCGTGACGGTCAAAGGCAAGGCGGCAAGGATCGCCGATATATTGGCAATCGGCATATTCACCAAGGCAATGGTAAAGGCGACCATCGCGCCAAGCTCAGCCGCGGTGCGCCAGAAAACGCGGGGGCGATCTTCGCGCGGGATCGCAAAGCTCAACTGCCCCATGGCGCGCACGACGATCAGCATCAGCAGGGTTGTCAGGATCCCTCGCAAGAACACGATCTGGAACAGGGGGATCGATTGGGCCGCCAGTTTCACCAAGGCATCGTTCAGCGTGAAACACGCCATGCTGCCAGACATGAACAACGCGCCTCTGAGATTGGGGCTCACCGTGATTACTCCTCGACGAAGGGCTCCGGTGGTCCATCCTCCGGTTCTTCTTCCTCTATACTCATTGGATCGTCGCGCAAGCGCCGCATCATATTGATGAGCTTCACAGGCTCGAGGCCGAAGCGGTCCCGCATCAGGGTTTTGGCGTGATGATCGGTCATAGGCTCCGCGCCCGGAGGCACGGATCGGTCACTGTCATTATGGCCATGCAGGGTGCGGATGAACATCATATCGGTCGGGTCCATCCAGCTGCGCACATGGGCGGCCACTTTGCGGTGGTTCCAGCGAAACATATTGGTTTGGGTTTCCACGGGCGTGATCATCGCACTGGCCAAGCCAAGCGGCCCGATTTCGCTGAATTCATGGAAAGGGGCCGCGTCATTTTCCATGTCCCAGTAAAGCCCGCGATGGAAGGCAATCACCGCGTTATGTTCGTGATCGGCCCACCCCATTTCCAGAAAATGATCGGCCAGCTCACGGGTCTTGGCGATATAGTCAATCGCAACGGCATCATCATCATCCATCCGGAAACCCGTCATGAATTCTGATTTGCGGTCCCATCCCCGCTTATAGGCGCGGCGCGTTGAATTCAGCGGCCCTGCGGCTTCCAAAGTGCACACCTGAAGGAAGGGGTAGATTTCCATAAGGTTCTTGAGCCTGCGCCGCCATTTGAAAGGCATTGTATCGGCGATAAGCGCCACAAATTTAAAATCCTGATCGGTTTGCGCAGCCAGTGAAGGCAGGCAGATATTCTCGAAAAAGAAGAAGCGCTGGCGCATGCGGGTGGGGTCATAAAGCATCGCCTCCAATTCCCACAGCTCCTGCTGCGAGGCGCTGAAGCCGCCGAAGCCTGCATAGGAGAAGCGGCATACGCCGACGATCTGATTGCTGATCGGTTTTCCCATGACTGCCCTTTGGTTCCTGCCTGCAGGCCAACACTAGGCGAAACTTGATCGCGGGGGAATCCCCCCTGCCCTTTGCGTTGCGCAGGCCCAAAAGAAAACCGCCCCGCTGATCTGTCAGCGGGGCGGTTTGTTTTATTCAGATAGCATCCGCGCGCGGATCAATCCTCGGTGTTGTCTGCCTCAGCAGGAGCCGCCTCAGCCGAGGTGGTCTCTTCTGGGGCGGCGAGGGCTGCGGCGGCTGCCGCCTCTGCCTGAGCGGCCTCAATAACAACCGAGTCGCGCTCGGTGGCGATGCGGCGCACGTCTTGCGTCGCCCCACCCGTACCCGCAGGGATCAAGCGACCAACGATCACGTTCTCCTTGAGGCCAACAAGCTTGTCACGCTTGCCTTGGACCGAAGCTTCGGTAAGGACGCGGGTCGTCTCCTGGAAGGAGGCGGCCGATACGAAGGAACGTGTCTGCAAGGAGGCCTTGGTGATGCCGAGCAAGACAGGCTCACCAACTGCGGGGCGTCCGCCTTTGGCGATGGTCTTGGCATTCTCGGCTTCGAACTCGGCCTTATCGACATTCTCGCCTTTGAGAAGGGTCGATTCACCCGAGTCGAGGATCTCGATTTTTTGCAGCATCTGGCGAACAATCACCTCGATGTGCTTATCGTTGATCTTCACACCCTGCAGTCGATACACGTCCTGAACCTCATCGATGAGGTAATCAGCAAGCGCTTCGATCCCCAAGATCCGCAGAATATCATGCGGCGCGGGGTTACCATCCATGATGTAGTCACCCTTCTGGATGAAATCACCCTCGGCAACTGGGATGTGCTTGCCCTTGGGCACCATGTATTCGATCGGCTCGAGGCTCTCATCGGCAGGAACAATCGCGATACGGCGCTTGTTCTTGAAGTCGCGGCCAAATTTCACATAGCCATCGCGCTCGGCGATGATCGCGTGATCTTTTGGACGACGTGCCTCGAAGAGTTCGGCCACACGCGGCAGACCACCAGTAATATCTTTTGTCTTTGCGCCTTCACGAGGAATACGCGCGACAACATCACCCGCTTGGATGTCTTGGCCATCTTCGACCGACAAAATCGCATCCACCGACATCGTATAGGTGACGGGGTTGCCAAGGTCATTGCGCTGCGGTTCGCCATCTTCACCAACGATGATGATTTCAGGCTTGAGCTCATTGCCTTTCGGTGCTGCACGCCAGTCCGACACAATCTTCTGTGTCATGCCTGTCGCGTCATCGGTTTCTTCACGCAATGCGATACCGTTGATCAGGTCCACATACTTAACCTTACCCGCCTTCTCGGCGATGATCGGCAAAGTATAAGGGTCCCATTCAAAGAGGCGATCGCCGCGTGCAACCGTTGCACCCTCAGCAGCATGGACCTTGGAGCCATAGCCAAGCTTGTGGCTTGCGCGCTCAACACCATGCTCATCCATGATTGCCAGAACCATGTTACGGCCCATGACGATGCTTTCGCCTGCCGCATTGGTCAGAAGGTTCGCATTGCGGTATTCAACCACGCCTTCTTGGCCTGCTTCCTGGAAGGATTGCTGACCACCTTGCGCAACGCCGCCGATGTGGAATGTCCGCATAGTCAGCTGTGTGCCAGGCTCACCGATCGACTGAGCCGCGATGATACCAACCGCTTCGCCCGTGTTCACACGTGTACCACGTGCAAGGTCACGACCGTAGCAAGTGGCGCAAACGCCCTCTTCGGCTTCACAGGTCAGTGGCGAGCGGATCTTGACGGTTGCAACACCAGCCGCCTCAACGGCATCGGCCTTACGCTCGTCAATCAATTCACCGCGTGCAACGATCACTTCATCCGTGCCGGGAACCAGAATGTCCTCACCTGCGGTCCGGCCCAGAATACGCTCGGCCAGCGAGGAGACGACTTCACCGTCATTCACGGCCGCTTCGGCTGTGATGACGTTGTCCGTTCCACAATCGACCATACGCACGATGCAGTCCTGCGCCACGTCCACAAGACGGCGAGTCAGGTAGCCCGAGTTCGCCGTCTTCAGAGCGGTGTCCGACAGGCCCTTACGAGCGCCGTGTGTCGAGTTGAAGTACTCAAGAACGGTGAGGCCTTCTTTGAAGTTCGAGATGATCGGCGTCTCGATGATCTCGCCCGACGGCTTGGCCATAAGGCCGCGCATACCGCCAAGCTGCTTCATCTGGGTGACCGAACCACGCGCACCGGAGTGGGCCATCATATAGACCGAGTTCAGCTCGGATTCCGAACCGTCCTCGTCGAATTTCTTCGCCGAGATGGTCGACATCATCGCATCGGTTACTTTGTCATTGGCCTTCGACCATGCATCGATAACCTTGTTATACTTTTCGCCCTGAGTGATCAGGCCGTCCATATATTGCTGTTCGAACTCTTTCACTTGTTCGCGGGTTTCATCAACCAATTCCCACTTCGTCTCAGGCACGACCATGTCGTCCTTGCCGAAGGAAATACCAGCACGGAAGGCTTCGCGGAAACCCAGACCCATGATCTGGTCACAGAAGATGACACTCTCTTTCTGGCCACAGTAACGATACACGTTGTCGATAACCTGCTGGACTTCCTTCTTCCGCAGAAGACGGTTGACCAGATCGAAAGGTGCTTTGGCATTCAGCGGCAGAAGCGCGCCAAGACGCAAACGGCCTGGCGTGGTGTCAAAGCGCTGGAATACCTCATTGCCTTCGTCATCGATCTGCTTGACGCGTGCATTGATCTTGGCGTGCAGATGCACTTCACCAGCGGTCAGGGCATGCTCGACTTCTTCGATCGAGGAGAAGGACATGCCTTCGCCCTTCATGCCTTCGCGCTCCATCGTGATGTAATAGAGACCAAGGATCATATCCTGCGACGGAACAATGATCGGCGCGCCGTTTGCAGGCGACAGAACGTTGTTTGTCGACATCATCAGAACGCGTGCTTCCAACTGGGCCTCAAGGCTCAATGGAACATGCACGGCCATCTGGTCACCGTCGAAGTCAGCGTTAAACGCGGAACACACAAGCGGGTGCAGCTGGATGGCTTTGCCTTCAATCAAGACAGGCTCGAATGCCTGAATGCCAAGACGGTGCAGCGTAGGCGCACGGTTCAGGAGAACCGGATGCTCACGGATAACCTCGTCAAGAATATCCCAAACCTCGGGGCGCTCTTTCTCGACCAGCTTTTTGGCTTGCTTGACGGTCGAGGACAGGCCCTTGGCTTCAAGACGCGAATAGATGAACGGCTTGAACAGCTCCAGCGCCATCTTCTTGGGCAGACCGCACTGATGGAGCTTCAATTCGGGGCCAGTCACAATGACCGAACGACCCGAGAAGTCCACGCGCTTACCCAAAAGGTTCTGACGGAAGCGACCCTGCTTACCCTTCAGCATGTCCGAGAGCGATTTCAGCGGGCGCTTGTTGGCACCCGTAATCACGCGGCCACGACGGCCGTTATCGAACAAGGCGTCGACAGATTCCTGCAACATCCGCTTTTCGTTACGGATGATGATATCAGGCGCACGCAATTCGATCAGGCGCTTGAGGCGGTTGTTCCGGTTGATCACACGACGATAGAGGTCGTTGAGATCGGATGTCGCGAAACGGCCACCATCGAGCGGAACCAAGGGGCGCAGTTCTGGCGGGATCACGGGGATCACGGTCAGAACCATCCACTCGGGACGGTTGCCCGATTCAAGGAAGTTCTCGACGATCTTCAAACGCTTGATGATCTTCTTGGGCTTCAATTCGCCCGTGGCTTCCTTGAGGTCTTCGCGCAGCTGGTTTGCTTCGGCTTCAAGGTCGATATTGGCGAGCATCTCACGGATGGCTTCGGCACCGATATTGGCTTGGAACGCATCCGCGCCATAGGCGTCTTGCGCGTCGAGATATTCCTCTTCGCCCATCAACTGGCCATAGCTCAGGTCAGTCAGGCCAGGCTCGATCACCACGTAATTCTCGAAGTAGAGAATACGCTCGAGATCGCGCAGCGTCATGTCGAGCATGAGGCCGATGCGGCTTGGAAGCGATTTCAGGAACCAGATATGCGCAACGGGCGCGGCCAGTTCGATATGGCCCATACGCTCGCGGCGAACCTTCTGGAGGGTCACCTCAACACCACATTTCTCGCAGACAACGCCGCGATACTTCATGCGCTTATATTTACCGCAAAGGCATTCGTAATCCTTTACGGGTCCAAAGATACGCGCACAGAACAAGCCGTCACGCTCGGGCTTGAAGGTACGGTAATTGATGGTCTCTGGCTTTTTGATCTCACCAAAGGACCAGCTGAGGATACGCTCAGGGCTGGCAAGTGAAACCTTGATCTCGTCGAAGGCTTTTGGGGCCATCAGCGGGTTGAACGGGTTGTTGGTAATTTCCT
The DNA here is from genome assembly GCF_053570515.1 of Rhodophyticola sp. SM2404. Classification (NCBI taxonomy): domain Bacteria; kingdom Pseudomonadati; phylum Pseudomonadota; class Alphaproteobacteria; order Rhodobacterales; family Roseobacteraceae; genus Rhodophyticola; species Rhodophyticola sp. SM2404. The sequence goes on from NZ_JBSEDL010000002.1 coordinate 410,180, forward strand.
GGTTCATTTTCAAATCCTTGAAGTGGGGCAGAGGGGAGAGGAAGCGGGGGTGACCCCGCGGTTATTCCTCATCCTCTGCATCCAGGAGTTCCATATTGAGGCCCAAACCGCGGACCTCCTTGACGAGAACGTTGAACGATTCAGGCACACCAGCCTCGAAATTGTCTTCGCCCTTGACGATCGATTCATAGACCTTGGTCCGGCCTGCGACGTCATCCGACTTCACCGTCAGCATTTCCTGCAAGGTGTAGGCGGCGCCGTAAGCTTCCAGAGCCCAGACCTCCATCTCACCAAAGCGCTGACCACCGAACTGCGCTTTACCACCCAGCGGCTGCTGGGTCACAAGGCTGTAAGGCCCTGTGGAACGCGCGTGGATTTTGTCATCCACAAGGTGGTGCAGTTTGAGCAGGTATTTGACACCCACGGTAACCTTACGCGCGAATTTATCGCCCGTGCGGCCATCGAAGAGATCAGACTGACCGGAGGTGTCGAACCCGGCACGCGTCAGCGCGTCGTTCACGTCAGCCTCTTTGGCACCATCAAAGACAGGTGTCGCAATCGGAACACCGCGCGTCACATTGGATGCGGCCTCCAGAACCTGTGCTTCATCCATCGGACCGAAGGCATCGGAATAGACCTCATCGCCATAAGCGATTTTCAGAGCATCACGCACAGGGGTCATGTCGCCCGAGCGGCGGTACTCATCCAGTGCCTCATCGATCTGAAGACCGAGCGAACGTGCCGCCCAACCCATATGGGTTTCGAGAATCTGACCGACATTCATACGCGAAGGCACGCCGAGCGGGTTCAACACGAAATCAACAGGGGTACCATCTGCGAGGAACGGCATGTCCTCCATTGGCACCACTTTCGAGATCACACCTTTGTTGCCGTGACGGCCAGCCATCTTGTCACCAGGCTGAAGCTTGCGCTTCACCGCGATGAAGACTTTGACCATCTTCATCACGCCCGGGGGCAGATCGTCGCCGCGGCGAACCTTCTCGACCTTATCTTCAAAACGCAGATCCATTGTCCGCTTTTGAGCTTCGAATTGCTGGTTCAGCGCCTCGACCTCGGCGGCGTCTTTTTCGTCGCCCAAGGCAAGCTGCCACCACTGGCCATGGCTCAGCGTTTCCAGCAGCTCCTCGGTGATTTCCGAACCCGATTTGACACCTTTGGGGCCTTTGACGGCCTCTTTGCCAAGGATCATGGATTTCAGACGCGCATAGATGTTGCGCTCGAGGATGACCAATTCGTCGTCACGGTCACGTGCCAGACGCTCGACCATTTCACGCTCAATCTGCAGCGCACGCTCGTCTTTTTCCACACCATGGCGGTTAAAGACACGCACTTCCACGACCGTGCCGAAATCACCGGGCGGCAAACGCAGCGAGGTGTCACGAACATCGGAGGCTTTCTCACCGAAGATGGCACGCAGAAGCTTTTCTTCAGGTGTCATCGGGCTTTCACCCTTCGGTGTGATCTTGCCCACAAGAATATCACCTGGGCCAACATCGGCACCGATATAAACGATGCCCGCCTCGTCGAGGTTGCGCAGCGCTTCTTCACCGACATTGGGGATATCACGGGTGATTTCTTCTGGCCCAAGCTTGGTGTCACGGGCGGCGACTTCGAATTCCTCGATATGGATCGAGGTGAAGACGTCGTCACGCACGATGCGCTCAGAGATCAAAATGGAGTCTTCGTAGTTGTAACCGTTCCAAGGCATAAACGCGACGACCACGTTTTTGCCAAGTGCCAATTCGCCCATATCCGTAGATGGACCATCAGCAATCACTTCGTTCTTGGACACACGATCACCGACCTTCACCAGCGGACGCTGGTTGATGCAGGTGTTCTGGTTTGAACGCTGGAACTTGCGCAGGCGGTAGATATCGACGCCCGCATCGCCCAACTCGAGATCTTCGGTCGCGCGCACAACGATACGCTGCGCATCGACTTGGTCGATGATGCCGCCGCGCTTGGCCATAATGGATGCGCCGGAGTCTTTGGCGACAACGCTTTCAATACCAGTGCCGACGAAAGGTGCATCCGCTTGCAGAAGCGGCACAGCCTGACGTTGCATGTTCGATCCCATAAGCGCGCGGTTCGCGTCGTCATTCTCGAGGAATGGGATCAACGAGGCCGCAACCGAGACCAACTGCTTGGGCGACACGTCGATCAGATCAACGCTTTCATTCGGGGCAAGCGTGTATTCGCCCGACTGACGTGTATTGACCAGATCGTTCATGAAACGACCCTCACCATCGAGATTGGCGTTCGCCTGAGCCACAGTGTGGCGCATCTCTTCGGTCGCGGACATATAGACCACGTCATCAGTGACCTTGCCGTCGGTAACGCGGCGATAAGGTGTTTCGATGAAGCCGTATTTATTCACCCGCGCGAAAGTCGCGAGGCTGTTGATCAGACCAATATTCGGGCCTTCCGGCGTCTCAATCGGGCACATACGGCCGTAATGGGTTGGGTGAACGTCACGCACCTCAAAGCCCGCACGTTCACGCGTCAGACCACCTGGCCCGAGCGCGGAAAGACGACGCTTATGCGTAACTTCGGACAGCGGGTTCGTCTGGTCCATGAACTGCGACAGCTGCGAGGAACCGAAGAATTCACGTACCGAAGCGGCCGCTGGTTTCGCGTTGATCAGATCCTGCGGCATGACCGTGTCGATCTCGACCGAGGACATACGCTCCTTGATGGCACGCTCCATGCGGAGAAGGCCAACACGGTACTGGTTTTCCATCAACTCGCCGACCGAGCGGACACGACGGTTGCCGAGGTGGTCGATATCGTCCACATCGCCGCGGCCATCACGCAGATCAACAAGCGCTTTGACACAGGCCACGATGTCTTCGTTACGCAGGGTGCGCATTGTATCTTCGGCATCCAGAGCCAGACGCATGTTCATTTTCACACGTCCAACAGCCGAGAGGTCATAACGCTCGGAGTCGAAGAACAATGTGTCAAACAGGGCCGAGGCAGCCTCGACAGTGGGTGGCTCACCCGGACGCATCACGCGGTAGATATCCATGAGCGCAGTATCGCGGTTCATGTTCTTATCTGCCGCAAGCGTGTTGCGCATATAGGCACCGACATTGATGTTATCGATGTCGAGAACGGGGATGTCGGTCACGCCAGCATCCATCAGGTCCTGCAGGGTACCGCCAGTGATGTTGCCTTCCTTGTCATATTCAAGGGTCAGCTCATCGCCAGCTTCGACATAGATCGCGCCTGTTTCTTCATCGATGATGTCCTTGGCCACAAAGCGGCCAACGATCTGATCGAAAGGCAAAAGCAGATTTTCAACAGCACCTTCATCGATCAGCTGTTTAACGGCACGCGGGGTGACCTTCTTGCCAGCTTCGGCAATCACTTCACCTGTTTTGGCGTCAACCAGATCGAATGTCGGACGTGTGCCGCGGACACGCTCGGGGAAGAACGGTGTGACCCAGCCTTTGTTCTTCTCAAGCTTGAAATCAACGGTTTCGTAATAGGCATCCATGATGCTTTCCTGATTCATGCCGAGGGCATAGAGCAGGGTCGTCACAGGAAGCTTACGACGGCGGTCGATACGCGCGAAGACAAGGTCTTTCGCGTCGAATTCGAAATCCAGCCACGAGCCGCGATATGGGATAATGCGGCAGGCAAACAGCAGCTTGCCCGAGCTGTGGGTTTTGCCTTTGTCGTGATCAAAGAACACGCCGGGCGAACGGTGCATCTGGGAAACGATCACACGCTCGGTGCCATTCACAATGAATGTGCCGTTCGGTGTCATGAGGGGCATGTCACCCATGAACACGTCTTGTTCTTTGATGTCCTTGACCGATTTTGCGCCTGTATCTTCATCGATATCAAACACGATCAAGCGCAGCGTCACCTTGAGGGGAGCTGCGTAAGTCAAGTCGCGCTGCTGGCATTCATCGACGTCGAATTTCGGCGTCTCCAGCTCATATTTGACGAATTCGAGAATCGCGGTCTCGTTGAAATCCTTGATCGGGAAAACCGATTGGAAAACACCTTTGATGCCTTCGCCGTCAAGCGGCTGTGGCTGGTCACCGGATTTCAGGAAGAGGTCATAGGACGACTTCTGAACTTCGATGAGGTTTGGCATCTCCAATACTTCGCGGATTTTGCCATAAAATTTGCGGATACGTTTCTGGCCTGCGTAGGTCTGAGCCATGCTCTCAAACACCTTTCCGTTTCTTTAGCATCACACGCCGTCGGGGCCACGGCGAGGAAGCAACGAAACAAGACGAGCGGATCAATTCATGTCTGCCGTCCCACCGACAAACTCCCGATCCATACGCCACGTCTAGAAGAGGGTCCCTTAGGCGATCCGTCCTGCGGATAGGGGGCCCTCGTCAAGACGAGGATAGCTGGACCCGAGAAAACCCGCGTCCAGCCAAATTTCTTTCAGCATCCGACCCGAAAGGTCGGGGCTGATTACTTGAGTTCCACCTCGGCGCCAGCTGCTTCCAGCTTGCCTTTGATGTCCTCTGCTTCTGCCTTGTCGACGCCTTCTTTGACGGCTTTGCCGCCAGCTTCGACGAGGTCTTTGGCTTCTTTCAGGCCAAGACCAGTGATCGCGCGAACTTCTTTGATCACGTTGATCTTGCTTGCGCCTGCGGACTTGAGGATGACGTCAAACTCAGTCTGCTCGGCAGCAGCTGCGCCACCGGCGTCGCCACCAGCTGCAGCCATCATTACTGCGCCGCCAGCTGCGGGCTCGATGCCATACTCGTCCTTGAGGATGGTTTTCAGTTCTTGTGCTTCGAGAAGGGTCAGACCCACGATCTCTTCAGCAAGTTTTTTCAGATCAGCCATTTTCACGGTTTCCGTATTTAAGTTTGTGTTCCAACATCGCTTGGGTTTGCCATGCGACGGGTCTCAAAGGTTGCTTTACGCGGCCTTCTCTTCGATGGTCGAAAGAATGCTCGCGATATTCGAAGCAGGTGCACCAATTGCGCCAGCAAGGTTCGAAGCAGGTGCGCCGATACAGCCAACGATCGAAGCGATAAGCTCCTCACGCGACGGCATAGCAGCCACAGCTTTGACACCAGCCTGATCAAGAACTGTTTCGCCCATTGAACCGCCGAGGATGACGAATTTGTCATTCTCTTTGGCGTAATCGTTGGCAACCTTGGCCGCAGCCACAGGATCCTCGGAATAGGACAAGACAGTCATACCAGTCATCAGGTCGGCGATGCCTTGGGCAGGCGTTCCCTGAAGGGCGATTTTGGCGAGCCTGTTCTTGGCGACACGTACGGAACCACCAGCATCGCTCATGCGTGCGCGTAGATCCTGCATCTCAGCAACCGTGAGGCCCGCGTAGTGACTTACTACAACGACGCCAGAGCTTTCGAAGATCTGGCCGAGTTCCTCGACCACGCTCTCTTTTTGGGCTCTATCCACAGTTTCACTCCAATTTGGGGTTGGTCTCCCACACCCCGGCTCAAGTTTGGCGGGTTGCCCCGCCACTTCGGATCCAAGTCAGGGGCCCGAGCCTAATCGCCAGAGGGAAAACCCTACGGAAATTTTTAACTCGTTTCCCATCTCAGGAAGGAATTACAGGGACTTAACCCAACCCTCCGTCTCGGACAGGTCACCTCACGCACGAATCGCACGCAAGGATCGAAAGGGGGCCATACGACAGATCGGGAAAAAACCCAATAGCCGATTGACGATATGACGATCACATCGCCAAAACGGCTCTGTCTGACCCCGCCTCCCGCATCATGCCATCACGGCATAAATCGGGAATGGTTTGGCCCCCGCCCGAATGGAGCGGAGGCCAGTTAACTTAGTTGCCGGTTGCGTTCTCAACATTGAGAGACACGCCAGGGCCCATGGTGGAGCACAGCGAGATCTTCTTGAGATACGCGCCTTTTGCACCAGCAGGACGTGCCTTGGAGACAGCATCAACATAGGCGCGCACGTTCTCAACCAGCTTGGCTGCGTCAAAGCTTGCCTTGCCGATTGCCGAGTGCAGAACACCCGCTTTCTCGACCTTGAACTGGACCTGACCACCTTTGGCGGCCTCAACAGCGGCTTTGACATCCATTGTTACCGTGCCGATTTTCGGGTTCGGCATCAGGTTACGGGGGCCAAGCACTTTACCAAGACGACCAACAATCGGCATCATGTCAGGTGTTGCGATGCAGCGGTCAAATTCGATCTTGCCCGACTGAACCGTTTCCATCAGATCTTCGGCGCCAACAATATCGGCACCAGCAGCGGTGGCTTCATCAGCCTTAGGGCCACGTGCGAAAACCGCAACGCGAACCGATTTACCTGTGCCATTTGGCAGATCAACTGTACCACGGACCATCTGGTCTGCGTGGCGCGGATCAACACCAAGATTGACGGCGATTTCGATCGACTCGTCAAATTTGGCATTTGCATGCGCTTTGATCAGCTCGACCGCCTCTTCGACAGTCAGCTCTTCTTTGCCAGCGAAAGCGGCGCGGGCAGCCGTTGTACGTTTACCAAACTTGGCCATGACTTACCCTTTCACCTCGATACCCATCGACTTGGCGGAACCAAGGATGATCTGCATTGCTGCTTCAACGTCATTCGCCGAGAGGTCTTTCATTTTCGCCTCAGCGATTTCGCGAACCTGAGCAACCGAAACGGTGCCAACAGTTTCACGACCAGGCGTTTCCGCACCACGAGGGCGGTTACGCTTGCCTTGGTTCTTAAGACCAGCAGCTTTTTTCAGGTAATAGGACGCAGGTGGCGTCTTGATGTCCATTGTGAAGGACTTGTCCTGATAATAGGTGATCACGGTCGGGCAAGGTGCGCCTTGTTCCATTTCCTGTGTCTTGGCGTTGAACGCCTTACAGAATTCCATGATGTTGATACCACGCTGACCGAGGGCAGGGCCCACGGGTGGCGAGGGGTTGGCTTGACCTGCAGGGATCTGCAGCTTCATCGTGCCAGCAAGTTTCTTGGCCATTTGGCCTCTCCTTCTTTCCAACAAAGCCCTAACGCGTCGGGGCCTTTTCAGTGTTGCTGTGGTCTGGTCCGGTGCGCGCGCGCCCCTCGCCTCCCACATTTACTGGCGCCGGAGTTCGGCGCCGCTTCGCCTCAGATCTGCTTGGAGACCTGAGTGAATTCCAGTTCAACGGGCGTCGCGCGGCCAAAGATCGATACCGTCACCTTCAGGCGCTGGTTCTCTTCGTCCACGTCTTCGACCATGCCGTCGAAATCTTCGAACGGACCTTCGTTGACCTTGACCTTTTCACCAACCTCGAAGGTGATTGTCGAGCGCGGCGAGGACTCGCCTTCCTCAACACGGTTCAGGATAGAATTTACTTCTTCGTCACGCATGGGCATCGGACGACCCTGCGGGCCGAGGAAACCTGTAACGCGCGGGATCGAGGAGACCGCGTGATACGCACGGTCCGTCAGGTCCATCCGCACAAGCACATAGCCAGGCATGAAGCGGCGCGGCACGGTCACTTTCTTGCCGCGGCGGATCTCAATCACTTCTTCTTCGGGAACGAGAACTTCGTCGATCTCTTCCTCGAGGCCCTTTTCGGCCACGGCGTTTCTGATCTGCTCGGCGATGCGCTTCTCGTAATTCGAAAGCACACTGACCGAATACCACCGTTTCGCCATGTCGTCTTGCCCATCCTAGTAACGGCGCCAAAGGCTGCCGGAAATTCCAAAAATCCAGAGGCTTAGATAAAACACAACCCTCTGGCCCCAACAAAAAACAGCGCGCATCTCGAATCGACGCACGCCATGATCTTGGGATTGAGGGGTGTCCTACATCCCAGCCCCGCGAAAATCAAGGGCTTAGCACCCCTTCCCCCGTGCCTTACGAGAAGGTGGTCAGGATCAATTCAAGCGTCTGACGGATCAGCCAATCCACTCCGAAAAAGAAAATGGCTGACACAACCGCCAACATGAACACCATCGCCGTCGTCAAAAGAACCTCACGGCGTGTAGGCCATGTGATCTTGCCGATCTCGGAGCGGGTCTGCTGGATGAACTGAAGAGGGTTTGTCATTGATCTGTCCCATATCACGGAATGAAGGGCATATACGATCACATGGACCCGGGCGCAAGGCACCCTCTCGCGCCTTTGCGCGGGCGCAGGGCGACCCAAGGATCGTTTTTGCAGGATTGGCCTTGGCAGGGGCAGCAGGATTCGAACCCGCGGCCTACGGATTTGGAATCCGTTGCTCTACCAACTGAGCTATACCCCTAAGGCCGAGGCAGTCATTAGCCTCGCGCCTTGGGCAATGCAAGAGGATTGGCGCGGGGAATCGGCGATGCGGCCAAAAACCTTCCCGCGCATTGACCACAAGCGCATGATAGGCCAAGTCCTGCGCAATGCTAAAAAACCTTCGAACCTCAATTGCGAACTCGGATCGCATGAACCAGATCGTGGCGGGCCTCTTTGCCAAATGGTCAGGCTTCGTGCGTGCAACCAGCCATGTCGAAGAAGACGGCTGGGATGCGGTCGCTGCCGCCTTGGAGGCCCATGGCGCGATTATCATCGTATGCTGGCATCAACGCCTAATGATGACGCCTTACATGTTCGACCTTGAAAAAGCTCCCTGCCGCAGTCTGACCTCGAATGCGCGCGCAGGGCGTTTGGTGGGCTGGGTGCACCGCCATTTCGGGTATGAGACCATGCCAATGCCCAAAGGCGTGTTGGGCGCTGCCGAAATGCGCACCGTCCTGAAGGGGCTAAAGCAGGGCATTTCAATCGGGATATCGCCTGACGGCCCCCGTGGCCCCGCCCGCAAAGCCAAACTCACCCCCATTCAATGGGCGCGGGTCTCGCAGGTGCCTGTTGTGAATTTCACCTTCTCGGCCAAACGCTTTGTCACTTGGCCAACATGGGACAGCCTGATGTTCCCCCTGCCCTTCACCCGCCTTGCCCTGACATGGCGCATTTGGGATGCCGAGGTTCCCGAACGCATGTCGGATGCCGAGGCACAAGCCATGGCGCAGGCGCTGGAAGGTTTTATGGATGACTGCGCGCTAGAGGCCGATCTCAAGGTGGGCCATAGCGGCGCACAACTCTGAAACTTCTTTAGCTCTGGATACAAAAAGGCCGCCCCGAAGGAGCGGCCTTTTCGATATCTGGATTGGTATCAGATCACTCGATGATCTTAGATACGACGCCGGCGCCGACTGTGCGGCCACCTTCGCGGATCGCGAAGCGCAGGCCGTCTTCCATGGCGATGGGAGCGATCAGCTCAACACCGAAGGAGACGTTGTCGCCTGGCATAACCATTTCCGTGCCCTCAGCCAGCTGAACAGTGCCAGTGACGTCGGTGGTGCGGAAGTAGAACTGTGGACGATAGTTCGCGAAGAATGGCGTGTGACGGCCACCTTCCTCTTTGGTGAGGATATAGGCTTCTGCTTCGAACTTCGTGTGCGGCTTAACCGAACCAGGCTTACAAAGAACCTGACCACGCTCAACACCTTCACGGTCAACACCGCGAAGAAGTGCACCGATATTGTCGCCCGCTTCACCGCGATCAAGCAGCTTGCGGAACATTTCAACACCAGTACAGGTCGTCTTGGTCGTGTCACGGATGCCAACGATTTCGATCTCGTCGCCAACATTGATCACGCCACGCTCAACACGGCCAGTCACAACAGTACCACGACCAGAGATCGAGAATACGTCTTCGATTGGCATCAGGAACGGCAGGTCAACTGCACGTGCCGGTGTCGGGATATAGGTGTCAACAGCTTCGAGAAGCTCACGGATCGAGTTCTCACCAATCTCAGCGTCACGCTCTTCCATCGCCGCCAGAGCAGAGCCCTTAACGATTGGGATATCGTCGCCAGGATACTCATAGGAGGTCAGCAGTTCACGGATTTCCATCTCGACGAGCTCGAGAAGCTCTTCGTCGTCAACCTGATCAACCTTGTTCATGTAAACAACCATGTAGGGAATACCCACCTGGCGGCCGAGAAGGATGTGCTCACGGGTCTGGGGCATAGGGCCGTCAGCCGCGTTCACAACGAGGATCGCACCATCCATCTGAGCCGCACCAGTGATCATGTTCTTCACATAGTCAGCGTGGCCAGGGCAGTCGACATGCGCGTAGTGGCGTGCCTCGGTCTCGTACTCAACGTGAGCCGTCGAGATCGTGATGCCGCGTGCTTTTTCCTCAGGCGCACCATCAATCTGGTCATATGCCTGGAAATCACCGAAATACTTCGTAATCGCCGCCGTCAGTGTCGTCTTGCCATGGTCAACGTGACCAATCGTGCCGATGTTAACGTGCGGTTTCGTACGTTCAAACTTTTCCTTTGCCATCGCCCTTGCGCCTCATGCATTGGGGGGCCGAATAAGAGCCCGATTCAACATGGCGCGGTCGTTACGAGGCTTGGAGAGAAAAATCAAGGGATCAGATGCACCCACCCATCTCTGAACGACGCTTTATGGCAGGGTTTGCACAGTTGTCTGCCCTGCGGGGTCCCCAACAGGTTGCTCGGGGCGCGGGCATGGCAGAACCAGCGATGTCGCGGGATCACAGGCGGGGGCCGCCGAGACGCCTTCAACGGAAGCCTCAAGCGGCTCGATAAGCGCAGCATCAGCGCCCTCAGATAGCACGGCTTCATCTGGTGTTTCGCTCAGAACTTCGCCCTCGGATGCAACCGCAATCGCGGCCACTTCTTCGACCGCCTCTGCTGCGATCTCGGGGTCGATATCGAACCATTCGGGGTTCTCCAGCATCCACAATTGCACACGCCGCACGAGGTTACGGGCAAGAATTTGCATCTGTTCTTCACGATTGCGCGCAAAACCCGACCCGATCACAGTCGCGGCTGAGGCGCCCTCGAATACGGTAATCTGGTTCGGCTCGTCATGCAGTTTCTCACCTGCGGCGTCATCCCAGATATTTGCCGAAACCACGAGAATCGATTTCGGCGCAAGCAAAACCGGAATTCCGGGAGGGGCGAGAGAATAGCCATCCACATTCAGGGCAATGTGATAGAGGCGGTCGCCCTCATAGGAATCAAAGCGGCGCTCGATTTCGGAGGTTAAAATCGCCTCCCACTCATCAGGCGTGGCATTTCGGGAGGGCGGAACCTGCTGCATGTTATCCGCCACCACGATATTATAGGCGAGGCGGAAATCGCCCATTTCAGGCAATTCTTCATCCAGAGGGTCCTGTGCCGCGCATCCCGCGAGAAACAAAATCAAACCAAGGGTCGAAAGGCGGGCAACAAGGCGCATATGCGTCTCCGGATAGGGGAACGGTCCGCACCGAGATAGCCTAGCCAGCCCTTTCGCGCAACGCATCTGCGTTGAACTCGGCGCGATCAAGTCTATCTCCCAGAGAAAGGAGAAACGTGATGGCCGAACCAGTTTCAGCAGCTTTGCCGATCGAGCGGATGAGCCTTTGGGAAAGCTATCAGGCCGCAAGGCGCAATATCCTTGAAATCATCCCCGATGCCGCGCTGGATCGTGACATTATTTCGGGGCGGACAGGCCCGCAGCGTTGGCATATGGTCATGATGCCCAAAGCGATCCGTAAAATCCTTCTGGAAAACGTTGAGAATTACCCAAAATCCACCGCAACCAAAGCCGTTTTGGAACCCGCCATCGGCGAGAGCCTTTTCACCGCAGAAGGGGCCAATTGGCGCTGGCAAAGGCGGGCCGCAGCACCTGCATTCTCGGCACGCAATGTCGCGCAACTGACCCCTGTCATGTCGGCTGCCGCCGAAGCCGCCTGCCAGCGTATGGAGGGGCATATCGGGCGCGGTGTGAACTGCCTCGAGGAAATGACCAGCGTGACCTATGATATCATCACGCGGGTATCGCTTGGCGAAGACGGAACCGTGGACCGTGCCGAGGCGAGCGCCGCCTTGGATCACTATATCGACCAAGCCGCGCGGATTTCGATGCTCGACATGGTGGGTGCGCCTCCATGGATTCCTCGCCCTGGCCGCAAAGCCGCCGCCGCGCAGCTGTCACATGTGCAATCCCAATTGGACCAAGCGATAGACGAGCGGCGCAAGAGCGGCAGCAGCGAACAGATCGATCTGCTTGATCTGATCCTTGACGCCGCAGACCCGAAATCAGGGCGCGCCATGACAACCGAGGAGATGCGGCACAACCTTCTGACCTTCATCGTTGCAGGCCATGAAACCACCGCGCTCACACTGGCTTGGGCGCTGTATTTGCTGGCAGGCGACAGCGCGGCACAGACAAAGGCACGTGACGAGGCGCAAGCCGTCTTGGGCGACAGAATTGCCGAAGCGAAGGATGTCGAAAACCTGCCCTTCATTCGCCAAGTGATCGAGGAAAGCCTGAGGCTCTACCCGCCGGGCGGTTTTCTGTCGCGCACGGCGCAGGCTGATGATGAGTTAGAAGGCGCCCAAGTCAGGCAAGGGGATACCGTTATCATTCCCGTCTATGGTGTGCATCGGCACCGCAAGCTCTGGGATGCGCCCAATGAATTCCGCCCTGAGCGTTGGGAAAACCGCAGCGCCATTGATCGCTACCAATTCCTGCCTTTTGGGGATGGCCCACGCATCTGTATCGGCGCGGCTTTCGCCATGCAGGAAGCCATCGTTATTCTGGCCTCCATGCTGGCACGGTTCCGCTTCAAATCTATCAAAGGCAAAGAACCCAAGCCCGTGATGATCCTGACACTCAGGCCCGAAGGCGGCGTCTGGCTGGAAGTCGAACGCGTCTAGACCCGCACCCTGCCTCAGGATTTGGCAGGAGCGGCGCCACCACCACAGATTGTCCGCAGCGCTGCCCATTCCGCATCCGACAGGATCATTTGATCCCCCAGCATCGCATCATCTGCCGCCGTCATGGTCGCATCAATCCTGTCCGCCAACTCGGGGTGGGACGAGAGATGCTGTAACACGCCAATATCCGTTGCCATGCCTTCTTCTTCAAGACGGGTGAAAAAGCTTGCCAGATGGCGCGGCGAGATATCTGCATTCTCCAGCATTCTATGGGCATAGGCATCGGCATTGGTTTCGGCCTCGCGGCTATGCGAGGAGGAGATCAGGCTTTGGGTGACACCCGCAACGGCCGTTGTTCCAAAGACATCGCCAAAGGCCAAGCCGACCAAGCCAAAGGACCCCATCGCCTGAAGCGCGGCGCGCGTGCCGTCGCGATGTGCGACATGGCCGATCTCATGAGCCAGCACAGCCGCCACCTCATTGGGGTTCTCAGCCTGCGCGATCAGACCCGAATAGATGGTGATATGCCCCCCCGGCAGGGCCGTGGCCTGCGGCATGGGGTCATTGATGACGCGAATGGTTAAGGGCAGGCCGATATTGGCATTGGCGCTGAGCCTTTCCTCCATCTGATCTAGGGCCGCTTGACCAGCGGGGTTGGCGCATTGGCGGTAGCCTGCTTGCGCATAGATCATGCCAAACATCTGCTCGCCAAAGGCGATCTCGCGCTCGGGCGGGACCATATCGGTTGCCCGCGAAGCCAATGTGGGCACGGCAAAAAACACCAAACCAGCAATCATGCCGAGTGCGACACCCGCAAAGGCAAAGGCCTTACGCGCCTTTTTCGGGTCCGAGCCCTGCACCTTCATATTCGGATTGGCCGTCAGAATCGCCCTGAGCGCATTGACCTCGTCCACAACAAGGCGCGCGGGGTCGGTGTTATTGGCCGCGAAGGTCATGCTGCTATCATCCGCCAGCCCGTCAAAGCGCCGCATTTTGGACAAGCGCCAGATTGTCGTGCTTTGGGTCTCGGAATTTTGCATCTCCAGCTCGTCGGCATCGACACGCAACCGAAGTGAGACGCGTTGCGCACGCGGGCTGATCCCGTCGAAATACTCCGCGAAGGTCAGAGCCATTTTCGCGTTAAACTCGGTATTTTTGTTCATTGGGCCGCTCATCAGAATGCCGCTCCTACATCTAGGGCGTCAGCGAAACCGCCTGCTTCTCTGCGGGCATCATTATCCCGCTGGCGGATTGTTTCGAGAAGCTCGGCTTCATGTATTTCGAAAGTTTGCGAGACATGTTTGAACAGCGGGAAGGTGATAAACGCCTCGCGAAACACGCCATAGAGGATGAACACGGTAACCCATGTCAAAACCGCAATCAGGGCTGCGATATTGGCGGGTTGGTTAAACAATAACCCGGGATCGACCTTGCCGGAGAACACGAGCGGCAAAAGCACAAGCCCGAGGATGACAGGCGACACAAGCGAGATCAGGATAGACGAGATCAGGTTCCCGAAGACATAGATCGAGATCACCTTGCCGACGCGCGGGCGCAGGTCGAACTCCACACCATCGCCAAGCACTTTCATCGAGGCAAGAAGGCCAATAGCCGCCACATTGAAATTGATGAAGAAGAGCGCCGAGCATAGCAGAAAAAAGCCGCCCATCACGAAGCAGACAATCTGCTCGGCTTCAAAGGTCAGTTCACTGGCGGCGGTCAAATCGGCCATGCCTGTCAGACCAGCCGAATAAACACCCCACCCAATGGCCGCGACCCCCGCGATAAATGCCAAAGGCACCGCCGCAAAAAGCCCATAGAGCGAGAATGGCCCGCCAAATTGGGTGAAACGCGCGGTGCCATACCATGTTCGGTCCGTCAGATATTTTTCAAGCTGATAGGTTTTTAACGGCCATAGCAGGCCAAACGTCATGATGCTGAGCAGCCAATACATACAGGCCCGCCACGCATAGCCCCATGCACCTTTCGACATTCCAAACCGAATGCCGCGCCATCTTGTGCGCGAGACCATATAGGCGCGCATGCGGTATTTCGCCATGTAGATCAGAGGGATCAGCACCAGTGGCGCGAAGGAAACCCCTGTGGCCATCCACCAAGGCAGGGCCTCGGCCAAACCGATCATCGCCCCGATCGAGGCCATGTTTACCAACAGCAAGATGACAGCCAGAATGATCACCGCGATGCAAAAGCCCGCCAGTTTTTCAATACCCGTGCCTGTATATTCGAGAGGATGCCCCCCGGGTCTCACGGCTGACCAATAATAGCGACGCAAGCGCGCGATCCGCCAGAACCGGTAGATACCAAGCGTTAGAGCCGTCAGAAGACCCGCCTTCAGAGCGATCTGGAATAAGACGCCACGGTCACCTGAGAACCGCGTTTTGAGAGCTGACATGTGACCCCTTAAGTAAACCGATTATCCCGTGGAAAGCCGCGCGGGGCCATCCGGCCCGCACTGGCGCGCTTGCCCACCCATTCGGTCAAATCGGTCTCCGTCCGCGTGCGGCCTGCCGGATCACTCCAGCTCAAGCCTTCGGACAGAGCAAAGCTGCGGGCGTCAACAAGGCCCCCATCTTTGTACTTTTGCAGGCGAACCCCTTTGCCGCGTCCCATTTCGGGAAGCTCTTCAAGGGGGAATACCAGAACCTTGCGGTTCTCTCCAACACAGGCGATGTGATCATCACCGGATGCAAGGCGTTTGCAGACCTTGGCGGTCACTGCATCCTTCACATTCAGCACCTGCTTGCCAGAGCGCGTCTGCGCGATCACATCCGCCTCAGACACCACAAAGCCGTCTCCTGCAGAGGAGGCGACCAGCAGTTTGCCATCAGCTTTGTGTACGAACAGATCCACGATTTCGACCTCATTGGGCAAATCCACCATCAGGCGGACAGGTTCACCCATCCCACGCCCTCCGGGCAAATTTGTGGCAGAAATCGTGTAAAAACGGCCATTATTGCCGAAAACCAGTAATTTATCGGTGGTCTCGGCATGAAAGGCGAAACGGCCCTCATCCCCATCACGGAATTTCAATTCCTGAGAGGTGTCGATATGGCCCTTCATCGCGCGGATCCAGCCCATCTTGGAGCAGACCACTGTCAGCGGTTCGCGATCGATCATCGCCTCGATCGGAACGTCTTCGACCTCACCCGCCTCGGCAAATTGCGTGCGGCGCTCTCCTCCGGGGCTGGTCTTGCCGAATTTCTTGCGCATATCGCGCAATTCATCGGAAATTTTCGCCCATTGGATCGAGTCATTTTCCAACAAATCTTCAAGATTTGCGCGTTCTTCCATCAGCGCTTCGCGCTCACGGACCAACTCCATCTCTTCCAAGCGGCGCAGGCTGCGCAGGCGCATATTGAGGATGGCTTCGGCCTGAACTTCGGATAATTCACCAGCGCCCTCGGGCGGTGATTGGTAATCCGCCTCCGAGATCGCACGCGTGAAATCACGGCCCCAATCCTCGCGCATCAAAGCATCCTTGGGCGCGGCATCATAGCGGATGATATCAATCACGCGGTCAAGATGGAGGAAGGCGATGATAAAGCCCTCAAGCACCTCCAAACGGTGGTCAATCTTGGCCATCCTGTGGCGCGACCGGCGCAAAAGCACCTCTTGGCGGTGGTCAAGGAATGCGCGCAGAACCTCTTTGAGGCTGCAAACCTTGGGCGTGCGCCCGTCGATCAGCACATTCATATTCAGCGAAAACCGCGTCTCCAGATCGGAATTGCGGTAGAGCATGCTCATCAGAACGTCGGGTTCGACATTCTTGGAGCGTGGCTCAAGCACAATACGGATGTCATCCGCGCTCTCGTCGCGGACATCGCCAAGGATCGGGATTTTCTTGGTCTGGATGACTTCGGCCAGCTTCTCGATCAGCTTGGATTTCTGAACCTGATAGGGAATTTCGGTGACAACGATCTGCCATGTCCCGCGCCCCAGATCCTCAACCTCCCATTTCGCACGAAGACGGAACGCGCCGCGCCCTGTGCGGTAGGTCTCCATCATGCTCTCGCGCGGCTCAACAATGATGCCGCCTGTAGGGAAATCGGGGCCCTGTACATAGTTCAGCAAGGTCTCGTCGCGGGCATCGGGGGTCTTGATCAGGTGCAAACATGCATTGACCAATTCATCCAGATTATGCGGTGGAATATTCGTCGCCATGCCCACGGCAATCCCGCTTGAGCCATTGGCCAGCAGGTTCGGGAAGGCTGCGGGCAGCACTTCGGGTTCTTTCAGGGTGCCGTCATAATTGGGGCGGAAATCAACGCAATCCTCGTCCAGCCCTTCCAGAAGGGCCTCGGCCACTGCGGTCATGCGCGCTTCGGTATAGCGGCTGGCAGCAGGGTTATCGCCGTCGATATTGCCAAAATTGCCCTGACCATCGACCAGCGGGTAGCGCACGTTGAAATCCTGCGCCAAGCGCGCCATCGCGTCATAGATCGCGGCATCGCCATGCGGGTGGTAATTGCCCATCACATCGCCCGAGATTTTCGCGGATTTCCGGAAGCCCCCATTATGTGACAGGCGCAATTCGCGCATCGCAAAAAGGATACGGCGATGCACAGGTTTCAACCCGTCCCGCGCATCAGGAAGCGCGCGGTGCATGATGGTGGATAGCGCATACTGCAAGTAACGCGAACCGATGGCACGGCTCAGCGACTCGGAGGATTGGCGATCATCAGTTGGGTCAGGCTGCTCATTCATTGCAGTGGTGATACGCAAAGGAACGGGGAGGGACAAGAAACATGCTGTGCAGAAAATTTATTTTTCTGGATGGCATGTGGCTTTAGATAGGGTAGAGGTCCTTTTGATATTTCGCGTTGGGGGACGCTTCATTGATCAAGCTGACAGTAATTTTATGTGCCTGCCTGTACCTTACGATGGTGATTTGGGGCGACCACGACGCGCAGACGTCGCAACCTGACATCGTTGCGCGGTCGGATTTCCAGCCAAGCGCGGTCATCGCGCCGCCATCCACGACAACCCAAGATGTCGCCACAGCCGCAAATGCTGATCCGCAGGACACCCTTATGCTCGCAAATGGCGGTGTTCTTGAGATCGCCGCAGTGATCAGGCCTGCTGAGCTGGACCTTGGAACCGTTCTGTCGCTTCGCCCAGAACAGGCCTCCGCCCCAACCTCTGCCCCTGCTGAGATCGGCACAAGCGCGGACACCACCCCTGAACTTGCAATCGTCTATGTCTCGGGCAGCATGGTAAATATGCGCAGCGGCCCTACCACATCGGATGCGGTTGTTGGCGCTGTCGGCTATGGCGCAAGCATCGAGCTGATCGAAGACCTCGGGAATGGGTGGTCGCATATTCGCGATATCGCAACGGGCCAGACAGGCTATATGGCCAGCCGCTTCCTGACGGCCTCCCTGACCTGAGGCATTGCGCTTGGCGTCGTGCTCTCCTACCAAAACCCCTTGAGGTCTTGAGAGTACAACATGCCGAAAACCATACTTATCACCGGATGTTCATCAGGTATCGGCGCCACTGTGGCGCGCGGCGTACGCGATCATGGCTGGCGCGTAATCGCCAGCGCGCGAAAGCCTGAGGATGTCGCGGCCCTCAAAGCAGATGGGTTTGAAGCGGTTCAACTGGACTATGCCGACCCTGACAGCATTGCCTCGGGCTTGGCAGAAACACTTGCGCTGACCGGCGGAACACTGGATGCGCTGTTCAACAACGGTGCATTCGGAATGCCCGGCGCGGTGGAAGATCTTCCGCGCGGGGGGCTGCGCGAGATATTCGAGACCAATCTTTTTGGCGTGCATGACCTGACCTGCCGTGTCATCCCGATTATGCGGGCGCAGGGGCATGGGCGGATTATCCAGCATTCATCGGTGCTTGGGCTGGTGCCCCTGAAATGGCGCGGGGCCTATGTCAGCACGAAATACGCGTTGGAAGGCCTGACCGATGTTCTGCGGATCGAGATGCGCGATACCCCGATCCATTTCACACTTCTCAATACTGGCCCTGTGACATCAAAAATCCGCGTGAATTCCATTCCGCATTTCGAGCGCTGGATCGATTGGGAAAACTCGGCCCGTACAGAGCAGTATCGCGAAGCGCTTATCCCGCGATTATATGAGGATAGCGGCCCCGACCCGTTTGAGCTGCCCCCCGAGGCTGTCACGAAAAAGGTCATCCACTTCCTTGAAAGCCGCCGCCCCAAGCCGCGCTATTACATCACGACGCCCACCTATATCATGGGCGCGCTCAAGAGACTTTTGCCAACCCGCGCGCTTGATTGGATAACCTCACGGGTCTGAACAGAAGTGCGCCCGAGGCGTTTCGACCCCAGCCCGTCAAGAAATTACTTCGTCAGCCAGTGGCAAATGCGGATTTCTCGCCTAAGTCACTAAAAGCACGTCACAAGAAGGGACCACCCCCATGAACGACCCGCTTTTCATCATTGTTGTCATCGCTTGCCTTGCGGTCGTTGTGGCACTGTTGCTTGGGCTGAACGCCTTTCGGCGCGGCACGGCAGAAAGCGCAAAACAATCGAATAAATTCATGCGCTGGCGCCTGATCGCACAATTCGTTGCGGTCCTCGTGATCATCGCATTTGTCTATCTCCGCGGCCAAGGAGGCTGAAACAAATCCAATGGTAGTCCTGAACAAAATCTACACCAAAACTGGCGATCACGGCGAAACAGCACTTGGCGATGGCAGCCGCGTGGCCAAGCATTCCATGCGGGTGGCCGCCTATGGCACAGTCGATGAATTGAACGCCATTCTAGGTGTGACGCGCCTGCATGCCGAAGGTGAAATGGCCACGCGCCTTGCCGCCATTCAAAACGACCTGTTCGATCTGGGTGCCGATCTTTGCACTCCGAATATGGAAAAAGACGGCGAGCGCGAATACGCACCCTTGCGGATCGTTGCGGCCCAAGTCGCCCGTCTTGAGAGCGAAATTGACGAGATGAACGGAGAGCTTGAGCCGCTGCGCAGCTTTATCTTGCCCGGTGGCAGCGCTCTCGCCTCCTATCTGCATATGTGCCGAACCGTCTGCCGCCGCGCCGAACGGATGAGCGTCGAATTGGCCACGATGGAATCGGTCAATCCGGATGGTGTGAAATACCTCAACCGTCTGTCGGATTGGTTTTTTGTCGTGGGTCGTGTCGCAAATAATGGCGGCAAGGACGATGTTTTGTGGGTTCCAGGCGCAAACCGCTAAGGTCCAACAAAGACAAGACGCCGCGTAACAGCGTCTCAGATGCCGTTTTTGGCCTGTTCCCTTGCGGCATGAGGCTTTAAATCCATGACAAACTCAGGAAGATCGCTGAAAAAGCGTGAATCAAAATCAGGAGAGACGTGCAAATGAAGGTGTTGGTGCCTGTAAAGCGCGTGATTGATTATAACGTGAAAGTCCGTGTGAAAGCGGATGGCACGGGTGTCGATCTCGCCAATGTGAAAATGTCGATGAACCCTTTCGACGAAATCGCGGTGGAAGAAGCGATCCGTCTTAAGGAAGCGGGCAAGGCCGATGAGGTGATTGCCGTGTCCATCGGCGTGAAGCAGGCCCAAGAAACCCTACGTACCGCGCTGGCCATGGGTGCAGACCGCGCCATTCTCGTCGTTGCCTCCGATGACGTCACTCAGGATATCGAACCACTGGCCGTTGCGAAAATCCTCAAAGCCGTGATCGATGAAGAGCAGCCCGGCCTTGTGCTGGCAGGCAAGCAAGCGATTGATAACGATATGAACGCAACGGGGCAGATGCTCTCGGCGCTTCTTGGATGGTCGCAAGCAACCTTCGCCTCCGAAGTAGATATTGATGGTGACAACGCCGTTGTCACCCGCGAAGTCGATGGCGGATTGCAGACGATCAAGGTCAAAATGCCCACCATCGTCACCGTAGATTTGCGCCTGAACGAGCCGCGCTATGCCTCGCTGCCCAACATCATGAAGGCCAAGAAAAAGCCCTTGGATGAAAAGACAGCCGCCGATTACGGCGTTGATGTCACGCCACGTTTGTCCGTCGTCAAAACCACCGAGCCCGAGACACGCAAAGCAGGTGTCATGGTCGGCTCGGTCGATGAATTGGTCGAGAAACTCAAAACCGAAGCGGGAGTGATCTGATGGCTGTTCTTCTTCTTGCAGAAGTCTCGAATGGTGAGTTGGCAATGGATGCCACCGCCAAGGCTGTAACAGCCGCGAAGTCCTTGGGCGATGTCACCGTGCTATGCGCCGGCGCCTCCGCCAAAGCCGCAGCCGATACGGCCGCAACCATCGATGGCGTGGCGCGTGTGCTCTGCGCCGAGGATGGCGCTTTGGGCCACCGCTTGGCGGAACCTACAGCGGCTTTGCTTGTATCCTTGGCGGGCGATTACAGCCATATCGTGGCACCCGCGACGACAGATGCGAAAAACATCATGCCGCGTGTTGCAGCCCTTCTGGACGTCATGATCATCTCGGAAGCGACTGCCGTAATCGACGCCGATACATTCGAGCGTCCGATCTATGCAGGCAATGCAATCCAGACCGTGACATCATCGGATGCCAAAAAGGTCATCACCTTCCGAACCTCCACGTTTGATGCGGCCCCAACAGGCGGCTCTGCTTCGGTTGAGGCGATCTCGGCTGCGGGGAGCGATGGTCTGTCTGAATGGGTTGAAGATAAGGTCGCCGAAAGTGATCGCCCTGAACTGACCTCGGCTGGTATCGTGGTTTCGGGTGGTCGCGGTGTTGGCAGCGAAGAGCAATTCGCCATCATCGAAGGCCTTGCCGACAAGCTCGGCGGCGCTGTTGGTGCCTCCCGTGCCGCGGTCGATTCAGGCTATGCCCCGAATGATTGGCAGGTTGGCCAAACAGGCAAAGTCGTGGCCCCTGACCTTTACATCGCAGTCGGTATTTCCGGCGCGATCCAGCACCTTGCTGGTATGAAGGATTCCAAGGTCATCGTTGCGATCAATAAGGACGAAGAAGCACCGATCTTCCAAGTCGCCGATTACGGTCTGGTCGCCGATCTGTTCGAGGCGGTTCCGGAATTGTCGTCGAAACTGTAATTTGCCTTCAAAGGTCGATACGCAAACGCCCCGCCACATAGGTGGGGCGTTTTGCTTTTGGGCATCATGTTACGGCGCGCTCACCATAGCGATTTTCTGCGCCAACGCCCGCGCGGCGCGGCTATGCATCTCGGGGCAAGGAAGGATGCGTGCGGCGGCTTCCTCCCGCGCGGCAAAGAACATGCCTTTGGTCGGCGCAACCTGTTCCGCCGCCGTTGCCACGCAGGTGGTCAACGAGGCCGCGAGGGGGGCCACCTCATCCAGCATGGCTTGCGTCACGAAGAGCGGGTCCGACCCGAGGGTATCATCGGTAGTCGCCTCCTCAGCAGGGTTCTGCTGGCCCATCCACAGAAGATGCACAGAGCATTCCACACGCGATAAAACCGCTTTCATCCGTCCCAGCCACGCAGCCTGAAGCTCATCTGTGACAATTTCAAAACGATCACGGGAGGATTGCAAAAGGCTGTTGAGCATATGACGCGTAAAGTGGAACTCGGTGAAATCCACATCGCGGTAGATTGTCTGCAAGATCGCCGAGGCCTTCAGAAAACGGTCATTTCGGCGTGGATGCACCGTATAGAACCGGTTGGTCATATTTTGCGCCCCCATGATCTGAAGCACGATGCCTTCGGCCCGTGTCATCATTTCTTGGACCACAGGATCATGAAGCATCACTTCCAGCCCCGCATTCATGACGCCCATATTCATTGCAGGCAGGCCCGTCAGCTCGGACAGGGTTGCTGGATATGGCTCGGCCACAAATTTGCCGAATGTCTCGGAACTGCCCAGACAAAGCATGAAAGGCGCATCCGGATCGGGCTGTGGCCCCCGAAACCTCAGCGGTGTCCCCTCAAAATTCACCAATTCATAATCTAAAGGGCCATGCCCCATACGTGCAAAGCTCATGGCTTCTACCCACCTTGATTCGTCTCACCCAAAGCCAGCCTGCATCCAATGCCTTTCCAATTGGCTAAACCGCGAAGTTGAACGGGTTTTGAAACAAGGTTTAACCTTGTGTCCCTGCCGCTCGCCCGCCTATGGTCTGAGCTGAAACCAATGGCAGGATCAGACCAATGGACATCCAGAAAATCGGCATCGTTGGCGCAGGGCAAATGGGCAACGGGATCGCGCATGTTTGTGCTGTTGCGGGCTATGATATCGTCCTGAATGACATCTCGCAGGACATGCTGACCAAAGGCATGGATGTGATCGAGAAGAACATGGTGCGGCAGGTGTCTCGGGGGAAATTATCCGAGGCCGATATGGAGGCCGCCCTTGGCCGCATCACCACGACCTTGCAGCTCAAGGATTTGGGCCCGACCGATCTAGTCATCGAGGCCGCAACCGAGCGCGAAACCGTCAAACAGGCGATCTTCGAAGATCTTCTGCCGCATCTTCAGCCCCATACGATCCTGACATCGAACACCTCTTCTATCTCGATCACCCGTCTGGCAAGCCGCACGGATCGCCCTGAAAAATTCATGGGGTTTCACTTCATGAACCCTGTGCCTGTGATGCAATTGGTGGAACTGATCCGCGGCATCGCAACGGATGAGGAAACCTTTACCGCCTGTAAGGCCGTTGTCGACAAACTCGGCAAAACAGCCGCCACCGCCGAGGATTTTCCAGCCTTTATCGTGAACCGTATTCTCATGCCGATGATCAATGAGGCAGTCTATACGCTCTATGAAGGTGTCGGCAGTGTCAGATCAATCGACGAGTCGATGAAGCTGGGTGCAAACCACCCTATGGGTCCGCTTGAGCTGGCCGATTTCATCGGGTTGGATACTTGCCTCGCGATTATGAACGTTCTGCATGACGGCTTGGCAGACACCAAATACCGCCCCTGCCCATTGCTGACAAAATATGTCGAGGCGGGCTGGCTGGGGCGCAAGACAGATCGCGGTTTCTATGATTATCGTGGTGAGGTTCCCGTTCCGACACGCTAGGCTGGCGCGCTGGCTCAGCCGGTATAAATCGCGTCGGGGTTCTCTTTCAGACCAATCGTATGCGCGCGAAGCGATGCCATGAATTGGCGGGGCTGCTTGATCTGCTCTTCCCAAATATCAGGCGAAATGGGCTGCCCAATGATCGGCGCTTGCGGCTTGTCGAAAGCATGCACCACTTCATGGATCAAAAGACCCTGCCGCAAGATCGGGGAAATCTGGTTGGCAACCTGATAGGCCCGCGAATTGGCCCCTTGGAAGCACAAAGGCACAATCGTGGCCCCTGACATGCGGATCATTTTGGCTGTAAACACATTCCACTCAGCCTCGATCGCTGGCCCGAACATGGTTTCAGACGCGGCAACCACACCTGATGGGAACAGAGCAATCAGCCCTTGTTCGCGCAAGTGCTCCATCGCTTGGCTGCGCATCTCAACCATCTTGCGCTGCGCATCTTCCTCATGCGGGAAGGGCACGGGGATCATGTAGCTGGCCGCACTCTCGTCAATACCTGTGAGCAAAGCGCGGGTCAGGATCCGGTAATCATTTCGTCTGCGCCCGATCAAATCGGCAAGGATCATCCCGTCAACCAAGCCATGTGGATGATTGGCAACCAAGACCACGGGCCCTGTTTCGGGAATACGGTCAAGCTGGGTTTGGGGCGTTTGCAAGTCAATGCCCATGGCCTGCATCGTGGCGGGCCAAAAGGCCTGCCCCGTTGGGGTGCCCATCTGCTCGAAGCGACGGACACGACGAATGATTGTTATCTTGCCCGTCAGCCATTCGATCGCTTGGATCAGCGTGCGAATAACGGGGCTGGAGAAGGTATTTGAATACGTCAGACTGCGGCGGTCATACACCTTTGGAGCCTCGGCAACCGGCCCCAGAGGCTGCGCCTCGTGACCTGTTACGACATTGCGGGTGCTCGTATCGGTCAAGCCAGCTCGCTCCTTGTATCCGCCTTGTGAAAGTAAGGCTCAGTGTCCCTCGCCGAACTTATCAGCGACCAAAGCCTTAAGTGCCTCGGCAAGTGCGTCGGCCTCAGACCCCTGTGTTTCAACCTCAATAGTGGTTCCAATAGACGCTGCCAACATCAAAAGTCCCATGATCGAATCTCCAGCGGCACTCAGCCCATCCTTGCGAACGATTGCCGTGGCGTCATAGCCCTCCACCGTTTCAACGAATTTCGCAGAGGCACGGGCATGCAAGCCTTTCTCATTCACGATTTCCAGCTCGAACAGATTTGATGTCTCACTCATGGTGCTGCCCCGTCAAAAGAATTGATGTAGCGGCGACCCGCCTCCGCGGCGCGTTCAACTGCCATGCCCACATCAAGATGGCGGGATTTCACCAGCTTGATCAGCATCGGCAGATTGACCCCCGTCAAGATTTTACGATTTTCGGGGTTGCAGGCCTTGAGGCTCAAATTCGAGGGTGATCCGCCGAACATATCGGTCACCACCACCACACCCGCGCCAGTATCGACAGAATCCGCGATATCGCAAATCTCGCGCTGCCGCTCGGCACGGTCATCTTCGGGCCCAATGGAGATCGCGGCAAAGGCTTGCTGCGGACCGACCACATGAACAGTGGCCGCCAAAAGCTCCTGCGCTAGGCCCCCATGGGCGACAATCACGATTCCGATCAAAATTTTTCCTGCAATCCGCGTTCAAGGCGTAGGGACGATGCCCTTACGCTCTAATTCCCGATGCCTTTTAGACACCTGCCAACTGGCTTCTGCAAGGTGGCTGCTCAAATTTTCGACCATCGCGACCGAGCGATGCTGCCCGCCCGTGCAGCCAAAGGCGACCGTGAGATGGGTTTTACCCTCATCGATATAGGCAGGCAGCAAGGTTTCGATCAGCGAGGTCACTTGATCAGCAAAAGGTTTGAAGCGCGGATCGTCAGAGATGAAGTCTTGGACCTTTGAATCACGGCCATCGACACTGCGCAGGGCCTCGTCCCAATAGGGATTCCGCAAAAAGCGGCAATCCAGAATGATATCCGCCCCAGTGGGCAGGCCGCGCTTATACGAGAAAGATTGCACCGAAAGCGCAAGGGTCTGCTTACCAGAGGGGCCGAAGAGGCGCAGAATCTGTTCGCGCAAATCATGGGGGCTGATATCGCTGGTATCGATCAGAATGCCCGCCCGCGCCCGCACGGGGGCCAAAAGCTCTTTCTCGATCTGAATTCCACGGATGGGTTCACCCTCAGGGGCGAGGGGGTGACGGCGGCGGGTTTCGGAATAGCGCCGCACCAAGACCTCATCCGCGCAATCGAGATAGACCAGATCAGCCAGAATATTCGAAGCAACGGCCAGACGATCAACCGCCGCAATCAAGGCTTGAGCAGAAAAATCACGGTTGCGCGTATCGGTTCCCAGAGCGAGCGGGCGCGCCAAGGGCGGGCCATCTGTCAAGCGCGGTAAAAGGCTGAGGGGAAGGTTATCAATCGCCTCGAAGCCCAAATCCTCAAGCACATTAATCGCGGTGGAGCGCCCTGCACCTGACGGACCCGACACAAAAACCACCCGAGACGTGTCTTCGGCACTCGCATGCTTCGGGTCGGAAAGCCTTGGCCTATCTTCGCTATCCATCGCCATTCCCTTCGCTCGAGTGCGCTTCTATTTCGGAACAGCTATACCGGCCCGAAGAACTTGCAAGATATAAGCCCATAAAATTGGCTGATCCTGTCCAAGGATCAAGCGACAAGATTGTGACTTCCATCTGGCCTGCCTAGGAGGCGGCAGACGATGCGCCTCTTTCTGGCCGAGATCAACAACCAAAGCCAGTGGCGCTTGGGCAGAAACAGGCCCTGAATTGAGCAAGCCCACGCCACGAGCTTCGATAAATTCAGGTTTGTTTTCTGGGCGCATAAGCCTGTGCGGCTCTTGCCCTCCATCCTCAAGAAAAACACCATCATCCGCGATAAGCTGTGCGGCATGCGCCATCAACGCCAAAGCGCAGGTGGATTTCCCTGACCCTGATGGCCCAAGGAAAAGAACACCTTGGCCGTTCAGAGAAAGGGCAGTCCCGCGTAAAAACAGCCGCGCATCTACCTCTTCCCCAAACTCGGTAAGCAGCAGGGGGGCGGGCCGGTCGTCCTCTATCGGGGGGTTGGCCATCAATTAGGTCGGCAGGCCCACGACGAAACGCGCGCCAAGTGGCTCGGAGGTAATGTCATCATCTGTCGGGCGGATATTCTCGGCCCAAATGACACCGCCATGCGCCTCAACGATCTGTTTCGAGATCGCCAGACCAAGGCCCGAATGATTGCCGAATTGCTGCACATGACGTTCAGAATAGAAACGTTTGAACACCTTGGTGAGCGCTTCTTCAGGAATACCCGGCCCTGTATCCTCGACCACGATCAAAACCCTGTTGTCACGACGACGCGCCCAGATGCGTACGGCATCGCCGTCTTCGCAGAACGAAATCGCATTGGTCAGCAGGTTCACAAAAACCTGCGCAAGCCGTCCTTCAAGGCCACTGATCCGGATCGGGTCATCAGGCAGATCCGAGATAAACTCGACACCCTTTTTCGATGCTTCCTCGGCATTGAATTCCGAAATATTTTCAAGGGTTCTGATCAGATCGAACTCTTCTTCGTCTTCCTTGACCAAATCGGAATCAAGCCGCGAGGCGTTCGAGATATCCGAGACCAAGCGATCAAGGCGCTGCACGTCATGTTCGATGACATCCAGCAAACGTTTGCGTTGTTCATCTGTCTTGGCAAGGCCCATGGTCACAACCGCAGACCGCAAGCTGGCCAGTGGGTTCTTGATCTCATGGGCGACATCCGCCGCGAATTGTTCGTTGGAATCGATCCGGTCATAAAGGGCCGAAACCATCCCGCGCAAAGCCCCCGACAATCGGCCAATTTCATCAGGACGACCCGACAAATCGGGGATACGAACGCGGGTCGGGCTCATCTTGCGTGCGTTTTTATCGCGGCCCAATTCCGCCGCGGCTGACAGATCAGACAGCGGGTTTGCAATCGTCGAGGCGAGAACCAAGCTCAACCCGATGGAGACAAGCAGAGCCACGACAAAGAGCTGCAACAATTGCTCACGCTCGGCCCGCACAAGAAGGTCAATCTCGCCAGCCGCTGTGGCCGCCACGACGACCCCGATAACACCTGTCGCGCCCTCAATCGGCGAGGCTGCGGTATGAACGGTGCCTGCTTGGTCCACGCCACGGCGCAAAACGGTGGCGCCGCTCAAAGCATCTTCCACAATGGAGCTGGCCAAAGCCTCACGGTCAACGGCATCCAGCTCGGCCGTGTCCGCAGACAGGACCGAAGCGATGCCATCCCAAACCCTGTTCAGAAGGTCGGTGATCAACATCGTGCTCGAGTCTCTGGCTTCGAGGCCACGGACAGGGCGCGCGGGGTTGCGCGCGACGCTATCCGTTGATGTCACCAGATCGCCTGAGGGCGAAAACACGTAAACATCCAAACCATCGGTCAAGCCGATCCGCCCCAAGACTTCGGCGGGATCGACGCCATCACCCGTCACCAAATCCGCCGGCGCGCTGCTCGGCAGGCTGGCTTCAAAGACGTCTGCGATCAATTGCACCTCAACGGCCAAGGCCTGTTCGCGCTGCAAAACAAGGCTGTCACGGAACGGATTGAGGTAAAGAACCCCCGCAACCAAAACCACAATACCAAGCAGATTGAACAAGATGATCTTGCGCGCCAAAGGCGATCTGTTCAGCGACAGAACATTCCGTCGCTGACGCGCAGCCCTCAGCTCGGACTCGACCGCTCCTTGCGGACGATCCCAATCTTCACCCAATACGATATCAGTGCGTTCTGAAGACCCACGTGCAGTCATTGGAAGATCCGAGGCTATGGACATTTACTCCTCGTTATACCGATAGCCGATGCCGTAAAGCGTTTCGATGGCCGAAAAATCATCATCAGCATTGCGCATTTTCTTGCGCAGGCGCTTGATGTGGCTGTCGATGGTGCGGTCATCAACATAGACCTGCTCATCATAGGCGACATCCATCAACTGATCGCGGCTTTTCACGAAGCCTGGGCGTTGTGCAAGGGCTTGAAGCAGCAGGAATTCTGTCACTGTCAGCGATACATCCTTGCCCTTCCACGTCACCGCGTGGCGCAGCGGGTCCATCGACAATTCGCCGCGAACAAGCACCTGACTTTCCTCGGGCGCTTCGGTTTCGTCAGACGCGATAGCGTCTTGGCGGCGCAGGATCGAGCGGATGCGCTCAACCAGCAAACGCTGCGAGAAGGGCTTTTTGACGTAGTCATCAGCGCCCATACGCAGGCCCATCAACTCATCAATCTCATCATCCTTGGAGGTCAGAAAGATGACAGGCATCTTTGATTTCTGGCGGAGCCGCTGAAGCAGGTCCATTCCATCCATACGGGGCATCTTGATGTCAAAAACGCCCAGATCGGGAAGTTTTTTGTTGAAAGCGTCAAGCGCGGACTGACCGTCATTATACGTTTCAACTTCGAAGCCCTCAGCCTCAAGCGTCATTGAAACCGACGTCAGAATATTCCTGTCATCATCGACGAGTGCGATCCTCGACATGTTCGATATTCCTTATACTGCTCGTTATAATTTTTTTCCCTTTTTCAGCTTTCTGGCGCAGAGAATCAATCTTTAGTTTCGAATCGACCATCGTATGCGTGTGATTCGTTGCATTTTTGGCTTAATGAGTCGTGAAAGACGCAGTTTCAGGACGGCATCCCCCGCCAGCAGTCGAAATCTTACTCCCGAACTGACAGGCTGTTAGCGTTATCTTCTAAGTGATTGCGCTAACTGTGCTGTTGCGTCCTGTTCAGACAAAATTTCAGCGTGTTATAGGTTTAGCTACGTTGAGGTGCGGAGGTGGCACCTGATGATTTCCAACTTGAGGCCGTGAAACACCGGCACGGGAGCTTACAAGACATGACCACAGGACGCGTGAACCCAGTGATGACACTGGAACATCAAGGTGTGACGGATCTGGGTCATGTGTATTATAACCTGCTCGAGCCTGCGTTGATCGAGGCTGCACTCAAGCGTGATGAAGGCCAATTGGGCCAAGGCGGCACCTTCCTTGTCACCACTGGCAAATACACGGGCCGTTCCCCCAAGGATAAATTCGTTGTGCGCACCCCATCGGTCGAGCCGCATATCTGGTGGGATAACAACGCGCCAATGGAGGCTGACGCCTTTGATCGCCTCTATGAAGATATGAAGGCGCATATGAAGGGCGGCGAGTATTTCGTGCAGGACCTCTATGCAGGCGCTGATGTCGAGCATCGCCTTGATGTGCGCGTCGTGTCCGAACTGGCTTGGCATAACCTGTTCATTCGCCATCTCCTGCGTCGCCCTGCGCGGGACGAACTTGACGGCTTCCTGCCAGAATTCACCATCATCAATTGCCCAAGCTTCAAAGCGGATCCCGAGCGTCATGGCTGCCGCACCGATACGGTGATCACTCTGAACTTTGATCGCAAGCTGATCCTGATCGGCGGAACGGAATATGCTGGCGAGAATAAGAAATCCGTTTTCAGCCTGCTCAACTACATCCTGCCTGAAAAAGGTTTGATGCCGATGCATTGCTCGGCCAATCACGCCAAGGACAACCCCGAGGACAGCGCTGTGTTCTTCGGCCTGTCTGGCACGGGCAAGACAACGCTCTCCGCTGATCCGGGCCGTGTTCTGATCGGGGATGACGAGCATGGCTGGTCGGATAATGGTATCTTCAATTTTGAAGGTGGCTGCTACGCCAAGACAATCAATCTGCGCGAAGAGGCCGAGCCTGAGATTTTCGCAACGACCCGTAACTTCGGCACCGTGATCGAGAATATGGTGTTCGACCCTGAAACGCTCGAGCTGGATTTCGATGATGCAAGCCTGACCGCCAATACGCGGTGCGCCTATCCGCTGGAGCAGATTTCCAATGCCTCCGCATCGGGCCTTGGTGGTCACCCCAAAAACATCATCATGCTGACCTGTGACGCCTTCGGTGTCCTGCCTCCGATCGCGCGGCTGACACCTGCACAGGCGATGTATCACTTCCTGTCGGGCTTCACCTCGAAGGTTGCTGGCACCGAGCGTGGCGTGACCGAGCCTGAGCCCACGTTCTCAACCTGTTTCGGCGCGCCCTTCATGCCGCGCCGTCCCGAAGAATATGGAAACCTGCTGCGCGAGAAGATCGCGCAATATGGCTCCACCTGCTGGCTTGTAAATACGGGCTGGACGGGCGGTGCCTATGGCACGGGTTCACGGATGCCGATCAAAGCGACACGCGCGCTTTTGACAGCGGCTTTGGATGGCTCCCTGAACAATGCAACATTCCGCAAGGACCCGAATTTCGGCTTTGACGTTCCCGTCAGCGTCGCGGGTGTCGATGACACATTGCTGGACCCACGTTCCACTTGGGCCGATGCAAGCGCCTATGATGCGCAGGCCACCAAGCTGGTGAATATGTTCTCGGATAATTTCGCCCAATACGTGCCGTTCATCGATGATGATGTGAAGGCCGCGTCGATCTCGTAAGGCGCTATCGCAGATTTGGAATAGGGCCGCAGCATCCCCGCTGCGGCCTTTTTCTTTGGGTCACCCCATCACGCCACGGCGCACGAGATTGGCCCCTGCAATGATCAGCACCAATAAGGTGAGTTTGCGGAATTTGTCAGGATCAAGCTTGTCGGAGAAGCGAAAGCCCACCTGCATCCCCAAAAATGCAGGGATCAGCAACAGCGCCGAGAACGGGGCTGTTTGCCAGTTAAGCACGCCCGAATTCAAATGCCCCGCCAATAAGCTGACCGAGCCGAGCCCGTAGACTACGCCTTGCACCAGCATCTGTTTGGCCTTGGGTGTCTCAAGCGCGATCAGATAAAGCACTGTCGGCGGCCCCCATGTGCCCGTCAAACCGCCAAGCGCGCCTGCAAAACCGCCGACAACCCATTCCGACAAACGGCGGCGATGCTGCGGGATATGGAACTTGATCCCCAAAAGCTGGATGGTGGAAAGCACGACAACCGGCACACCAAGGATAAGATACATGGTCTGGGTCGGAATGATCGTCACGAATTGAGCGACGATCAGGATCATTACACAGACGATCAGAATATAGCGCCAGTATTCAAGAAGAGCGGCTTTAGCCTCGGCGCGGCCATAGCGGGCGACTTGCAGGAAATTCGACAGAACAATCGGCAGGATGATCCCTGCAATCGCCAAGGTCGGCTCCAGAAACAGTGACAGGCCCGAGATCATGATCAAAGGCATCGCAAACCCGACCGAGCCTTTGACAAACCCCGCCGCGAAGGTCACCGCCAAAGCAGCCAGCAAGGCCCATATCGGCAGAAGCGCCATAAAATCCAGCATCCAAAATCCTTCCCAGCTCCCGCTGACTGCGCATCACAACGCGCGCATGGCCTACATTTGCTCTATTCAGAGAAGAAAGGGAATGCAGCACCAGAATGCTAGCCCGAGACCCGTTGAAGCCGTCACCGTCCCTTTGAACGATTGCCACCCAATGCTGCGGTCAAAGCTGGCTCATCACTGATCCGCGATCGCAGCGATGGAGCCTATGAAGGGAGCCATATATAGTATCATTATAGTCAATATTTATTGATTTACTGATTAAATGCGGTATTAATATATTTAGCTTGTGATACACAGATTACAATATTGTGATACACATGCAACTTCTCTAGGGTAGCTGCATGTCTAGTGCAAACCAATACATCACGCTCAGATCAAACGGATGGTACTACTACATCAGGCGTGTTCCTGTGTCGCTTCGTGGTCGCATCAAACAGAAAGGTTTCAGTGAACTTTTCTACCGTGTCTCACTTAAGACAAAGGATGAAAGACAGGCCAAGCGACAGGCCTCTTATGCACATGAAATTTACAACATCTCAGTGAACCTAGAAGAGCGGAGACTTGCCATTGCAGGAGACCAGCCGAAGAGCGCAGCACTCCTTGCCCTTGAGCATGAGCTAAGAAAGAGGGGCATCCATCCACAGCAAGCACCAACGGTCAACGCACCGAAACAAGATCAGGAGAAATACCTGCGTGACCGTAATGACTTTATTTACGGTGCGGGCCACCTTAGAAACCTTGACTTGGATGATGTTGCGCTGGCTTCAATGGCTGGTCAAACCGAGTATCAGGGCATCCCTATTCCGTTTCAGATTGAAGATGGCGATGGTGACGAGATCATCGCTCTTGGAAACGGCGGCTTGGTCAAAGACAGATCTTCAGCAAGCAATCCTGAAGAATGGAACAGCCATCAGGCTATGATACAGTTTGCTCTGGGCAAGACAGACAGCAGCTTCGCATACAAAGATGGCGTTCCCACGCTTGAGAAAGCTCAACAACTGTACAGCGAGCAGATTCAGGCAAACCCAAAGAGATCA
This sequence comes from Rhodophyticola sp. SM2404, assembly GCF_053570515.1. Classification (NCBI taxonomy): domain Bacteria; kingdom Pseudomonadati; phylum Pseudomonadota; class Alphaproteobacteria; order Rhodobacterales; family Roseobacteraceae; genus Rhodophyticola; species Rhodophyticola sp. SM2404. Next base: position 443,247 of record NZ_JBSEDL010000002.1, read on the forward strand.
GACTTTGATAAGGGCAAGGAAGTTAAGCGGCTTGGACGATTGGTTGAAAGGCTAGCGCTGCAACTGAGTGGCGAAACGAATACAGCCATGGGTCTTAGCCGTACCCTTGATAGCATCACGGAAGAAGATGCTGAGTTGTTCATTCACCGCTTGCGGCAAAGGAAAGATGGCAATGGTCAGAAAGCCCTGTCGTCTGTGGGGCGTGAACTGAGCATGGTTGTTGCGATGTATAACCTTGCAGAAAGAAAGACCAAGAAAGCGTGGGCTGCAGATGCTCGAAACAATAACCCCTTCGCCAATCGTAGAGGCGCTCTGGAAGAGCAACACAGAGATGAAGTCAAGCTTGGGCAAACACCTAATCTGAACCGAAGGGCTTTCACACCAGAGGAACTTAACACCTTTTTTAACGATCATGCGCCACAAATGAATGAGGAAGCGCAGCTTATCGCACTCATAGGCCACCACACGGGTTGCAGGATTGGTGATGCTGCAGGCTTGATGATGTCTGACTTCTGGCAAGGCGATGATGAAGAGCCTATTCCATTTATACACTTCACGGATAATCGCTTGAGGCGGGTAACAAAGGACGGCTTTGATAGACAGGTTCCATTGTTTGGTGATGTCTTTGATCGCCTTAACGGCTATTTGGTGGAGCGAACCAAACACTGTCTCAATTCTCAAACAAACTACGATCCAGAACGCACTCCAATGTTTCCTAAGTATGGCAGGAAAGAAGGGGGTGGGGCCGATGCTGCAAGTGCCGTAATCAACAGGCGCATACATCAAATGAGAGGCGAAGATAAACGTTTGGCGTTCCATAGCTTCAGGCATACGCTACAGGCAAAGTTTCTGGCTGCATCTGCTGATCCAAACTTCTCTTCTTACATTGGTGGCTGGAAGAATGAGGTAAACAAGGGTTTGCAGGCAGCTTATCAGAAGGACGGCATTCCCCTGAAAGCGCTCGAAGAGGCACTACGATCTGCGCACAGCCAGCGTACATGGGGAAAGATAGACGCTTCTGAGAAGATGAAGCGTGGCATCATCATCTAGCTCAACGCATGACAGGGCCTGATTTCACTTATGTATACATATCAATGACTTATGTCAGAATGTCTGCTTAAGGTCGTCCTTCCTCCAATAAGACAAAGAACGCTGTCACAAACAGTCTTGGCTTCCCATTACACGCTCCTGCATCTTGCCTTTACGAGTTAGCTTCATGGCAGGATAGCAATCCATGACACTGACCCGTTTGTGCTTGATGCAATGTGCTTTCACATAAGCGTTCACAGTGTCACGATAGACCGACATTGCCCCCGCCATCTGTGATGCTTTGACAAGAATGCAGTCATGAACAGAGTAGGCTGGGATGTCTTTCTTCATGAGCCTGAACAGGGTCTGCTTGAGTATCTCCGCTTCGTGATAAGCTATGAAGCCATGCCCATTCATGTGATCTGCGTCCAGATGTTTCAGAGCAGGAACATGGGCCAACAACAGATCACGATATTCTTCCCACTGCCCAGCGCTAAACATGTGCTTCTTGTCATCTGATGGGCCAGCCTTGTGGGCATTACCTGAGCCAATCACTTCCATAGCTACAGTCTTGAGCTTGTCTCTTGTTTCTTCTGTGGCAGCCTCGCCCAGTATCTCTGCATAAAGGTCAAACCACGTGGACTTTGGCAGACGTAGATGCATTCCCATCAGCATAGAGAACAGGAATGGCTGTGATGCGTTAATGTCTAAGCTAACAAGCTCCACACCATCTATCGTGCAGTCCAAGCGCTTTGCTTCACGCATCCCTGTCCACACCCCATAGAACCTACCGCCTGCATCAAGCCGTCCATCGTGGAAGACCCGATATGTTGCAGCTACGTAGTCAGGTGATTGATTGCCGTTCCGGGGAAGCTGTAACGGGTGCTTCTTGTAGTAATCGTTACAGCTGCCGAACTTCATGTTCTAGGATTTGTAGATCACGCCCAAACCGCTTCTGTGCCACCGTATAGCTCAAGCGTGGCGTCTTCTTATCTGACTGCTTACGATCATAGCGTTCACCACGGGTCTCAGCCTTGTTGACTGAGATCAGCTTCGCATGGGTTTGCATAAACACAGCATGTGGCAGCTTGTTCTTAATCCCGTCATCAGGGTTGAACTTGTAATGTGTGACCTGAGCATAGGTGAACTCCATGCCAACCATCTCAAGATATTCACTCGTGTGCTTTGTCCATGCACCCGAACCCTCGACACGCTTCAGAAGAGAGCCATCAAGCGCATCAACTACTTGCCATACGGCATTGCGACCAATCCCATTAGAATAGCCCGTGAATGTGTTTGTGTTGCGGCTACAGGCAATCGTCTTGTGACCTTCTGCATCAATCGACTTTGCAGCCTGAAGCAAACTGGCGATGATGGTTCGATACTTTTGCCCCATCTTGCCTGACTTCGTCAGACCACAACTATCAAGGATGTGCTGCACGAGTTCTGCTGCTGCGTTGTACGGCTCCCAGAGAGGCTGAAAGAACACCACTTTAGGCATTCTAGGTGTTTCATCCCATAGCTGTTGCAGGCTCTTGTCAGGCATCAGTTAATCCCTAAGACACCGTAGTAACGATAGACACTGGCACGTGAGATACCCAAAGACTTAGCAATCTGTTCTGCTGTCAGGCCCTTCTTTTGCAGATCAATAATCTTGTCAGCGTCAATAGTTGCCTTGCGCCCTTTATATCGTCCTGCCTCTTTTGCTTTGCGGATACCTTCAGTCTGTCGTTTGCGTGTCAGCTTTCGTTCCATCTCTGCGAATGCACCAAGCACCTGCATCTGGAACGTAGCAAAGATGTCTTCGCTATCTGGCTTGAACGTCAGGTTCTCAGACAGGAAGGATACGCTGCAGCCTTTCTTGAGAATGACCTCTACGATCTCCTGCAAGTCACGCAGCGATCTGGCCAGTCGTGATAGCTCATGCACCTGAACCACATCGCCTTCACGGATAAAGTCGAGCATTTGCTGAAGCTGTGGTCTGTTCCGCTTAGCTCCGCTTTCAGTTTCCTCAAAGATGCGCTCTGCATCAGGTAACTCTTGGCGCACTGGTTTCGTAAAATCATAGAAGTCAGAGGCGTCTCGTTGCGGTGGCACAAGCGTCCTTGATGGCGGCGCCAAAGTCTCCGCCACCGAACAAGAGCAAATTCCAGAACTCGCCATTCATTCAATCTAGGGTAATCGTTACAACGACCTCAGAAGAATAATTAAACTGTCACTCTTGAACAGTCAGCTAAAATGCTTCGGAAGCACTGAGCTGATTGTGTCATCATCCATAATGGGAGTAATTTCTATTCTTATCAGGCCATTCCAATCAAGAGCATAGTCAGCAAGCGCCGCCGCACTCGTACTCTCTAGGATAACAAACCCACCAGTACCATCTAGATTATGGTATCTAGAGATAAACTCAACGCCATCAGGTGGCATACCACCAGTAGCCATAAATTTCTTTACCGTTTCGTCTCTCGCTTCAGGTGTATGCGTCCATGCAAATTTGAAAAGCATCCTTTTTCTCCTTACCGGTTAAAACTTTTATGCTGACCTTCAACCTATAACCAGTCCGATCAAAAACCACTAAAAAAGGTAAACTAGTTTGACTATTAAACTTGTATTGATGTTGAGCCTCCCCCCCCCGCGGTGTGTATACTGATGAGGCGGTTTATTGTAATGAAAGTCAGGGTTTTGGTGAGCGGTAACTAATGCATGTAACTACCTCCCCCCTGTCTGAAAATCGCTGGATGATCCTGGCTGTGCTTTTTCTGGCGCGGATGAGCATGGCGTTTCAGTTCCAGTCAGTGGCCGCCCTGTCGGGTCCCTACAGGGATGCGTTCGGTGTTTCCCTGTCTGATGTTGGCTTTCTGATCGGGCTTTATTTTATCCCGGGTATTTTCATCGCCCTGCCCGGTGGGGCAATGGGGCGGTTTTTCGGGGATAAAAAAACGGTTACCGCTGGGATGATGCTGATGGTGGCGGGGGCCATCATGACCGGTTTCACCCAGGACTGGTCATGGCAGCTTACCGGCCGGATCATTGCCGGTATTGGCGGGGTGATCCTCAATGTGCTGATGTCAAAGTTGGTGGTGGATTATTTCCAGCACAGCAGACTGAGTACCGCCATGGGGATATTTGTAACCTCATGGCCGATCGGCATCGCGCTGGCATTGGTGGTGCTGCCCATCCTGTCGGCATCATCCGGTCTTGCGGCGGCGTTGCATAGCGTCAGTCTCTTCACCCTTCTGGCCATGATCGGTTTCATGGTGATGGTTTCGGCCCCTTCACAGCGGCAGGCATCAGCCATCACCCTTGAACCCCTGAGGGGGCGGGTCCTGCTCTGCCAGTTTCTGGCATCCATCGTCTGGGCGTTCTATAACGGGGCGATTGCCATGGTCTTCAGCTTTGCCGCCACCATGCTGACCGAGCGGGAGTTTTCCATCCTTGAGGCCAGCAGCATGATCAGCCTGACGCTGTTTGTCATTGCGGCCTCGGTCCCGCTGGGGGGCATCCTTGCCGATGTATTGAAACGGCCGGTGATGGTCATTTTCATCAGCCTTGCCGGGTTTGCCATGCTGCTGCCGGTGACCATGACAACCGATCATGTCGCGCTGGTGTTTATCCTGCTCGGGCTGTTTGCCGGGGCGGCGGCGGGGCCAGCCATGGGGCTTCCGGCCAGGGTTCTGTCTGCGGGCAACACCGCCATCGGGATGGGCCTGTTTTTCGCGCTCTATTACCTGATCATGGTGCTTAGCCCCATGGTCGCGGGCAGTATCGCCGACAGGGTGGGTACAGCCTCCGTGACCATGATGATCGGCGTGGTGATGCTGGTGGTTGCCCTGATGGCCCTGATGGGGTTTGAATGGCTCAGGCCAAAACGCCAGTAGTCGGCTAAACCACCGGGGCTGCTTCCGGTTCTTTGGTGAACATGACATCGACGTTGTGTTCCTTTTCGACTGTCCAGTCGACCCGGAACCCGAGCGCAATCATGTAATCAATGATGGTGAGGTTAACGCGATCTATTTCGATAAAAACGTCCCTGATTGACGATGAGGCGAGTATGGATTTTGCGCCCTTGAGGACATCGAATTCCGCACCATCAACGTCGATCTTGATATGCGTTGGCTTGACGTTGTTGGTGCGGGCAAAATCTGTCTGTCGTCATACAGCTTCGAGACAGTAAAGAGACATGCTGCGATAATGGCTATGAGGGCGAGCAGGAGTTTCACGCTACGTCATGCTCGTTTATAACCGACACTGAGGTTGTGATCAGTCGTGCGGCCTGATCGCTATTTGGACCCATAGGCGCTGACGTCAGACATACACTGTTATCATCTAGAACAACACCGTGAGTTGATGCTATGGGATGGCTGAAAGTTTAGTCACCCACGCTTCATAACAGGAGTGACCTCAAAGTTCCCCATCTCAAGGATTGGATCGAAGGCCGCATCCAGTTGTTCAAAAGTATCGGCCTCACATACTATAAACAAAACGTGTTCTAATCTGTTTGAATATTGGGCATGAACTTTCACACCGTGATCTCCAAGGTTAGCTAGTGTTTCCTTAAAAAAGGGACCTTTTTCTGGGTGGTGTGTTTGACACGTTGAGTAGTCATGGGTTGATTTTACAATGAAAAGCATACTGATTTCCTCTTATTGACAGAAAATTTTTTATTCAGCGTAACTACACTGAGCTATGCAGCAGATCGCCACTCAACGGCATC